>NZ_VPCD01000001.1:0-314299 GCF_013418345.1 Acinetobacter sp. YH12144 | reverse complement strand
TGTTCAAATGGCGATTCAGCGTTTAATTGGTTTTGGGAAAAAAGAAGAGTTTAAGGAAATTTTGGCAATTTTAAGAAAGCAGAATCCTGATAGGATAAGGGTTCTGTGAAATTTGTCGTGTACAGAGATGAATTTTAAACGTTATTGTGCGTTATATTAGTCCATAAAAATATTCGATGATTCAAGATGTGCATGCGCGTCATCGGCAGTAGGTTGTTATTATGGTTAATTTTCTCATTGTGATGTGTATTCTGATTGCGTTGTCTGCAGCAGGAATCGTGGTCAAAAAAATAATAAAAACAGAAAAATATCGTCAAAAATATACGCGTTACCAAGCACCAAAAAAATCGAAAAGTATCTCTTTAGCATCGAATGATGATGCTATTCGTGACGTCGATCATGTCATTGAAGTAGATGAATATGAACAGCAACTTTTTGATGATATTGCGGAAATTTTCTTTCAACAACAATACAAATTAGATTCGCTACAGGTAGCCGAACAGTTACAAGAAGTTTTTTTACGTCGCATGCCAGTCAATTGTAAAACTCAAATTCGCCAATTAGATCTGAATGAATGGTCGATTTATTGGAGTTTTTACAATCAATCGCTCGAGTATTATTTAGGCCGATACGGTGAGTTTTATACACATGTCGACCGTTTTGGCGAAGAACATAAAATTGAATATCGCTATCAAGACTCCGCAAGTTGAAGCAAAATGCGATCTTGGACTAAATCGAGATAACTCAAATCATCGGTTATTCGGGCCATTAAAATTGCGCCTTCATAATCCGCCAAGCTGATTTTGGCAAGTTGCGCGGCATGTTCGATGCTCATGCATCGCTGAAAAAACACTTCAAAGGCGAGTTGCCACTCGTGAAAGATGGACTGTAATTTCGCAAAAATCTCGGTAGGCAAATGTTGACGTTCCATACTTAATATCCCGACTAAACAACCTAATCCACCTTGGCTAAAAAACTGGATGGCCAGTTGATGGATGTGCGGGTAAGTCTGTTGAGGTGATGCAGTGGATTGCTGTAATTGCTGAAAAATACTGTGCTTTAACTTCACGTGTGTCAGGTTTAAAATTTCCATCAGCAAAGCGTCTTTATTCGGATAGTCATAATAAAACGCAGCTTTTGAGAGTCCACAGGCTTCAGCCAATTTCCCCATGCTGCAGCCCATATAGCCATAGCGTTTAAAGGCGTGTGCTGACTGTAACAACAGATGTTCAGAGGTGTTTTTCCGTGGACGCATGTATCTCTCTATCCGAATAATTCAATGTGCAATGTATGAAGTAAATTGGTCTAGGCGACTAATAGCTCGTTAAACCTTCCAATCACTTCCTGCCATAAGGGTTCAGCACCTTTGCGGAAATATCCCATATGACCAATCTGTTTTAGACCATAATCTTGCGCTTCAATATTGATATAGTGCATTGACGCTTGCGCATAATGCTGCATAAAAGCGTGTCGTGAATTGGGTAATGCCCAGTCATCATCGAGTGCAGCGACCGCATAAATCGGCGTTTGAACAGCAGCATATTGTTGAGATAACTCACTCAGCTCAGGGTCGGCAAAGAAATAGGTTGGGTTTTTACACCAACGGCGCCATTGTTTATAGACATCGACAGGGAGGTCAGCGCCCATATTGAGTTTGCTCCAAGGCAAATATCCTTTGACGGCAACCATTGGCGGAAAAACGATATTCCACATCACATGAACCTTCATTTTTTCTTTAAAGGGCATATAGCCATGCCAACCTACGCCAGTGCCAAAACAATACATGGCACGTATCTGATCGTGATTTGAGGTGAGGCCTAATGCTTGACCGCCATAGGAGTGTCCCACTAGAAAAGTTTCCTGACCGTGTTGTTGCATATAAGCTATGGCACCAGAAAGGTCATAACGTCCCCAGTCGAGGTAGGACATCTTAAAGCCTTTAAGTTTTGACGGTGCAGAACGTCCAATACCACGATAATCAAAAGTCAGTACTTGATAACCGAGTTCTGCGGCATACTCGGCAAATCGACGGTAAAATTGTTGAGGTACACCTGTCGCACTTGAAATAATAATATTGGCCTTAGCGGCAGTATTAGGCCGATATTCAACGCCTGAAAGCGTATAACCATCGGTTGCAGGGAAACTCACGGGTGTACTATGTATTTCTTGCGCTGCTGGTTCTAAATCCGTTGACATAATTTTTCTCTGGATGGGCAGGACGGAAAGGGTTTACTCAGTTTAAATAAAGGCTTACTTGCCCTGAAAATTGGCTGCGCGACGTTGTAGCATGGCCATCACGCCTTCTTGTACATCTTGTGTTTTTAGTAATGGCTGTAAGTGCTGATCTAATTGAGCAAAGGCAGCATCGGCTCCCAAATGCACACCTTGCTGTGCTGCAGCGAGTGTTGCCTGAACCGCCAGTGGTGCAGCCTGCGCAATTTGTTCCGCAAGTTCAATGGCACGAGATAAGGGTGCTTGGTCAGTGATTTCAGTCACCAAGTTCATGTCATATGCCGTTTGCGCATTGAAACGTTCACCTGTGAGTAAATAGCGCATGGCTTTATTCCAACCCGCTGCTTGGACAAAACGAACTGTTGCACCACCAAAAGGAAGAATGCCACGTTGCACTTCCATTTGAGCAAACTCCGTGTGACGCTGTGCGATCACGATATCGGCATTCAGCATGAGTTCAATACCCGCTGTAAAACAGAACCCTTGTACCGCGACCACAACTGGTTTTTTTCGTTGTCGTGAGTTGGTTCCCCACGGATTAATTTGCTGATCAGGAAAATTAAACAGCCCGCTGCCAAGTTTGGGTTGTAGTTCGACCAGATCTAGACCCGCAGTAAAATGATCGCCATGAGCAAAAATCACCGCACAGCGTAAATTTGGATCATCTTCATATTCAGTGAGCGCCAGTGAAAGGTCATGAATTAAATGACTGTCAAACGCATTTCGTTTATCTGCACGGTCCAAACCGATTAAATAAAGATGACCACGAATTTCTCGACTTACACGACCTTGTTGTTCTGACATTTGGATAATTCCTTCTAATTATTCTTTATGCATAGCTAAGTTTTTAAAAGATTGTTAGAAAACTGTCAAAACTGATGCGTTCAAAACATCAAAATCATCGTCTGGTGGATGAGTGGTTTGATTTAAAATTTACAGAGTTGATATGAAATAGTGTGTGATATAGCTTGCCTTTGGGCTGATTTTTTCCATAATAGCTGCAGCTTTTTTAAGGCCCAATCAACCATGTCGAACTTAGAAATATTTGCAGTTATTATTAGCTTAATCGGGGTGAGTTTAACCATTAAGCGAAATATGTGGTGTTGGTGGTTTAACTTTGCAGCTTTTTTGCTGTATGCCTACTTGTTTTATACCTACAAACTTTATGGCGAAACCATTTTGCAGTTTTTCTTTGTGGTGGTGAACTTCTACGGTTTTTATCACTGGTTGAAGGGCAAACAACAAGATCATGACATCCGTATTGAACCGATTGCGACCAAACTCGTGATCTTTCAAATGCTCTTAGCAGCGGTGGGCGGTTTGATTTTTGGTTTAAGTTTGCACTATTTTACCGATGCAGCCGTACCGATTTTGGATGCACAATTGGCCGCGTTTAGCTTACTCGCAACGTATTGGACCAGCCGGAAACATATTGCTACTTGGGTGCTTTGGGTATTTGTCGATATTATCTATGTGGGTATGTTTATATACAAAGACCTGTATCTCACTGCGGCGTTGTATGCTGGTTTTGTGGGCTTGGCGGCATTTGGTTGGTGGCAATGGACACAAGTCAAAAATAAACAGCAGCAACAGGCGATGAAAGCTTTATAAGGATCATTGGGTGATGGCAAAGCTACTTTTAATAGCCGATTCCGAACCCGATGAATAAGTAAAGAGCGTGCAGAGTCATGATTATCGACTTTCAACTTGAGCAGCAACTGCGTTTTGATCGACAAGCTGGGTTTCTATTGCAGCAAAAAGCGAGCTTTTTTCAGTTTGAACAAATAGCAGATGTGTATAACGCTGAATGGCTCAATGCATTTCCACAAGGCACGCAATGTAGCATCAGCGGTTTGGATGATGGTGCAGATGAATACGGCATCCAAATCAGTTACAAACACCAAAGCGTTTTGATCGATTATTCACAAGTAATCAAATTGGTACACCGTGATCGGGATGGTGTGGTGCATAGCATGCTTTTAAATTAATAAAATTTTTAAAATCAGCTCTTTAAAGATTCGTTTTAAAAAAGAAAAAAATAAGCGTAAGAAGAAATGAAAAGATATGGAACGTTATTAAAGCAATGACGCAACTTGACCCAAAAGATTCAACATTTAAAATTTTTAATCAGCTATGTTTCGAACTTTTTCATGATTATGGCTCGCACTGCACGTCTTTTGAACCAAGCGCTTTGATACATGCAAAACCAATACAACAGCTTCCTGAACAAGCCAGCTTTGATATTTTTAGCCTCGACTTTGGTCATTGGTACGCAAAGTTGTCCTATGCAGGGATGTATTTAAAAATTGATGCGGGCTGGGAATTTCAGCTCGAGTTGAAAAATCAGCATGGGCAAATATTTCAAAAAAGCCTTTAAGGCAGAGTCCCTCTGAGTTGCAGTATGGCAATTCTGTTTTTCTAGCTTGGTTTCAGGTCAATGACAGCCACAGCGCTTTCCGATTTAATCCAAAGCACAGTTTTAGCAACTGTAGACTGGGCGAAATAAAACAATAAAACCAATATTGACCTGAAGGATTACGAGAATGGCACATCAATTTACCGTCAATGCCACTATTCATGGCGTTTCAATTGAAGATTTTAAACGACTAGCCGCAGATATCAGCTTGCATGAAGCGGTGTGCAAACGCATACCGGGTGAAAATCTAGAAATTTTAGAATCAAAAAAAACAGGTGATATGTATACCTTAAAACGTGCCTATAACCTTGATGTAAATATTCCAGATATTGCCAAGAAATTTTTAAAAGATGCGTTTCGCTTAAAACGTACGGATATTAGTAATTTGGCGGCATTAACCTCTGACGTCAAACTAGATCCGAACCTACCGCTCGAAGCCAATTGTAAAAGAAGTGTCAGTGGTGATGCAACACAAGTGAGTTTCAATTTGGACTGGACGGTGAAAGTCAAAGTTCCACTTATTGGTGGATTACTTGAAAAACATGCAGAAGGTGAAATTCGTCGTTTTAGTCAGCTTGAGATTGAAATTGTAGAAGATGAATTGCGTAAAAATTTAAAAGCCTGAATTGATTTGAAAGAGATTTAAAAAAAGCGGTCATTGACCGCTTTTTTATTATTTTAATGAGATGTTTTTTCAAAACGTTGACGATAAAGCATCGCAGTAAAGAAGGTCACCAAACAGACGGTCCAAATATAATACATAGCGCCAATGTTGCTGTATAAACTCAACCATTGAACCAACGGCAAGGTGATACCACCCGCGATGGCATAGGCCAAATTGTATGAAAATGAAATGCCCGAGAAACGAATCTGTGCAGGGAACATTTTCACCATACTATAAGACACCATACCAACCGTACCTGATGCCAAACCGAGCAACATATAGAGCGCAAACACGGTCGATGCTGCCACATGGCCCAAGCTGTTATAGAACACGCCCGCGATTATTGCGACAAGGAGTGAACCGAACAGCATCACTTTACCCGCACCGAAGCGATCTGCCAAAAGACCTGCCAAGATACAACCGACCATTTGCATCACAATAGCGGCACTTTGCATTTTAAAGGCATCGGCCCGTTCAAAACCAAAGGCGCCCGTGAGTAAATTTGGCATCGCTAAAATCAGCACAACAACACAGCCAGTTAAGAACCATGTAAACAGCATACCAATCACAACGCCTGTTTTGTGCTGTTGCAGCACTTGTTTCACAGGAAGCTCTTTAGCCAATTGTTTCTTTTCTTGCATAGCTTTAAATACAGGCGTTTCTTTTAAATAACTGCGGAGATAGAGCGCTACAAAACCAAAGATTCCGCCTAGAATAAATGGAATCCGCCATGCCCAGTCATGGATTTCTGCCTCTGTAAATTGTAATGAAATAAACAAAGACATTAGTGCGCCCAATAGGATACCCAAAGATAATCCGGCAGTAAGTAGGCCGTTGGCGATACCAATTTTTTGCTCAGGCACATGCTCTGAAACAAAAGTCCATGCCGCAGGGATTTCACCACCAATCGCGATGCCTTGAATCACGCGCATCAGTAGGAGCAGAAGCGGTGCTGCATAGCCAATACTTTCAAAAGTTGGCATCACACCGATCATCAGCGTAGGCAAAGCCATGAGTAAAATAGACAAACTAAATAAACGCTTACGACCAATCAAATCGCCAAAATGCGCCATTACCACACCACCCAATGGGCGGAAAAAATATCCTGCGGCAAAAATACCGTAGGTATTCAGCATCGCCCAAAATGGACTGAGGCCAGTGGGGAAAAACAGTTCCGAAATAATTTTGGCGTAAAATACATAAATAACGAAGTCATAAAACTCAAGTGCGCCACCGAGTGATGACAGTCCGAGGGTACGTTTATCTTGACGAGTCAGGCGTGGCTGAGCTTCCATGCAAATATTTTCCAGCAGCAAATAGCATTTGAGGATTTTAGTGATTCAAATTTTTATTGAATAATCAAACTTTGTTGCCTTATTAAAAACTTATAGTTATGAAAATATTATTAATTAAGAACAAAATAATATAGATAAAGTCGCATTAACTAAAAGAATGATTGCTAATAGATAATGGCACACCTTGATGTATAAATGATAAATATCAATGGTATAGGGTAGTATGATCTACTATTTTACTTTGTGCTCTATATAAACCACAAAAGATTCAAAGCCATAGCATGCTGTTGTTTTATACTCAGAACCGATAATAATGCATATTGCATGGTTGTTTTTTTTAAATAACTGATATTACGCAGTAACATCAGAAGCGTTATTTGATTCAAATGAAAGAATGATACGCGGTAACGTCATCCGCAAGTGTTTGAGACAGGACTCCTTCTAATCAAAAAAGTTTTTGCGATACTTTGAACAATTTGATACTAGTGAACGAGTTTTGTCGGTGAGGTGCATTGCACCGCAAGATGGTTTCCTTGCGAAGCTTTGCTTCTCATTTTGCCGAATGAGAAACAACGTTTCGTAAGAGTACCTCCAGCCGAAGGCTAATCCCTTTATTTAAATCCTAGATGTAAGACTCCGTCGAATAAACTTAAATATCATTTTAAAAATGCGTAATTACTTTTACGTGCGTAACATCAGTTAAATAATTTAAGCCCGCTAGACTTAAAAAAGGATAAATACATGAGTCATATTGCTGCTGTTGCACAGCGTGGAGAAGCGATTTTGACGCTCACTGCCGCAGAGGTACAAGCATCTGAAATAGGTTCTGCATGGTTAACTGCACTAAGTGAAACACTGCATGCCACTATGCTTGAGCGTCAAGGCGTAGGCATTGCCGCACCGCAAATTTATGTTTCAAAGCGGGTGATTATCGTGGCTTCACGTGCAAATTTACGCTATCCCGATGCGCCTGAAATGGAGGCGATCGTGATGGTCAATCCAGTGATTACATCTCGATCTACGACCACAGTTTTGGGTGAAGAAGGCTGCTTAAGTGTGCCGAATGCACGAGGACAAGTCCCGAGAGCCGAGCAAATTCACGTGCGATATTTGACCCTTCAAGGTGAAGTCAAAGAGAAAACCTTGAATGGCTTTCCCGCACGGATCGTACAACATGAGGTCGATCATCTGAATGGGATCTTATTCACCGAGCGTTTAGAATAAAAACCGTGCTATTCCAAAAATATAAAAGTGACCAATTGAGCTAAAAAAATAGCGGAAAAGTAATTTGAATAGTGGTGCAAGTGAAGTTTAAAGGCTTCAAAGATTGCATGCTTAACTGTGAAAATAGACTTTCTTTTTGAAGCTAAAACCTTGTATAACTAGCGAAATAATAAAATAAAAAAGTAGATTAATGGGGAAAAATTGGGGCAATGCTGTCTGTACGAAATGGGGCGTACAATGGCGTAAATTGAAGCATCTTTTGTTTGAGTCAGACTATCTCATCATCAATTGGTCTGACTACGATAAAGGGCGTTTACTCCTCATCTTTGGCATGCTGAGTCAAGTTAGCGTGTTGAAGTGGTGCATCATGAATTTTTATTATTCGACCAATCGGATTTGGTTTAATCCGAGTGAACTCAAGTTCAGGATCATCGTCGCTTGTATAGTCCTACTCAGTTATGGCGTATTGGCAGTACTCAGTCTTTATTTCAAAAAATATTTAAATTTTAGACTGTTTTTTAGCTATTTTGCGCCCGTCCTGTTTGGGATCGGCATGATCTATGGTGGCTATATGATCGGGATCTATAGTCCTGCCACTATGGCGGGGACGGTCAATCTGCTGATGGTCGGTTTGGTTTTTTATCGTCCTGCGATTATGCTCAGTATTACATTTCCGATCACACTGTTTATTGGCTACATTTGCTATCAAACTTCGATTGACCATCTAGAATATGCACCGATTTTCAGCCCAGCTTTAAAACAGAGTGAGTTTTACGACAACGCCTTTTGGCTCATGAGTATGGCGGAGTTGTATTTGCCCATATTGATCGTCAGTGCAGTATTTTTTCAGATTTTGCTTTTACAGTGGCGACACCGTGAACAAAAGATGGAAGTCCTCAGCCGTGTTGATGGCCTGACCAATGTGTTTAACCGTCGTTATGTCAGTCATGAACTTGATACGCTCAGCAAACAGACACGGCCTGAATTTGCAGTGGTTTTGCTTGATCTCGACCATTTTAAATTGATCAATGACCAATATGGACATGATGCAGGAGATGCCGTTTTACAACGTGTTGCTCAAATTTTAAATGACAATACTCGTGTACAAGATGTGGTTGGGCGTTATGGCGGTGAAGAATTCATTTTAATTCTAAAAAATCAGAGTTTAGAGCAGGCGATAGACGTGGCTGAACGCTGTCGATTGGCAATTTTTGAAGCTGAAACCATGATAGCCAACCATCAAATGTTGAAGATTAGTGCAAGTTTTGGTGTGGCAACAGCAATTGAGGGAACACCGTCTGCTGTGGTCACGCGTATGGCCGATCAAGCGCTGTACATGGCAAAGCAACAAGGTCGTAACCAAGTACGCAGCTTTCGTGAGTTAAACTTGGCAGAAGATTAAATAATTTAAATGATAGTTATGCAGCAATTACAATTTCAGCTCGGATTAGCGCAGCTCCACTTTCAGACCGAGCAAAAGAATATTCATTTTGATCATGGCTTAGCGGCGTGGGTACAAAAATGTGTTCAACAGCGCTTCATCTGTAATGAGGCAGCGACTATTGCAGAATGAACCTGTCGCGAATAACCATATTGTTTTAGATCTGACTAATATTTCTTTGATACACGATGTTGGTGTCCGAATGTTGTTTGAAGGTGTAGATCGTTTAATTGCGGATGGTCATCGCGTGGCAGTGATCGACTCTGAGCATCTTTTGGAACAAAGTCGAAGTCATGCAGGACATGAGGTGGTGGTTCGGGAAGAGTTGAGTCAATATTTGCATCGGTTTGAGCGTTAATTCATAAAACGTGATTTTTGATTTAGGCAAAGTGCTCAAAAGTTTAGTGCTTAGATCGGCTATAATTTTCTTTTTGCGTTAAATTTGCTTATGTCTTTTGAGTTAAAAGTCAGTTTACTCCCGAGTGTTGAAGCTTTATCCCCACAGCATAAAAAGCTGAACAAACTGATTGAGCAAATCGAACAGCAAAAGCAAGACTTACAGCTTTGGCAAAATGCCAAAAGTGAGATTCAGAGTTATATCCAACTGAAACTTGTGCCGATATATCGTGATTTGCATGCGGTGTACTACCGTCAGCTTGCACAGCTTTGGTTGCACATACAGCAAGAAGACTTTGCCAAAGCGGATTTAGCTCAGCTCGATGCCAAGCTTGCGAAATTGGCAAAGCAGTTGAAAAAATCCAATTACTTAAATACTGCCGAACTTGAAAAGGTTGCTGAGGTGGATGTTTTTTATCAGCAGCATCATGCACATAATCAAAAGCCGAATAAAAAAGCTAAGTTGACCCAAACTGAACAGAGCAAAGTAGAAGGTCATTTTGATGTTGAACAAGAAGCTACAGAACAACATGAGTCTTATGAAGAATGGGACAGTGAGCAATATCAACGTGAAAAAGAAGAGCATCAGCGTAAACGGTTAGAGCAAAAACGTGAGCAAACTGAAAAGTTAGTGAATCAATCACTGAAAACCGTGTATTTAAAAATCACCGCTATGATTCACCCAGACCGTGAACCTGATGAAGCTAAAAAAGCGGAAAAAACCGAGTTGCAGCAAGTGGTGAATCAAGCTCATGAAGCACAGGATTTGTTTTATTTATTAAAGCTGCAATTACAGCTTGAAACCAATAAAGGCAAAAGCCCTAAAGCTTTAACTGATGAACATTTAAAGTTTTATAAAACGGCTTTAGAGGCTCAAAGCCAACGCCTAGCCAGTCAGATAGATGACATTACGGATAGTTTTCACTGGAGCGAAAAGCCGAAGCCGAAAAATATGCAGGTGAAAGATGTGTATAAGGTGATTGATGGCGATGTTGCAGTGCTGAAAGAGCAAGTGAAGTGGGAAAAAGAACGGCTGAAATATATGGAGAAGGTGAAAGGGTTGGAAGTGTTGTTGGGGAATGGGGTTTTATAAAATCACCTCTCCCTAACCCTCTCCTGAAAGGAGAGGGGAAATCCATTACATATCAAATTTAAGTTATAAATTTGGATGTATTAGTGGGGCTGAAATTTCATAATAAAAATTAGATTCACAATGAATGTTCCCTCTCCCTATGGGAGAGGGCTAGGGAGAGGGAAATAAAAATGAAAATAGACCCTGTATTATTAGAGTTTGCCAAAAACATGCGCCACACAGCCACCGATGCTGAAAACCTCATGTGGCAAATTCTACGTGCCAAACGTTTTATGAACCTGAAATTCCGCCGTCAGCATGTGATCAAACTTTATATTGTGGATTTTTACTGTCATGAAATTGGTTTAGTGATTGAGTTGGATGGTAGTCAGCATGGAACGAATGATGCGATTGAATACGATGCTGAGCGAACTAAGTTTTTAGAGGCTTTGGGTTTAACTGTTGTACGATATTGGAATTATGATGTGTTGGGGAGGACGGATGTGGTGTTGGAGGATTTGTGGAATTTATGTCTTGAGCTGAAAGTAAATCAAGAATGAAAAATTCCCTCTCCCTCGGGGAGAGGGCTAGGGTGAGGGTAGAATTTATAATGGAAAAAACTAGAAGCACCTCTCCCTAACCCTCTCCTGAGAGGAGAGGGAACACCATTGTGAAATTCCTATACTCATTGAATCTAGCATTACTCACTCCCCCGTTATAGAAATTAAAAATAATAAAAACAATAATTTAATTAATATTGTAAAGAAATGATGATTTTTTGTTGAAAAAATGTATATAACCCATATTTATAAAAGAATGCATTTAGAAATAAGAGATATAAAAATGGCAAGAACGATTAATGGTGCACTTACTCGATTAGTTGAAGATAAAGTTAATTTGGTAAAAAGTCGCACTGATGCAGGTAGAAGAAGCAGAGATCACTTGCTAGAGCAAATTAAAAGACTTAATGACAATAGTTTGGAAAAGCTAGATTTTGCAGAAACCTATAATTTGCCATTTGGCTCATTTTCTAGAAGAACTAAAGTTAAACCACTTGATGATATCGATCAAATGATAGGTCTAAATGGTGGCAAACTAGTATGGAATGAAGCTACCAATTATGATGAAGCTATTATTTCAATTCTAAATCCATTGGATAAAGGGATTTGGTCTCAACTTCTGAATGATGATGATACTTTGAGTCCTATTAAGGTTCTGAATAGATTTAAGCGCATGTTGAGTGGAATGAGCGGGTATCAAAATCCACAATTAAACAGACGTCAGCAAGCTGTGACATTTCAAATGACCAGTAATGAATGGAACTTCGATTTAGTTCCATGTTTTTATACTCAAAGTGGAGTTTATTTAATCCCAAGTGGGAATGGTAATTATTGGATGCAAACTGATCCAAGGAAAGATCAGACTTTAGCAACGGAAGTTAATCGACAGCATAATGGAAAAGTATTAGAAATTATTCGTTTGATGAAATATTGGAACAAACAAGATAGAAAGCCGTCTATACCATCATCATATTTGTTGGAAGTTATGTTGTTATATTTTTATAAATCAAGATGGTTGACAACAGCAGGAACTTTGCAAGAAGAAGTTGAAAAAAGTCTAATTTATATACGTGATAATATTTACTCTTGGGTTGAAGATCCAAAAGGGATTGAAGGTAATATCAACAGATTAGATCATGATGTTCAAAATAAAATTCATGCACGTGTTACCAATGACTTGGAAAATATTAAATATGGTAATTACTATGAAAGTATTGGTGAAAAAGAAAGAGCCTTTGAATATTGGGAAAAAGTATTGGGTTCATTTTTTCCTGCTTATGGATGATTTAAGTGTCTAATATCTTACATAAGCAAAATCTAGACGAAAATTTAAGATTTTTAGCAGCTCAAAGACAAATAAATAGTGACCTTAAAGCAAAAAGGTCAATAGTAAGGCTGTTTAGTATTCTGATATTTGCCATAAGTGTCTTGGTCTTAAATAATTCTATACAGGCAGATGATACTTATTCTGTAATTAGAGAGTTATTTTGTATTGGTGTTGCTATTGTTTCTTATTTTTTAATATGGGGTTTTGAGTCTGATAGGGAGTCTGCATCTAAATTTCAAAAAAAATTTGATAGTAATTTATTCGATTTGAATTATGACATAACAACCCAAGATGAGATAAAAGCATCAAAATATGCTGAAAAACATAATTCAAAAGTAGGTAATCTAGAAAAGATTGAAGGCTGGTATACATCAGCAATTGGTAATAAAGCATTTCCAGAAGATATCATATCTTGTCAAAAGCAAAATCTTATGTGGACTAGAGAACTTAAAAAACATTATGTAATATTTTTATCTATTTTAAATTTTCTAATTTTAGGTGGTTCTTTATTCATTGTTTTTTCTTTCTGGTCTGATGGTTTCTATTCTAAACAAAAAATGATTTATGAAATTATCATTTTTTATTTATGTTATATGAGTGCTTTTTTGATGCCATTGATAAAACATATTTTGGACTTATATAAACTTAATAGGTGTATTTTTTTGTTTTGTGAATTAAAAGATTTAGTTGGGATGTCCTTCGCAAAAAAAATGAACATCGCTCTGATTTCAAAAATACAAAATTGTATTGATGACTACCGTAAGTCTAATTTATCTGTACCAGATTTTTTTGCTGAAGGTCGTAAGTATGTGTTGGAGGCTAAATCTAAAATATGGGTAAAAGATTAAAAAAACCCCTCACTAAGAGGGGATTTTTTGAATCAAACTACAGCATTAAAGCGCTGCAATCTGCTCCATATTCGCTTTAATCTTCGCTAACTGGTCAGCAAACTCAGCAAGTTTAACTTTCTCGCCTTCTACTACAGCAGCAGGCGCTTTCGCCACAAAACCTTCATTGCCAAGTTTAGTGGCAATTTGATCATGCTGTTTTTGCACTTTGTCTAAGTCTTTTTGCAGACGACCCAATTCCGCTTTAGGGTCAATTAAGCCCTTCATTGGAACGAATACAGACACATGACCTACAACAGATGAAGAAGACAATGGTGGTTGTTCAGCATCAGCCAAGAAGGTAATGCTTTCAACTTTAGCCAACGCTGTGAATAACGCTTCAATACGAGTGATCTGTGCTTTTTCAGCATCAGTCGTGTTTTGAAGAAGTACAGGCAACAAACGCGCATTACCTAAGCCCATTTCACCACGGATGTTACGTACAGCACCAATCAAACCTTGAAGCCATTGCATATCTGCTTCAGCTTGCTCATTCACTAACGCTTGGTCAGCAACAGGGTACTGTGCAAGCATAATCGTTTCGCCCGAAATGTTTAACTTCGGCGCAAGTGTTTGCCAGATTTCTTCGGTTAAGTAAGGCATTAATGGATGCGCTAAACGTAAAGATGCTTCCATCACAGAAAGAAGCACACGACGTACTTCAGCTTTACGCTCAGTTGATACGTTTTCGTCATTTAGAACAGGCTTAGTCAGCTCTACATACCAGTCACAGTATTCATTCCAAATGAACTCGTAAATCGCTTGTGCAGCCAAGTCTAAACGATACGTCGCGAATGCTGTTTGCACCGCTTGTTCTGCTTTTTGCAGACGGCTCACGATCCACTGTTCAGGCAATTCCCAAAGGTCTTGACGAGCATCGATACCAATCACTTGCTCTTCGCAGTTCATCATCACGAAACGGGTAGCGTTCCAGATTTTGTTGGCAAAGTTACGGTAACCTTCAACACGTTTCATGTCGAACTTAATGTCACGACCTGTGTTCGCAAGCGCACAGAAAGTGAAACGTACAGCGTCAGTACCGTAAGATTGAATACCTTCAGGGAATTCTTTACGTGTTGATTTTTCAATCTTCGCCGCTTGTTTCGGGTTCATGAGTCCTGTAGTACGTTTTTGTACTAAAGTTTCAAGATCAACACCATCAATCAAATCTAATGGGTCAAGCACGTTGCCCTTAGATTTAGACATTTTCTGACCTTCGCCATCACGTACCAAACCGTGTACATACACAGTTTTGAACGGCACTTGTGGCGTACCATCTTCATTCTTCATGAAGTGCATGGTCATCATGATCATACGCGCAACCCAGAAGAAGATGATGTCAAAACCTGTCACCAATACATCTGTTGGGTGGAATGTATTTAAGAAGTAGTTTTCTTTGTCTTTCGCCGCGTCGCCAGTCCAACCTAAAGTTGAGAATGTCCAAAGACCAGAAGAGAACCATGTATCAAGCACGTCTTCGTCTTGTTTCAATTCAACTTCAGGCGCAATGCCATTTTTCGCACGAACTTCAGCTTCGTCGCGACCGACAAATACGTTGCCTTCAGCATCGTACCAAGCAGGGATACGGTGACCCCACCACAATTGACGTGAAATACACCAGTCTTGAATGTTGTTCATCCACGCCATGTACATGTTGCTGTATTGCTCAGGTACAAATTTGATGTCGCCATCTTTAACCGCTTTAATTGCAGGCTCAGCAAGAGGAGCGATCTTCACATACCATTGGTCTGTTAGAAGTGGCTCAACGATCACGCCTGAACGGTCACCGCGAGGTGGCTTCAAGGTGTACGGTTGAATTTGATCTAACCAGCCTTCAGCTTCAGCTTGAGCAACCAATTTTTTACGTGCAGCAAAACGTTCTAAACCAATGTAGTCCGCAGGGGCAGGAATGGTTTTAGAAATTTGCTCGCCCGCTTTCGCGATGTATTCAAATTCAGCAAGAACTTCAGCATTTTTGTTGAAGATGTTGATGATTGGAAGTTCACAGCGTTTGCCCACTTCATAGTCATTGAAGTCGTGCGCAGGGGTGATTTTCACACAGCCTGTACCAAATTCTTTGTCTACATATTCGTCTTTAACGATTGGAACAGCACGGCCTGTAATTGGCAAGATAATGTTCTTGCCAACAAGCGCTGCATAGCGTTCATCATCAAGCGCAACCGCAACAGCTGTATCGCCAAGCAATGTTTCAGGACGAGTGGTCGCAACGACAATGTGATCTTTACCATCGTGGGTGCGGATTGATTTGTCTTCAAAGAAGTATTTGAAGTGCCACAGTGAACCTGCTTCTTCTTTATCAGACTCAACTTCCAAGTCAGAAAGGGCAGTTTGTAGTTTAGGGTCCCAGTTGACTAGGCGTTTACCGCGGTAAATTAAGCCTTCTTCATGTAGCTTAACAAATACTTCTTTAACGGCATTTGAAAGACCTTCATCCATGGTGAAGCGTTCACGTGACCAGTCTACAGATGAGCCTAGACGACGAATTTGACGGGTAATGTTCCCGCCAGATTGTTCTTTCCATTCCCACACTTTTTCGATGAACTTTTCACGGCCAAGGTCGTGACGGCTGATGCCTTCAGCACCCAATTGACGTTCAACAACCATTTGCGTTGCGATACCTGCATGGTCGGTACCCGGCTGCCAAAGGGTATTTTTGCCAGACATGCGGTTATAACGAGTCAACGCATCCATAATGGCATTGTTGAAACCATGACCCATATGCAAGCTACCAGTGACGTTTGGTGGCGGAATCATAATACAGAATGAATCACCTTTTTGAGATGGCTTGAAGTAGCCTCTCTCTTCCCAAGTCTTGTACCATTTTTTTTCGATCTCGGTCGGATCGTAGGTCGTAGCAATATTTTGCGCTGAATCAGTCATAGTCTAAACAGATCAAAAGTGGATAAAAAATTAGATCTATTGTAGCAAAAAAAATGTTGAATTAGGGATGTTGGGCGAATGTTAACTTTTAGGATTTGGCAGTAAATAAAAGAGTCCGTATGATAGGACCTAAGATAAGAAGTATCCATTGATCCCAAAACTAAGATAAAAGGAGCAATATCAAATGACTTATTCTATTTCTTTAAAGATTCAACCTACGACATATCAACGTTTTGAGACAATTCATCAAAAACTCAATGTAGGTGAAACAGAAAGTCAGTCCAAAGCCTTAGGGGATAATCTAGCGGATATTGCATGTGAAATTTTAGATCAAGTTTTTGGCCAAATGGCGCGCATGAATAAGTCTGGAGACAATGAATCCGAAAAAATTATTCAGCAAATACGTGAAACGACCCGTAAATATATGCCGTGGTCGGTGTCTTTTTTCAGCAATGACCGCCTTGTACCGATGGTAAATTATTTATATGGACGTTTTTACAGCGAAGATGGTCAGCATTATATGCATTATCCGATCGATGCCTCTTTAGCCACTGACTTGCTGGGCTATGTCAGTCAGATGAAAGATGGGCAAAATCAATACGTGCCGCTCGCGTTGAAAGCATTCACGCAAGTGGTCGATGCAGGGGTGACGCATTTGGTGCGTGAACCGAAAAAAATGCTGAAATTTAACATGGTGGTGGATAAAACTTTAACCGGTGTCATCAATCTCACCACGCAACTCGGTTATAAACGTTTTGATAAACTCGGCAAAATTTATGATGCACAATCGATGAGTCAGTACTTTGATCATTTTATGGTGTTTTTGAACAATGAGCCTGTACTACGTAAAGCATAAAATACATATAAATGAATAAATTAGTTATTTAAAAGGATGTCAAAATGGCAAAACGTGATGATTTGAACGGAAAAGTGGTATGGATTACTGGGGCATCGTCAGGTTTGGGTGAAGCTTTAGCAAAAGAATGTGCTTTGCAAGGGGCGCAGGTCATTTTGACCGCACGTCGTTTTGAAGAGTTGGAAAAAGTCCGTGTTTCATTATTACATCCAGATCAGCATCTTTCAGTGTGTGCAGATATTACCAATGAAGAACAAGTTCGCCATGCTTATGAACAAGTCCTTGCGCATAAAGGTCGAATTGACTGGCTAATCAATAATGCGGGATTGAGTCAGCGTGCATTGATTACGGATACGACTATGCAAACTGAACGTGCCATCATGGAAGTAGATTATTTTTCGCAAGTCTATTTAACCAAAACCGTTTTACCGACATTTTTAGCACAAAAGTCTGGTCGAATTGCTTTTGTTTCAAGTGTTGCAGGCTTATTAGGGACACAATACCGCGCGACCTATTCTGCTGCAAAAGCTGCCATTCATATGTGGGCAAACAGTCTACGTGCAGAAGTGGCGGATCAAGGGGTGGGCGTATCGGTGATATTCCCCGGATTTGTCAAAACCAATGTTTCATTTAATGCACTCAATGGTGCCGGCAAGCCACAAGGGCATCAGGATGAAGCCATTGAAAATGGTCTAGAAGCCAATGAGTTTGCCGAAACAGTAGTGCAATCTTTGCAACGAGGGGAAGAATACATCGTGGTGGGTGGTTCTAAAGAAAAGCTCGGTGTTTGGGTGTCACGTTTATCACCAACAACGTTGTATAAAATGATTCGTAAAACCAAAGTGAAGTAAATTTTATCAAGTTTAAATAGTTTAAAAGTCACTCTTAACAGTGACTTTTTTAATGAGTAACGAGATTATAAGAAATGAAAAAGAATAATTTTAACAAATGGGGAATAGCCATCATTTTGTGCGCAATCATTGGTGCAATCGGTACAGTGGCTTATTTTTATTTTAAACAGAAAACTCAAAAAATTGAGCACAACGCAATACTCGAAAAGCCTGAAAAAGAAATAGGAACTGTATTAGAACCAGTTATTCAATCTGTTGAGATTGAACCTAAAGTTGAAGCGGCGAGTGCAGAAGTTGTTATGCGAGGACCAAATGAGGGGTGGTTACCGATCGAAGAACTGTTTGATGAAAAAGGATTATTGAAGTCTGAGTATTACAGTCAAAATCCTCAAGATTCAGATGTTGATAAATTACCTTATAGCTCGAATAAAATTGGTGATTTTAAATGGCGAGCTGAATTTCATCCTGTTGATGATTTTAAAGGCGATCAAGCTAGACTCAAAGATCAATGTTTTGGATATTGTATTTTAGTGAAAGGTAAGTTGCTGACCAGTGTTGAATCGACTGTATTTACAGGAGCATTTATTGCGAAAGATCATTTGATCGAAGTGATTGCACATAAGGGGGGTGGTGCATATATGCCTGTCAACTATAACTTTATCAAAATCGACAAAGCTGGTAATGCAGAGTTAATCTTAGATGATCATAATTCTTACAAAGATCAGTTGGCTCGTATCAATCATTCGGGACTCGAGATTGACTTAAAACCATTTAGAAAACTTCAATATTTTCTTCTAATGAATGAAAATGGTTTAAATGTGTCGATGCAAAAACCCAATATGGTGGATGTCGAACCGACTCAGTGTAAAGAGTATTACGAAGGAACATTAGAGGCATGTCCAACTTTATATGGATGTAAAGCTGACATTGTGGTGCAAGATCTGGCACGTGCTTATGCTGGAGATGTTGTATTTAGTTATCATGATCCAAATATTGATGAAAAGAAATTTAATGAAGTTTGTTTTAAAGTTTGTCGCAATGAAAATGTGAGTTATGAAGAGTTTGAAAACACATTGTGTAAAGTAAATTAAATAGTAAAAATGAATTGGGGAGAAGTAGAGAGATCAGATGTCTCTCTTTTGAATTGCTGTTCCATACGCAAAGACTTCGACCATGCCGCCTTGCATACCCAACTCAGTGGTGCTTAAACGTAAGCCCATAATTTGGTTTGCGCCCATCTTTTCAGCTTCTTGCTTTAAACGCACCACGGCTTCACGACGTGCCCGATCGACGATGCTTTCATAACTGGTCAAACGTCCGCCAAAGAAGTTCTGAATATTGGCAATCACATATTTAAAATAATCATGCGAAATTACCACATTACTTGAAATCAGTTGTCCAAAATGTTCAGTAGTTTTAAAGCGGTTGTTGTCTATTCGTATATGTGCCAAACGCTTTTCTTGAGCTTCGAGTTCTTTGAGATGCTTTTGTTCGATATGGCGACCGAAGCCCCAACCAATACAAAAGAGCACCACAAAGATCAGGACTTTAAAAATAAAGGCATCCATGACTTAGTCCTGAGTTGGAAATGGGTCTGGTAGTTTTGCTGAGTTGGCTTCTACGCGAACTGCCGTGCCATACACAAATAATTCAGAGGCGCCTTGAGCAATATTTGAGGTTGAAAAACGGATACCGACGACCGCATTCGCGCCTAAGGCACGTGCTTTGTCAATCATACGGCTCATAGCTTCTTGACGGGATTCTTCGAGTAGTTCTGTATAACCTTTGAGTTCACCACCCACGATATTTTTTAGGCCAGCCATAAAGTCACGACCAACATGTTTACTGCGGACAGTACTGCCATAAACGACATCAAGTTGTTGTGTAATGGTATGACCCGGAACAGATTCAAGATTACTTAAAAGCATTTTTAGTTATCAATATAAAAAGGTGAATTGAAGATAGGAAACTCTTCAGCAAAAAGCAATATGTTCATTTTTATTTTGTAGCTCCGATCTAAAGAAAAAGCCCACCGAAGTGAGCTTTTCAAATATTACGGGCTAGGCTAACTCAAATTATTGTTTTGATGCAGCTTTACGCTCAGCAGTAGAAGGTTGGTATTGCACAGCATCAGAAGTGTTGGCTTTGATACCACCACCAAGTGTTTTATACAATTCAACTTGGTTGTTGAGATTTGCTTGTTCAAGCAACAACAAACCTTGTTCAGCTGCATAAGAAGCACGCTGTGCATCCAGTACAGTTAAGTAGCTATCAATACCAGCACGGAAGCGGGCATTTGATAGTTTGTAAGTTGTATTGGTTGCATCAACTAAACGGCGCTGTGCCGCAATACGGTCACCAATGTTTTGGCGAACTGCAAGCGCATCATTCACTTCACGGAAAGCTGACTGAACTGATTTTTCATAATCAGACAATGCAATTTTCTGGTCAGTTTCAGAAACTTTAATATTGGCCTGACGTGTACCCCAGTCGAAGATTGGAATATCTAGGCTAGGACCAGCAGACCATACAAAGTTGCCTGATTTAAATAGATCACCTAAGTCCGTTGAAGCATAACCCGCAGAACCTGTTAGACTAATCGTAGGGAACAGACGTGCTTTAGCTGCACCAATGTTCGCACCAGCAGCAGACAGTTTGTATTCAGCTGCACGGACATCTGGACGGTTGTTTAACAAGTCACTTGGAATACCTGAACCAATGGTATTGGTCGAAGTAATTCGATTGACACGTTGGTTCGGCAGCAAGTTCGCAGGCACTTGTTGACCCACTAATAGGTTCAATAAGTTTTGTGCTTGAGCAATTTGAGTCTTGTAGTTCGCAACATCATTACGTGCAGTTTCTACAGAAATTTGAGCCTGACGAACAGGAACTTCACTGTCGATACCGACATCAAAACGCTTTTTGTTGAGATTATAAGATTCAAGCTGAGCCTTTAAGGTTTGATCCGCAAGCTTCAAGTTTGAGTTGGCATACGCATAGTTTAACCATGCTTGAGCCACTTGACCCACGAGCGCAATTTGCGTTGCATCACGGGCACTTGCAGTTGCAAGGTAACTATCTAAGGCGTTGTCTTTTAAACTACGTACACGACCCCAAAAATCAAGTTCATAGGCAGTGACACCTAAACCGACATTGTAAGAAGTTACAGGCTTTTGCGTATTCAACGTGTCTTGACGAAGTACGCTACCACTTGCACCAATGGTTGGTAATTGACCATTGGCAGTGATTTGATACTGTTGTTGTGCACGTTCAATATTTAAAGCAGCCGTACGTAGGTCACGGTTATTGGCTAAAGCTAAGTCAAGAACTTGTACCAGACGTTGGTCAGCAAAGAAATCTTTATATCCTTGCTCAGCCACAGAAGTGCCAGAAGCACTTGCTGTGTAGCTTTCGGGGATATTGGTCTGAACAACCGGCTCTGGACCACGCATGCTTTGGCAGGCAGCCAAAGCAAGCGCAAGTGAAGAAACCGCAATGCTACGACCTGCAATAGACCATACATTTTGCATCACGATAAATGCTCCTGATTATTTTGTTGTTTTGGTTTGTACTTAAAGATACTTCGGATCCATACGTAGAACACAGGAATAAAGAAGATACCAAGTAGGGTAGAACTGATTACGCCACCCAATACACCATAACCTACAGAGTGCTGACTACCTGCACCTGCACCCGAAGAAAGGGCAAGCGGAAGTACACCAAAACCAAAGGCTAAAGTGGTCATGATAATTGGACGTAGACGCATTTTAGCGGCATGCAAAGTTGCGTCAAACAGATCTTCACCTTTTTCTTGAAGTTCTTTGGCGAATTCTACGATCAAGATCGCATTCTTCGCGGACAAACCAATGACGGCAATAATAGCCACCTGGAAGTAAATGTTATTCGCCAAGTTTGGATTTTTGAAGAACACCATTCCAAGGAAAGTCAGTAATAACGCACCCAATACACCTAATGGTACAACCAGTAATACTGAGAACGGAATAGACCAGCTTTCATACAAGGCAGCAAGACATAGGAAGACGATTAACAATGAAAGTGCGTATAGGAATGGTGCTTGTGCGCCAGACTCACGTTCTTCTAGAGATAAACCAGTCCATTCATAGTCAAAGCCTTGAACGCCCATCGAAGGAAGTTTTTGTACAATTTCTTCCATCGCTTTCATCGCGTCGCCCGAACTTACACCCACACCCGGTGAACCTTGAATGTTCACAGATGCGATACCGTTATAACGTTCAAGACGTGGTGAGCCATAAGTCCATTCGCCAGTAGCGAAGGTCGAGAATGGAACCATTGTGCCTTGGTTGTTACGAACATACCACTGGCTCAGGTCTTCAGGCATCATACGTGCCGCAGCTTCACCCTGTACATAGACTTTCTTCACACGACCACGGTCAACGAAGTCGTTGATGTAAGAACCACCCCATGCCATACCCATTGTGGTATTGATTTCAGAGATGCTGACACCCATAGCACCGGCTTGAGCTTGGTCAATCGTGATTTTGTACTGTGGCGTATCTTCTTGACCGTTAGGACGAACACCCATGAGGCGTTTATCTTGAGCAGCCATACCGAGCACCATATTACGGGCATCGATAAGTTGTTGATGGGTTTGACCTGCAGAAGCTTTTAACTGCAAGTTGAAGCCAGCAGTTACACCCAATTCTGGCATTGCTGGTAATTGGATTGGCATGATGTATGAAGCATCCTTCACGATCATGTTCAATGCCATACCACGTTGAATAATCGCACCTACTTGAGATTCAGGTGATGTACGGTCTTCCCAATCTTTTAACTTGACGAAAGCAAGACCTGCGTTTTGACCCACACCTGTGAACGAGAAGCCGGCAACACTGAATACAGACTCGACATATTTTTCTTCGTTTTTCAGGAAGTAATCGGTCATTGCAGTGACAGTTTTATCCGTACGCTCAAGTGAGGCATTCGGTGGTAACTGTACCAGTGTCATTACAACACCTTGGTCTTCTTCAGGTAAGAATGATGATGGTAACTTTTGGAATAAAAGCACTAATAAGCCGATTACAACTGCATAAATCACACCAGAGAAAATCTTGTGGTGTGTCATGAAGTTCACGCCGCCTTGGTATTTATGCGCAACTTTATCAAAAGAGCTGTTAAACCAACGGAAGAAACGGGCAAAGATATTGTTGCTTTCAGGTTTGTTTGGATCATGTTGTTTCAACATGGTCGCACATAGGGCAGGGGTAAAGGTCAATGCCACAATCAATGACAGAATCATTGCTGTTACCAGCGTGATTGAGAACTGACGATAAATTACACCTGTCGTACCACCGAAGAATGCCATCGGCACGAATACAGCGGTTAACACAGAGGTAATACCGATGAGGGCACCCGAGATCTGTTTCATTGAGATTTCAGTTGCAGTCACTGGGTCAAGATGATCTTCAACCATGACACGTTCAACGTTCTCTACGACAACAATTGCATCATCCACGAGGAGACCAATCGCCAGTACCATCGCGAACATGGTGAGAGTGTTGATAGAGAAACCAAACATGTTAATGACAGCAAAAGTACCCAATACCACTACAGGTACAGCCAATGTCGGAATAATCGTTGCGCGCCAGTTCTGTAAGAACAAGAACATCACAAAGAATACGAGAATCACGGCTTCTACAAGGGTATGTACAACACTTTCAATCGATAACTTAATGAATGGAGTCGTATCAAATGCAAGCGTGTCTTCTAAACCTTCAGGGTAGTTTGGACGTAGTTCTTTTAAACGTGCTTCAACAGCTTCGGCTGTGTCTAATGCGTTTGCACCAGTTGCTAGTTTGATCGCTACACCACCAGCAGGTTTGTTGTTGAACTTAGAGTCAAACTGATAGTTGTCTGCACCTAATTCAACACGTGCAACATCACCTAAACGTACTTGAGCACCATTGATACTATTACGCAGGAAAATATTTTTGAATTGATCAGGCGTTTGCAACAAACTTTGTGCTGTAACTGTCGCGTTCAGCACTTGACCTTCAGTTGCAGGCGCACCACCTAACTGACCAACAGCAACCTGAGCATTCTGTGTACGGATAGCCGCAGCCACATCACTCGGTGTAACTTGTAGGTTTGCCATTTTGGCTGGATCTAGCCAAATACGCATCGCATAAGAGCCACCAAATACTTGGACTTCACCTACACCTGCCACACGGCTGAGAGGTTCAGAAATATTCGAGTTTACATAGTCCTTAATGTCGTCCGCAGTCAACTTACCCGATGGTGAGTGGAATGCTACAACTTGTAGGAAGCTTGCGCCAGATTTGGTGACTTTTACACCTTGACGCTGTACATCTTCAGGTAATAACGCTGTCGCAGACTGGAGTTTGTTTTGGACTTGAACTTGGGCGATATCTGGATCGATCCCTTGTTCAAAGTTCAATGTAATAGATGCCTGACCGTTACCCGCACTGTTTGACGAAATATAACGTAAGCCATCCAAACCATTCATTTGTTGTTCAATGATTTGGGTTACGGTGTTTTCAACTGTTTCTGCAGACGCACCTGGGTAAGTCGCAGAGATTGAAACCGTTGGCGGCGCAATGGTCGGATACTGTGCAATTGGCATATTAGATAGCGTGAGTACACCCGCTAGCATAATTACCAATGCAATCACCCACGCAAAAATGGGGCGATGAATAAAGAATTGAGCCATTCAGTCTACTCCTTATGCGTTTGAAGTAGCTTTTTGTTCAGTTTTAGGCGCTGCTTGTTCTGTTGCTTTACCTTGTTCTTTTGCTGCAGCAGGTTGTTGAGCACCTTGAGGTGCAGCAGCCTGAGGTTGATACGGTTTGGCTACAACTTGTTGCTCTGGCTTAACTTTCGCAATACCGTCAACAATCACTTTATCGCCAGTATTCAAGCCTTGAGTCACGATCCAATTCGAACCTTGTGTACCAACAGTGGTTACAGGGCGAGATTCAACAGCACCTTTTGCATTCACAATCATTGCCATTGCTTGACCTGTAGGGGTACGTGTAATAGCAGCTTGTGGAATGAGGTAAGCGTTTGGAATCACACCCTGAACGATGCGAGCATTGGCAAACATACCCGGAAGCAATAAATGGTTCGGGTTAGAGAACACAGCACGAAGGGTAACCGTACCTGTATCAGGGTTCACACTTGCATCAGAGAATGCAAGACGACCTTCAATTGGGTATTCGCTACCATCTTCAAGACGTAATTTCACTTTGGTGTTATTACTGCTGTCTAAGTTGCCTTTGCTTAACTGTTGGCGTAGACGAAGAAGTTCAGCACTTGATTGGTTAATGTCAACGTACATTGGATCAAGACGTTGAATTGTTACCAATGGATCAGCCTGAGATGCAGTAACTAAAGCACCCGCTGTCACTGTTGAACGGTTGGTTTGACCTGAAATTGGCGCACGTACAGTTGAGTAACCTAAGTTAATTTCTGCATTTTTAAGTTCTGCCTGAGATGCAGCAACATCTGCTTCAGCCAGTTTAACTTGAGCAACAATATCGTCGTATTCTTGTTTAGAAATCGCATTTGAGCCAACAAGCTGACGGTAACGACCTTCTTTAACACGTAACACGTTTAGGTTTGCTTGTTGACGTGTTAAAGCAGCACGAGCACTGTCAGCTGAAGCACGGTTTGTACGCGAGTCGATCTCGTACAAGGCTTGTCCTTCGCGAACATAACTGCCTTCTGCAAATAGACGTTTCAGTACTACACCACTGGTTTGTGGACGTACTTCTGAAATTTCATAGGCAGATGTACGGCCGGAAAGTTCAACAGATTGTTCAACGCTTTGCGGTTGGGCAACAATGACACCGACTTCAGTTGGTGGCATTTGCTGTGCAGCAGCAGCTTGCTGTGCATCTTTAGGATCTTTGCTACAACCAACAAGTGCAATACTTGTTGCCAATGCGCAAGCAGTCAGGGCGGGAGCCCAAAGCTTTGCAGACATCATTGTTCCACCTCAATTAGATATTTATCTAAATTATTCATTTGTTTACGCTTTACTGATTTTGATGTAACTCAAATAAAGTAGCGCGATCCAAATAAAACTTATGCTCCAACCGGATAAGACATCTGTCGGAAAATGAACCCCAACATATACTCGCGAAACACCCATACACAGCATCCATAACAATGCCAAAATGGTGATCAAGCGATGTTGAGCATGTTGTCGGTAAATCAAGATCATAAGACACGCAAGCGATGCAGCATAACAACTGTGTGCGCTTGGGAATGAACTCCCGTAAGACGCTACAAGATAGTACATTTCTGGGGGACGCGGTCTGGTGAACGTAAATTTAAGCAACCATGCAAGGCCGATACTTCCAAAGATCCCTATACTGATAAAAACAATCTCTGTATATTTTTTATACCACGCAAAGTGTAAACACCATAGCGTGGTGAAAAATAATACAAAAGGCATGCCCCCTAGCGCGGAAAGTCCGATGGCAATTTGATTAAAAACAGCAATACGGTGCTGACTCATCCATTCCACGATACTTAAATCTAATAGATTTAAATAGCTAGAATAAAGCGACAACACACTGATAATTAATGCAAAAAAACCAACAAACAGTAGCGTTCGTGGCATATTTTATTCCTTGTCATTTTAACCGGTTTGAGCTCGGTTAATTAATGGACTAAAGTGTACTCATCAGTACACTTTATTTCAAGTCTGTGTAAATCATACTGATTTTATTTTTTGTGTTCATTTACATCTTACTAAAATAAAACACAAATCTGCTAATGATTGTTCTTACTGGCTTGTGTGCCATCTTCAACTTCAAGTGGGGTTTTCGGTGGCCAGAAAAAATCACTTGGTCGCGTTAGAAAATGAGTCATCACCAGTTTAGCCAGTGGTTTCCATTGTTCAAATCTTACGCGACGTGCCCGTAGTGCCACAATAATGGTTAACGTGAAACTGACGAATAAGTTAGTCAGACCGATCAGAATAACCCCTAAGAATGACACAATGATTAAGCCAATGTCTGGTGAACCATTAATATTGATGAGGCCTTGAATGAAGTTGGCCGAGGCGAAGGCGATATGGCGAATATCTAAAGGTAAACCAAAAATAAATCCAATCGTACCCATACTGCCCAGCATGATCCCGAATAAGAAGTTACCTGCCAAAGCACCTAAGTTTCGCTCAATGTAAGCGGCAAGCTTATCCAGTCTCTCTTGACCCATGATGCGTTTTAACTTTGGATGTGCTTGAATCCGTGGTCCAACTTTGCGATAGATCGCCATGTTGTCAAAGTACCCAGCAAGCAAACCTGATAAAAACAAACATACTCCAGCTATCGCAGCATGTGGCACAGCCAGTGAGGTAAATGGATTGAGGTCGTGTAAGGTTTTAGCTGCTTTTGCATGATTCATTAATGGCTCATGTAAAGCCATGTCCCAACTTAATGCGATCAATGCTGCAACAGGAATCGCAATACTGATGTTGCCTAAGATTGCAATAAACTGGGTTCGAATGATGTTAATAATTAGCGCGGCAAGTTCGGCAATCTGCGCCATTTTCGAGCCTTTACGATGCTGAACCGTCGAGGCAAGGGCGGCAGCTGTCATCGCAGGCTGTTTAGTGGCAACAGTAAAATGTAAGACATGAATCAGCATAAAGCCGAAAGAGTAGTTCAGACTATATGAAATGGCTTGCATGAGCGGTGCCATGCTGACACGGGCCATCAGCACTTTTAAAGTTGCCATACATGCAATGATCACACCGGCACCTGCCGCAGATCGGTACATGCTCATAAAGCCTTGTTTGTCCGTACTTACATAGTGTTCGCCAGTTTTACTTGCGTTTTCGGTGACTTGTAGGGCAACCAATTCACTATTGGTGGCGAGCAAATCGCGCACACTGCGCTCGCTATAAATCGCTGACGTCACATCACTGAGTAAACTACCCATAGATACATAGCGGACATCATCTTCTTCAACAATCAGGTTGAGTAAGATTTCTAAGCGATCTAAACACTGTTCTAAAAGCGACAATAAGTAAGTCAGGCTGACACTTACACCAATTCGTTTGGTCGCACGCCGAATTTTCAGCACCACATCACGACATTGTTCCAGCATTACCAACGCTTGAGAAGCATCTGGCGGTAGCACAGCACTCATTTCTTCAGCACTTTGATGCAGCTTTTTATACTGCTGAATAAAATCGTTTATTTCGCGGTTTTGCACCAAAAAAGGTGATTCATATTCGGTCAGTTCAGGTTGTGCATTAATAAATTCAGGATATAAGCCAATACCACTTACCCGATAGGACAAAACGGTAATGGCTTTAATTAACTCACGGCGAATTTTCTTTTTTTCTTCCTGATTGCTATGACCTTGATTAAATAGTCGAAAGAGCTGCATCCATTGCTGATCATCAATACTGTCCAGCCAATATTTGTCGCTATGACGATAAAAAACTCGACGGACTAAATCTTGTAATTGAGTTTCGTCATTGATCAGAGGAAGAAAATGTGCGCCAAGCCGTTGGAACAGTTGTCCCCAGAAACCATCGAGAGACAAAATACCCGTGTCCGCATATAAACTGGTTTGTTTATATCGGCTAATGAGCTTTAGGACAAAACTTTGCAGGGTAGAGGCTGCATCTGGCGTGATGAGTAAAGCTTGGATGAAAGCCTGAAATTTTTTCTTAATTTCGTCGGTATTTTTTGTATCTTCTGGTCGAATTCGGTTGATCAATTCGATCAGCAGGTTTTCATCCAGCACAGCCCGAGGGGTATCGAGCTGTTGCTGCATGGTCAAAAAGATATCATTGAGTTTTATATGCATAGGCAAGGGGAATTACGATGAATATTGTTAATTATTGAATTCGGTGTAATGCCAAGTTTGCGAGGTTGATTAAAGCTTGACGATATTCAGTATCTGGTAGCGCTGCTAAAGCGGCTAGTGCTGCCTCAGTTTCTTCAGTCGCTCGTTGGCTACAATAATCAAGTGCCCCAGAGCTTTGTACAATCTGAATAACACGCTCTAAATCTGCCGTACCACCTGTGGCAATACTGCGGCGAATAATGTCATGTTCTTCGCCAGTGGTATTCTTTAAGGCCGAGATTAAAGGTAAAGTTGGTTTACCTTCCATCAAATCATCACCAATATTTTTACCTAATGTTTCAGCATCTGAGGTGTAATCTAAAATATCGTCAATAATTTGAAAGGCATTTCCAAAGTGTCCGGCAAATTTTCTAAGCGGTTCACGGTACTCTTGTGTACCTGTCAAAATCGCTGCACCTTCGGTAGCGAGCTCAAATAAACGTGATGTTTTACCGTGAATAATATCTAAGTAGGTTTGTTCAGTGGTTTCAGGTTGGTGCTGTGATTGAAGTTGTAAAACTTCACCTTCAGCAATTTCACAGGTACCCGTTGAAAAGTCTTTGAGTAAAACTTTGCTGTCTAGATCCACCAATAAATCAAAAGCGCGAGAAATCAAAAAATCACCCACAAGTACGGCAGTTTGATTATTCCATGTCGCATTTGCTGTTGGGCGGCCACGGCGTAAACCCGATTCATCGACTACGTCGTCATGTACCAAGGTTGCGGTATGTAGCATTTCAATAATTGCTGCAAGTTTACGGTGTTTTTCTAAATCTTCTGCGCCACAAGCCTTTGCTGCAAGTAAGCACATAATGGGACGCATGCGTTTACCGCCTGCTTCGACTACATGTTTACTGACTGCCATGACCAAGGCAACTTTAGACGTGATCCCTTCATTAATAAATTTGTCCATCGCAGCAAAGTCAGTAGCAACAGGCGCGAGAATATCTTGCTTAAAGTCGATGGTCATATGAAGAGAAACCTCAATAATTTTTGAATTACAGACGTAGTGTAGCAATTTGTTATATGAATAACAGATAAGAACTTACTCAATTGACTTAATCTTAAGTGATTTTTTTCATCAAGCGGAAGTATTGTACTTATTTTTTAACAGACTTTTATCTTTAGCATGTTGTTTGAACAGCATGTTGTTGATGTCAGTCCAGTGTATATTAGCGAATTGTTGCTAAAAATCTATGTTAAACCTTGCCAAAAGCATGATAAGTGAAATAGAGCACTCATTTTAATGGTTTTAATGACACTGTTTATATAATAAACGCATACTCATCTAATATTTTACGGAAATGACTTGTTGTTTTTTGGGTTATCCCTTAAAATCTTTGCCTTTGCGAAACCCCAGTGACGATCGTTTTAAGATCGGTATATCCCTTTACCGGCACGACAACACGGGCATGTTTGGAGTACTTAAATGTACGCAGTAATCCAAAGCGGTGGTAAACAACACCGTGTAGTTGAGGGTGAAACCCTTAAAGTAGAATTATTGAAAGCTGAAACTGGCTCAACTGTTACTTTTGATGACGTGTTGATGCTTGTTAACGGTGACAGCATTCAAATTGGTGCACCAGTAGTAGCTGGCGCTAAAGTAACTGCTGAAGTAGTTAGCCATGGTCGTCACGACAAAATCCGCATCATCAAAATGCGTCGTCGTAAACACTATCGTAAACAACAAGGTCACCGTCAATGGTTCACTGAGTTGAAAATTACAGCTATTTCAGGCTAATTACGAGGAGTAAGTAGACATGGCAACTAAAAAAGCCGGTGGTTCGACTAAAAACGGTCGTGACTCGAACCCAAAAATGTTGGGTGTTAAAATCTACGGCGGTCAATCTGTGACTGCTGGTAACATCATCGTTCGTCAACGTGGTACTGAATTCCACGCTGGTGTAAATGTAGGTATGGGCCGTGACCATACTTTATTTGCAACTGCTGACGGCGTTGTAAAATTCGAAGTGAAAGGCCAATTCGGTCGTCGCTACGTATCTGTTGAAGCGTAAGCTTTAATAGAAAAAAACCCGTATTTTTTGCGGGTTTTTTTTCGTCCGAAGAATATGTGAAGTATTTTTTTAGATTGTTACAAACGATGTATAAATCAATAAATCACCATAAATAGTGACTTAAATCACAAAATATAAAGAGCGTAATAGAGGAGCATAAATACTAAAAAAGGATAAGGACATGAATAAAATCTTGAATACAGTTTTTATCAATGCTGACTATCAGAAAAGGAATTGTCCTGATAAAAGCCGACAAATTGCATTTGAAAAGACGCTAGGACTTGGTGAAACAACTTCAATCGCTATTAAAGCTATACCAAAATTACTTGCTGTGAGTATTTTACTTTCTCTAGGTTCAATTGCATGGGCTGGTGGTTCAGGAGAGCATACCTCAGGTGGTTTAACCTGTTCGAGTGGTTGTAATGATTCACATCAACATTCGGGCGGAAAAGGACACACAAGTCATGGGAACGGCAATGGTTATGGGCATGAGGGAGGAGGAAAACCTCATGGTGGGCAACAAGGTTTACCTGGCGCTAAAGGTGATAAAGGTGATACTGGCGCAACTGGCGCAACTGGCGCAACAGGCGCTACAGGTGCAACCGGAGCTAAAGGTGACAAAGGCGATACTGGAGCAACAGGCGCTACAGGTGCGACCGGAGCTAAAGGTGATAAAGGTGATAAAGGTGATAAAGGTGATACTGGAGCAACAGGTGCTACAGGTGCAACCGGAGCGAAGGGTGACAAAGGCGATACTGGTGCAACGGGAGCTACAGGTGCAACCGGAGCTAAGGGTGATACAGGTGCAACTGGTAAAGATGGACTCAATGGCCAAGACGGCATCGATGGTAAGGATGGTTTGAACGGTCTGAATGGCAGCAATGGTCTAGATGGTGCAAGTGCTTATCAAGTTGCGGTGAGCAATGGTTATGAAGGCAATGAAGACCAATGGTTAGAAAGTCTACGTGGTGCAGTTGGCGCACAAGGGCTAACAGGTGAAAATGGTTTCAGTGCGTATGAACTTGCGATAAAAAATGGATTTGTCGGTACTGAAGTGGACTGGTTATTGAGCTTAAAAGGAACAGATCCGTACATTAAAATCCAATCAAACGTTGCCAATACAGCACCTAAACCAACTGCGAATGGACAAGATGCGATTGCAGTCGGTGCAGGTAATAAGGCTGATGGTAATCAGTCTATTGCCCTCGGTGTAAACAATACAGTCAATGGTGATGGCTCTGGTGCAGTAGGTTCAAATAATACAGTCACAGGTAATAATACCTATGTGGTTGGTAACAATATCAACACATCGGCAAATAATGCTGTTGTACTTGGCAATGGTTCAAGCTCTAACCGCAATAATACGGTTTCCGTTGGCTCGGCTGGTGCAGAGCGGCAAATTATTCATGTGGCAGCTGGTACGGCAGACACCGATGCAGTGAATGTGAAACAAATGCGTCAAGCAGATCTAGAAGTGCTAAATAGTTCAAAAGCATATACAGATCAGCATGGGGCAAATGTACTCAATCAAGCCAATAGCTATACCAACCAACGTGTGAATGAATTGAACCATAATTTCAATAAATTTAAAGATAATGTTTATGGTGCTGTTGCTTCAAGTATTGCAATCGCCTCCTTACCACAACCCACAGATGCTGGATACAACATGTTTAGCGTAGGTATGGGGACTTGGGAAGGTTCACAAGGCTATGCAGTAGGTTTTAGTGGAGTAACTGAGAGCAATAAATATGTTTATAAATTGGCTGCAACAGGAAACTCTGAAGGTGACTTTGGCGCTGGTGCATCGATCGGTTGGCAATGGAAATAACTCAATATTGGAATGTTAAAATTGCTAAATCATAGTTTAATTATTTGAAAGGCATTTGAGTCAAATCAAGTGCCTTTTTACTTTATATTTCTCCATCATGATGAATAAAAAACAGCAATTTGCATTAATAACCATACAAAACTTCTTATTTTCTCTAAATTTAGTCAATGAAAGTGGTTTAAGATGGAGCCATCTAACAAATTGCGTTGATGCAAATATAAAAGGTGAATCTATGAAAATGCTTCGTAAAACCATCTGTGCTATGGCATTAGGTGCAGCGACACTGGCACCGGTTATGAGTACGACAGTATTCGCGGCACCAGTTGCAGCGTCGGAGCAGCAGGCAACTGCCAATTTGGTGAAACAATTATCGGGTATTAAAAGTTTTACTGCTAACTTTCAGCAAACTACAAAAGTGACCAACCCGAAAGCAACTCAAAAGAAAGGTTTAAGTGCTCAGCATATGAACCAGACTTTTACTGGGGTCATGAAAGTTCAGCGTCCGGGTAAATTCTATTGGGAAACAACCAGCCCATCTAAGCAAACCATTGCGACTACAGGTAAAACGGTTTGGATCTATGACCCAGACCTACAACAAGCGGTACGCCAAAGCTTAGATGACCAAGTTGCGAATACGCCTGCATTATTATTGTCAGGTAATACAGCTCAAATCATGAAGTCTTATCGTATTACACAGCCGAATAAGACCAAAACCTATTACACCTTATATCCAAAAAGTGATGATGGCGTGTTTCAAAGCTTAACCATTAGTTTTGGTGCGAAAAATGCGCCGACCTTAATGATTCTCCAAGACTCATTAGGTCAAACAACCCATGTACGTTTCAATAATGTGAAGGTCAATGCGTCTATTCCAGCATCAACTTTTAACTTTGTACCTCCAAAAGGTACGGACATTATTGATCAATAATTCTCATGAACGAAAAAAAGCAGACATCGGTCTGCTTTTTTTATGAAGAAATGTAAAGGACGCAAGCTGAATTTAAGTGAAATTTAGTAGTATGCTGATATTCACAGTTTGCTTAAATGAAGTAACTTGTGGTTTTGATTGTTGCTATAGGGAATTTTGGGATGAAAAAAAATCATATGAATAATATAGCTTGGGCTGTTTCAGCTGTGGTTTTAGTCGGGTCATTAACGGCCTGCCATCCTCGAAATGAACCTGTTGAAGGTGCAACGACGGAACAGAAGCCAGCGGTCGTCGCTGATGCGATTCCACTTATTCAATCTAAATCTGTTGAGATGCAATTACCAAAAGCTCAAGCTTGCGATGCGGAAGGTTGTACCCAATATAGGATTCAAACAGTTGAAACCAATGTTGATTGGATTAATCAATATTTTACTGATCGGATTAAAAAAGCAGACCCGATTGCATTTTCAACTGAGCCGAATCAAAAAATCGATTTATCAGACAAGACGGATGCAGGCCTAAGTCAAAGTACCACTTCTGTTCGATATATTAGTCAGTGGGGACATATCGCAACTTTTGCAATCGAAAGCTATACCTACGCAGCGCATGCGGCTCATGGCATGTCGCATGTTGAATATGTCAATTTTGATTTAAAAGCCAAAAAACGTTTGGCTTTACAAGATGTCTTAGTCAAAGGTGCAGATGCGAAAGTGATTAGCGCATTATTTGATGCCAACTATATGTGGTTAGATAGTCACGATATTGAACGTTCAAAACTACAGTTAAGCGATAATTTTTATTATGGCGCGAACGGGATCGTATTTGCTTATCCGCTGTATGAATTGGCGAGCTACGCAGAGGGCATGCCTGAGCTAAAACTTCCATATTTTATGGCTAAAGGGCTATTTAAACCTGAATATTTACCAAGTTTGCCAAATTACGAAACCAAATAAGACAATTTGCAGCAAGATTATTGGTCTAATAAGGGGCAGCTGTAAGCTCGGTCACTGTATTTTTGAGTGTTAAGAGCTTACACTATAGCCAGTTTTTTTCTTTACTTAAGATTGGCTATGATCGACCCGAAATTACTCAGAAATAATATTGAGGCTGTAAACTTAGCCTTAGCAAAACGTGGTGTTCAACTCAACGTAGCAGAGTGGGCAGACCTTGAAGCTCGCCGTAAGGAAATTCAGTCTAAAACTGAGTCGTTACAAGCTGAACGTAATGCTGGTGCAAAACAAGTTGGTCAAATTAAAAAAGCTGGCGGTGATGCATCTGAAATCATGGCACGTATGTCTGCCATTGGTGATGAAATTAAAGCGGCAGAACTCGCACTTTCTGACCTTCAGGCTGAACTCGAAGCCAAATCTTTATCGATTCCAAATTTACCTCATGAGTCTGTGCCAGAAGGTAAAGATGAAAATGACAATGTTGAAGTTTTAAAATGGGGTACACCACGTCAGTTTGATTTTGAGATCAAAGACCATACTGACTTGGGTGAAATGATGGGCGGTTTAGAATTTGAAACCGCAACCAAATTGACTGGTACTCGTTTTAGCGTACTCAAAGGCCCATTGGCGCGTTTACAACGTGCAATTACTCAATTTATGTTAAATAAACATACTTTGGAAAATGGCTATACCGAAGCTTATGTACCGTATTTGGTTAATGCAGATTCTTTACGTGGTACAGGCCAATTGCCTAAATTTGAAGAGGATTTATTCAAACTTCAAGGCGAAAAAGAATACTACCTGATCCCGACTGCAGAAGTGCCTGTAACCAACTTCGTGCGTGATGAAATCATTGATCCAGAACGTTTGCCATTAAAATATGCAGCGCATACGCCATGTTTCCGTAGTGAGGCGGGTTCGTATGGCCGTGATACACGTGGTTTGATCCGTCAACACCAATTTGACAAAGTAGAAATGGTTCAGATTGTAAAACCTGAAACTTCGATGGATGCTTTGGAAGAATTAACGGGTCATGCCGAAGGTATTCTTCAAGCATTAGGCTTACCATACCGTAAAGTCGTTCTGTGTGGCGGAGACATGGGCTTTGGTGCAATCAAAACTTATGATTTAGAAGTTTGGGTGCCAAGTCAAAATACCTACCGTGAAATTTCATCTTGCTCATGCATGGGTGACTTCCAAGCACGCCGTATGAAAGCGCGTTACCGTGCTGACCAAAAGAAAACTGAGTTTGTACACACGTTAAATGGTTCAGGTTTGGCAGTTGGCCGTACTTTACTTGCCGTGATGGAAAACTATCAACGTGCAGACGGTTCAATTGAAATTCCAGCAGTACTTCGTCCATATATGGGCGGTGCTGAATTTATCGATTAATAGTCGATAAAGTGCATACATTTGTGCACAAAAATTGCTTAAGACAATCAGATTTAAACTATTGAGGTCGTGTGTGGATATCTTTCCAATCTCTTTGAAGTTGCAGCAGCAACCTTGTCTGATTGTTGGTGGTGGTCGAATTGCATATAGAAAGGCTGTGCTGCTTGCAAAAGCGGGCGCTCAGCTGACAGTTTGCTCACCCGAAATTGAAGATGATTTATTGACCTTGGTTAATAAAACCCAAGGTCAATATCTCAACTCGATTTATCACGAATCGGTTTATCGAGAAAATGCCATTGCGCTGCGTCAGTTTCGTTTAGTGATTGCAGCAACCAATGACAAAGCGGTCAATCAGGCGGTTTTTGAAGCCTGCGAAGCTGAAAATGTCTTGGTTAATAGTGTCGATGATCCGCCGCATTGCCGTTTTATGGTTCCTGCGATCATTGACCGTTCTCCACTGGTCATCTCCGTTGCATCTAATGGCACATCGCCAGTACTCTCGCGCCAAATACGCACCCAGTTAGAAAGCTCGATTCCGCATGGCATGGGCAAACTGGCTGAGTTCTCAGGCCAATGGCGCGCAGCCGTTAAAGCCAAAATCGTCAATCCAGATGAACGCCGTATTTTTTGGGAAGACTTGTATGCAAGCCTGCTCAAAGAGCAGGTATTTAATGACAATTTGACTGAAGCCAATCGTTTGATTGAACAAGCCTTATTGGAATGGAAACAGCCGAAAGGTGAGGTGTATTTGGTAGGTGCAGGGCCGGGTGATCCTGAACTGCTGACCTTAAAAGCCCTGCGTTTAATGCAGCAAGCGGATGTGGTGATCTATGACCGTTTGGTTTCTCAGCCGATTATGGACCTCTGCCGCCGTGACGCTGAAAAAATCTATGTAGGTAAAGCACGATCCAATCATGCTGTTCCGCAAGAAGGCATTAATGCCTTACTGGTAAAATACGCAAGTGAAGGCAAACGCGTCTGCCGCTTAAAAGGTGGAGATCCGTTCATCTTTGGCCGCGGCGGTGAAGAAATTCAGGAACTCTTTGCGGCAGGCGTTGCCTTCCAAGTCGTTCCGGGAATTACTGCTGCCTCTGGATGTTCGGCTTATGCAGGGATTCCTTTAACGCATCGAGATTATGCGCAAAGTGTACGCTTCTTGACAGGGCATCTCAAAGAAGGCTCACCTGAGCTACCTTGGAATGAGTTGGTTTATCAAAATCAAACGCTCGTGCTGTATATGGGCTTGGTCGGTCTAGAAAAAATTTGTGAGAAACTCATTGCGCATGGGCAGCGTCCAGACATGCCTGTCGCATTGGTTTCTAAAGGGACGACACCTGAACAAAAAGTCGTGGTCGGGACATTGGCAGATATTGCATCTAAAGTCAGTGAATACCAAATTCAGGCGCCTACATTGACCATTATTGGTGATGTGGTGAGTCTGCGTGAACAACTTCAATGGCATGAGCGAGGATAAGCAACGCAACGCGTTGCCCGAGCGCAAGGCGAAGACTATGCCTGAGCAAAGAGGATAAGCAGGCTGCTGAATTGTCCACGTGCAAGGCGAAGGCTATGCCTGAGCAAAGAGGATAAGCAAGTTATGTATTGTCCAATTGCAAGGCGAAAGCTTAGCAATGTAGATAAGCAAGCGCTTGTTGTACCATCTAAACTTATGCTACAGCTATAGAAACTATAGCCTGAGCTTTAAGCCATTATTTAACTAAAGAGTAGAGAAAAAACTGTGATCCATGTTGTTTTATACGAGCCAGAAATTCCTGCAAATACAGGGAATATCATTCGTTTATGTGCCAATACTGGAGCGCAGTTGCATTTGGTCAAACCATTAGGTTTTGAGCTAGATGATAAAAAACTTCGCCGCGCTGGTTTGGATTATCATGAATGGGCACACATGAAAGTGTGGGAAAACTTTGAAGAATGCCTTGCTGGCTTAAAAGCACAAGGTATTGAGATGGATGCCATTTATCCATTAACCACCAAAGGTTTTGAAACACCGCATACCTCTGATTTAAACCGTCCTGTGGCGCTGTTGATGGGGCCAGAAACACGTGGTTTGCCGGAAGATGTCCGTATGATATTCCCGAAAGAACATTGGATTCGCCTGCCGATGGCACCAAATTCACGCAGTTTAAACTTGTCTAATGCTACTGCTGTGATTTTATATGAAGCTTGGCGTCAGCAAGACTTTAAAGAATTGGTCTAAGTGTGATCTGTTCAAAAAGCCGCTCTATCGAGCGGTTTTTTATTAGGAGTGATCACAGTGAACCGTTTACAGCAATGAAGTTTTGTAAAATAAGGGCTTAAAAACTTCAGCATCAATATAAAAATGTGTATAAGAACACTGTGAAGAAATAAAACGGGTACTTAAAACTTGAAATCTATAAATTTAAAAGCTTTTGGTGTCGTGTTTGCGACCGGATTCATTTCATCAATGAGTTGGGCTAATCCAACCGTATCAACCACAACGGAACAGATACCAGTCACCGTTACTGCAACTACAGAAAATGTTCCAGTTGTACCGAAGGCTGAGGTGATTAAGCCTTTTACTAAGGCTGAAATCCAGCAGGGCATGCTGGAAATGCAGCAAAGACAAAATCAGCGTATTGAGGAATGGGGGAAAACACTAAAAGCCGACGATTTTGAACGTTCATGGTATGGTGGTCGTCAATTGAAAAAAGCAAAGCGTCAGGAAGTATGCGGGATCTATCAGGGTTTAGTGAATGAAACCTATGGGTTGGCACAAAAAAATAAAGCAAGATTGAGTCAAGCGGATCAAAAACAAATATCAGACCGCAACCAATTTATTCAAAGCTTAGGTTATGAAAATAATATCGTTGATACCAAGATGGGTTTTAATTGCCGCTTAAAATAAGTGATTTTTATCACTGCTTTGATTTATGTGAATGATCCATGTCCTTGATGTAAAAAATAAAGGACATGGAAAAGCTCGAGATACCTCATGAATTAATCAATTAAATTAAAGTCACTCAGTTCTGTTTGTAGATGTTTTGGATTATTTGCAAACAGCAGTTGACCGCTGGTGTATAACCAACCCAATTGACCTTGCTGCTGAAGACGTTTCAGTAAGACGTCGTTAAATGTCGACGTTGCAAAGACAGTTTCACTAAAGACTTTAAACTCACCGACATTAGTGTTTTCACTGTCTTTCATAAACAGCATGCCGTTTTTGGTGGTTGAACTCATATCTAAAGCACGGCTGACTAAGCGGTAACCGTCTTTTGCTTGCTCATCGATCATCTCCTGTAATTTTATGCTGCGCTCTACACTATTGCTGCCGGTTGGGTAAGTTTTATAGCGATAGCTGTAAGTGCCATGGTGTGCGCTGCTATTTATACAGGTTGCAACTTTAGGACTATTTTGTTTGCCGTTCAGAACTTCAGGTCGTAAACCTGTGAAATAGCTTTTGAACTGAATAATACGGCAGCCTTGGGCACCCAGTGTATTGAGCATAGTTTCCAATTGCACTGGGTCTACGAGCGGGGAAACATAGCCGCTGTCGTAGGTATATGTCGCGGTATCGTTTTCCTTTTTAATGAAATAATCTTTGAAATTCAGGGCATTGGTCGGTCTGACGCTATGCAAGTATTGATAACCTGATTTGCCTTTTTCATTTAACTGATTACGCCATGTAAAATATATGTCAGCGGTAGAGGGTGCTGCACGGTCTGCAACAATATGATTGAAACGCGTATTTTCATTGGCAAGTTTCATGTAGCTATTAACATTACCATTGTCCAAAGTTTTAGTATCATAGCCAATTAACTTATAACCGCTTTGTCCCATTGTATTGAGCTGAGCCAAGAAGTTTACTGTGTCGGTGGTATTAATAAAATTCTCAGACTTAAAATCTGCAGTTGTGATTTTGGTTTTCGGTTTTAAATTGGTGAAGAATTCATTGGAATTTTTTGTATAGCAGCGGCTGTCCTTGAGTGGGGCGGTAATTAGACCTCGTTGCATGATGATATAGCTTGGATTTGAAATCGTCGCGTTAATTACACAGAAAGAATGATTATTTAAAAAAGTTAAAACGCGGTTGCTCGTCGCGCCACCTCTGACTGGTTGAAACTTAATGGCATGATATTCAAAGTTATTTAGAGTTGCAGCAGGCTGTATTTCACTCATGACCATGTCATGAAGTAATTGATAGCGTTTGGAAATAAATTCACCGCTGCAAGTTTTACTTGAACTATTGTGTACCGCATATTTTAGTTCTTCGTTCAGTGCACTGACTGAATTTTCACTGGTTTTATGAATTGAAATTTGTGGTAAATCGCAATTACTGTTACCGAGGGCAGAATTCCCTTGAATCCATTCACCTGTGAATTTATCCGCTACAGTTGTTGGCGTTGGCGTTGGCGTTGGCGTTGGCGTTGGCGTTGGCGTTGGCGTTGGCGTAGGTGTAGGTGTAGGTGTAGGTGTAGGTGTAGGTGTAGGTGTAGGTGTAGGTGTAGGTGTAGGTGTAGGTGTAGGTGTAGGTGTCGCGCCATCATCATTGGAGCTTGATCCACCACAGCCCACCAATGTCGTAAATACAGCAGCGATAATGCTGATTTTGTGATTATTATTCATGACTAGTGCTCAATAGAGTGAAGTTGTTATGTACGGCTGATGCGGTTGTATAAACATTTAAAATCAAGATTTATTGAACAAGGTGTGATTCAATCCAGCCATTGCCATGTTCTGTAGTGACTTCTATCAAACCTGTTTTAGTCATGTTTCCCGCAAAAATAATATCTGCATTTTTTGACAGTTTATTAATGACTTGGCTCGATTTATCGGCAGTTTTATAAAGCGGTAGATTATTAATTTTAGGTCTAAGTTGCTGTCCCATACTGAAACCATTTGCAGCATAATTTGAATTAGTCGTGGCCTGACTGCCTGTCCATTCTTTTGCGGTATTCGATACTTCTTTGGATGTTTCATTAAATTGATTCAGCGTATTTCTTAAATCACGCATGGTATCGGCAAAACCTGCATATACCGGTATTGAAGCTAAAGACAGACTGCTAACGATGACTAAATGACGAATTTTCATGAACTTTCTCCTTTACTTTGTTATGTCATTCCGCGTGATATTTGACGGATTCATAACATTCGCGGTGTTTAAATAATTATAAAATGCGAAAATTTAGCATTTTAAAAATAGATCATTTATACTTCACTTGTAAAGAGGGTGGAGTGGTGAAAATGAATGTAGAAAGCCAGAGTGAACATCTAAAGCAAAGTAAAAATTGGTATCAGTCCTTACCGACGGAATGGCAAAATTGGTTGAATGAAAATATTGAAAATGGTTGCGATGTACAGAAAATAAGTCTAATTTTACAATCACATGGATTAAGCCCAAGGGTGGATCAATACTTATTTTCTGAAGATGAACAACTTTCAGAACAGCTGCAAAATGAACTTTTGGACTACAGTCTTGAGGGCTTAGAGACAGTTGAAATTTTAGAAAAAATTAAGCAAAAAAATATTTCAAATCATTTGATCATTCAGTTTTTAAAGCATGTAAACAATAACGTAATTTTTAAAAAACTGAAGCAACTACAGCAACAGCAGAATAAACAGCGCTGGTTATTACAGGTGATGGGTCAATTGAATCAATTGAACGACCACAGTCCATCCACAATCGATTGCATAGAAACACCTGATTTTGCAACATTTCTAGAGCAGTATTATAGCCAGATGCGGCCGGTCATTTTAAAAGGTGGGATACAACATTGGCCTGCATTGCATAAATGGAGTCCTAAATATTTTGCACAGCATTTTGAAAATGAGTTGGTTGAAGTCCAGATGCATCGTGAGCAGTATCAAGATTTTGAAAAAAAATCGGTACAGTTGAAACGCATTATTTTGATGCAAGATTTTGTCGCACAAATCAAAGCCACTAAGCGTAGCAATGACATTTATTTAACTGCGAATAACGCCGCTCAAAATAAGCAGTTCATGCAAAAGATAAGTGAGGATCTAGGTGACTTCGCCAAAGGTTATTGTCAAAAAGAGATCAAAGATCGACATTTTTTATGGTTTGGCCCTGCAGGCACATTTACACCACTGCATTATGACTTAACCAATAATATGTTGGCACAAATCTATGGACGTAAAAAAGTGACTTTGATTCCTGCATGGCAAATGCCGTATATGTATAACGATCATTGGGTATTCAGTCAGGTTTCAGACGTCGCAAAGGCTGATCTAGTAGCCTATCCACTGTTAGAAAATGTGACACCGTTCGAGTGCATTTTGCAACCAGGGGAAACCTTATTTATCCCAATTGGTTGGTGGCATAGTGTTGAAAGTTTAGATATCTCGATCAGTGTTTCTTTTACGCATTTTAATGTAAATAATCATTTTTTTACTGAATATCCTCAAGATCTCATCAGATAAAAATTGTGAAGTAGATTAAACAATGCGAAAATTTCACTTATGCAGTCTAATTTTCATGGCAATTCAATGAGCAAACTTCTCACTAATGAGGCAGATCAAAATTTACAGCAAGTATTGGTGCTGATGAATGAGCTGAGCCAATGGCTGATTCGCTCAGGTGTGGGATATACCGAGTTTACTGCTGCATTGAAACCGGTTTTTTTCCAACAAGCTGTACAAGAGTTAGAGCGTATCGATCAAAAACCGACGATTTCCGCGATCAGTTTACTTTCTGGCCTGCACCGTAAAGACGTGACTGCTTATAAAGAAGTGATTTCTGAGGGTAAGGATCTGACTGAAGCAACTGTTTCGGAGCCAATTAGTGTGCCATCACGTGTGATTGGTTTGTGGCTTGCAGAAGGCTGGGGGGATTCATTGCCCTTTAGTAGTGAGTCGGAAAATAGTTTTGAAATGTTAGTGAAACGTATCTCCACCGAGCGCCATCCACGTTCGGTACTCAATGAGCTTGTTCGTTTGGAAATTGCCACTGAAAAAGATGGACAGGTGTATTTACAACAACGTCGTTTTATTCCAGATCCTTCGCAGTTAGAAGCACGTAAAATTTTAACACGAAATGTTCAAGCGCATTTAGAAGCGGGTTTGCATAATTTATTGAATCCTGATGAAATACCTTACTTAGAACAAGCCATTTGTGCTGACGAATTAACAGAAGAATCGATTAATAAATTACATGAAATGAGCTTAGAGCTTTGGCAGAAATACTCACTACAACTTTTAAAACTTGCCGCGGAGCGTTGCGCAATGGATGACGGGAATCCTGAAGCAAATCGTGCATTTCGCTTTGGAGTTTATCAACATGATGCGAAAATTAAATTTTAAAATACTGACACTTTGCAGCCTGATGTCCATATTGTCAGGCTGTGAAATTGATTTTTTTTCGAGCGGTGGGGTAACGATCGAAGGCACAGGTGATCCAATCATTGATATCGGTCATGCAGGGGATGGCCGCGGAACAATTATCTTGGGGACACGATATTTAGAGTTTTCAGCTTCCGTGCAGGATTCTTGTTATGGCGTGGAACGTAAATTAGCCTTCCTCAATCCATTTGATCGTCAGTCGATTGACACAAAAACGTATGTAGAAATACCTGCTGCCCAAGCGGATCTTAATTCGCAAAATGTTCAATTGATCTTAAAAAATACCAATAGCGTACCAGTCACCATTCATTTGCAATGTGATATGCCATTAACCATGCAATTATTCGAGCAGGTTAGACCATATTTTCCAAAACAAGTATGTGATACACCTATAGATATCAAACTCTATCCACAACAACAGCATATATTTGAAGCAGCTGTAAATTTAGAGACTGTTGAAGATGGTATATGGTCACACGGTGATGGAGCATCGGTTGAATTAAAAGGCAATACACCAGACAAGTGTGAAGAAATTTCAATTCAATTTCAGCAATCTAGAAAATTCATACAACCTTAATTGGTATATTTAAAACAAAAAAGGCGCTTTAAGCGCCTTTTTTGTTTAGAGATAAACTTGATTAGAATTTATCATCAAATTCGTTATGTTGTGGTGCTGGGTGTTTAAAACCTTTAGTTTTATAACCAAGGTATAAAATACCGAACATTGCCCACCATAAACCATATTTCAAAGCAGTTTCTTCAATTTCTAACCACATCGCAAAGATACTGATAAAGCCAAGCATTGGAATAACGACAAAGCTAAAAATATCTTTGGCTGTTTTTGTGCGGCCATCACGAAGTGCATAACGTGAAATCACAGATAAGTTCACGAAAGTAAAGGCTGTCAATGCACCAAAACTAATCATCGAAATGACAATATCAAGATCCATAAAGCCCGCAGTTAATGCAACCGCACCTACAATCATGATGTTGTACGATGGTGTGAAGTTTTTCGGACTAATATGACCAAAGATCTTCTTGTTAATGACGCCATCACGCCCCATTACGTACATCAGACGTGATACACCGGCATGTGCAGAAATACCTGATGCCATTACTGTCACAATCGCAAAAGTTAAAACATAGGATTGGAACAGTGAGCCGCCGACGAGCAAGAGTATCTCTGGCTGTGTTTCAGCAATATTCTTGAAATAGTTACCCGGCTCAGCAGGGAAGAACAGCTGCATGAAGTAGGTACTAATAATGAAGATAATCCCTGCGATTAAAGCAGTTAAGAAAATCGCTTTCGGCAGTGTTTTCTCAGTATCTTTTGTTTCTTCTGCCAATGAACTTAATGAGTCAAAACCAGTGAACGAGAAGCACAGTAATGTTGCACCTGTAATCAGCGCACCCACAGACGTCAGCTCATTCCAGAATGGCTCAAGGCTCCATAATTGGTAGCGTTCTGCCGCAGAAATCGGGCCATCAGCATTGAAGCCCATTTGAAGCTTGCTGTAGACCATCCACGTGAAAATACCAATTACTAATAACTGCACAAGTACAATCAGGCTGTTAAAGTTAGCAACAAAACGCGCGCCGCGTAAGTTAATTCCAGTCATGAATGCCGTTAGCACAATGACCCATACCCAGTGGTTTACTGTTGGAAATAGTGCTTCAAGGTAAATCACTGCAAGAATAATATTCACCATTGGAGACAGCAGGTAATCTAGCCATGATGACCAGCCCACCATGAAACCAACGTTCGGGTGAATGGATTTTTGAGCATAGGTATACGCCGAACCCGATGATGGATAGCGACGGATCATATGTCCATAACTGATAGAGGTAAACAAAATTGCAATCAGGGCAATAATGTAAGATGTCGGCACGTGTCGATGACTTTCTTCAGAAACTAGACCGAAGGTATCGAACAAGGTCATCGGCTGAATATAAGCCAAACCAATAATAATAATGTGCCAGAGTCCAAGCGTTTTTTGCAGTTTAGCTGCCGATTGAGTCCCAGAGATATTTGTCAACGGCGTTATCCTCTTATCGTTGATCAAGGATCAGTCATATTCTAAGGATCGTTTGAGACGAACGATCCCCCCTACGTTTTAAAACAAAAGTGCGCCAATCTACTCCAAATTGGTACATTTTGTCAGTAACTTTGAAATTATTTTTAGCAGAAATTATGCCAGTTTGATTAAAAAATAACTGATATTGTGTTCTGCAAGTGAAAAGCCCGATGTTTAAAAAAACATCAGGCTTAATTTTTCGCTATATTCGCTTATTTTTCAGCAATTACCAAGCTTTTTTTAGAATAGTTTTGAGGTCTTCTAAGCTGGCTTCTTTAGGATTATAAATAATCGATCCATCATTCAGTGCTTTCTCTGCCACTTCATCTAATTGAGCTTCTGTCACCTTGCCAGTTTCACTCAAAGTACGAGGTAATTTGGTCAAACTAAACAAGCGGTCACGCATGGCTAAAAGTGTTGAAATGGCTTTTTCAGCGCGGAGGTTGGCCGGCGTTTGTGCATAAATATCAGGGCCAGCCAGTGGTAATAGCAATTCAGCAATCTTATCGCCATTTACTTCTTTGTTGTATTCCAACACATACGGCAGGAATAAGTTCATGCATAAGCCGTGGGGCAGGTGAGCGACTGCACCCAGTGCATGACCTAATGAATGCACTAATCCAACCATCGAATTCGAAAATGCAATTCCTGCCATCGTAGAAGCTTGTGCAAGTTCTAAGCGACCATGTGCATCGCTGGTATTATCTAATACACCAAATAAGCTATTGCTAATTTTCTTGATTGCGGCAGTTGCATAGGCATCTGAAATCGGGTTCGCCGCCATGCACGTATAGGCTTCAATGGCATGCGTCATCGCATCCATCGCTGTCATCGCCGTAAGATGGGGTGGCAAAGTTTGCGTCATACGTGGGTCAAGAATTGCCGCATGTGGCATCAAATAATTCGATGCAAAGGCCATTTTTACATTCTTTTCAGGGTCAGAAACCACAGCGACCATAGTCACTTCTGAACCTGTACCCGAGGTTGTTGGAATCACAAAAAATGGTTTTAACGGTTTTGGTAAGTTGTGCGCACCTGAGTATTTCAGTAAGTCATCGCCACCTTCAGACACCAAGATATTGGTTGCCTTAGAGGTATCAATGACTGAACCGCCACCGACTGCAATAATGGCATCACATTGGTTGTCGCGGTAAAGTTGAGCCGCTTTACGTACGGTTTCTAAACTTGAGTCTGGCGGAACATCATCAAAAATATAGCCAATCACCGTCTCGGTACTTTCAAATGCCGCTTCAATCGGTGCAAGTAATTGATTACTGCGAACACCTTTGTCAGTAATGATCATGGGACGTTTAGCACCCAAAGTAGACAGTTCGAATGGGATGTGTTCTAAAGCAGCATGGCCAGCAATCACTTTTACAGGACAGAAAAATTCGTAATATGGTTTAGCCATGTGTTATGCGCTCCGTTTTAAATAAGACTGGGCTACTTTTAAATAAATATTTGCAGCACCGCTCAGTTTTTCTTTTAGGCTTAAATGTGTTGGATATTCTTTGACAGCCAATTCAGCCACCAATTTAGGTAAAATTAACGCTTCCATTTTGTTGAGACAACGCACCAGTCGGATGGCATAAGACAAATCACCATCGGCGATCATGCGGTCATTGGCAAAGGCTTGTGCGGTACTTTCTTGAAATGAGAAGACCAAAAAGGCATGATTCAAATGCTTAAACGTAATGGTTAAGTCAGGCTTTTGAGTGCCGGGTGTGAGGAGTTTGAGTTGATGGTCTTCCGTGACTTGCGCGACAAATGCAGCGCCATTAGGAAAAACATTCATAGATAAAATAAAATTAACTGGAAATTTAGCAACTTCTTGTTTAATTTCTTCATCGACCTGGCTCGCCATGACCAGACCTCTGCCAATCACATCCATCATGAGTTTGACATAGGCCTGCTGGAGCGCGGGTTTAACGGATTTAGTTGCAATCACGTGTACATCCCTTATCTATAATTATTAATTTAGAGCTTTTACTCTAAATTATTTTATTTGAGAAAGCAAAGTCTTTTATAGTTGTTTGATTGTTACGTCTTTAAAGTAACCACTGTTTTTCAAAGTATCAATGATATCGACGCATAAGTTTTCAAATTTAGGGTAATCCTGTACTAAATCTTGTATACGAACCATTTCTAATCCAGCATAGCCACATGGATTAATGGTATGAAAACCAAATAGATCACAATCGATATTCAGTGCCAAACCGTGATAACTGCGGCCTTTACGAATTTTAAAACCGAGAGAACCAATTTTGCGTTCTGCAACATAAACACCGGGTGCATCAGGCTTGGCATAAGCGTCGATGCCGTACTTTTTCAGCAGTTCGATCATCAAGTTTTCTGCATAGGAAACCAGCGTACGCACGTTCCAACCTAAGCGATTTAAGTCAAACATGAAATAAGCGACCAACTGACCCGGTCCATGCCAAGTGACTTGTCCACCACGGTCTGTTTGTACCACAGGGATGTTACTTTGCACCAAAATATGTTCAGGTTTGCCAGCTTGCCCCTGAGTTAATACATCGGGATGTTGCAATATCCACAGCTCATCAGGTGAGTTTTCATCTCGCTGTTCAGTGAGAGTTTTCATCTCTAAAAAGCGGTCTGCATAAGGGGTAAGGTGGTTATATTGACGAATGATTAATTCGGGTTTTTGAACAGTTTCAGTCACGTATTTCGTGTCCTTTTCTATCAAAGTCATGTATGGATTATAATGAATTAGACGTACAAAAGGGGGGTTAAATACTGAATTACTTGAGGGTATTACTATTATACTTAGACATAAAAAACACGCCCTAAAGCGTGCTTTTTTATTTAAATCAACAGAATTACAGTGCGGTACGAATGTGTTTACAAGCTGCTAAATCCGCATAGACCGCATGTACTTGTTCTAACTCTTCGAAACGTAATTGAGCAGTAATTGAATGATATTTACCTGTACGAGATGGAGTCACCGTCATTTTGCTGCCATCAAAATCAGGAAAATGTTTAACAAAAATTTCATTCACTGCTAGGCGAAGTTCTTCACCTGCATTACCAATCAATTTAATTGGGTAGTCCATAGGGAAGACCCAAAGATGCTCTTGCAATTCACGTGAAGGAGCGCGATTAGTCATATCAGTCATGGGACACCTCATTATTTAAAAATACCTGCAATGAGCAGGTATTTGGAATCATTTGCTACATGCTCATAATATGGGGCAGAAAACCCCATATTCAAGCCTGCATTGTCCTAGTTATAGGTTAGTCATTCTCAAGGAATGAACGCAAATGCTCTGAACGTGAAGGATGACGTAATTTACGCAATGCTTTCGCTTCAATCTGACGAATACGTTCACGTGTTACGTCAAACTGCTTACCAACTTCTTCTAGAGTATGGTCTGTTGGCATATCGATACCAAAACGCATTTTCAAGACTTTTGCTTCACGTTCAGTCAAGTTTTCAAGAACTTCACGTGTTGCTTCTTTTAAGCCTTCAGACGTTGCAGCATCAATCGGAGAGGTGATGTTGCCGTCTTCAATGAAGTCACCAAGATGCGAATCTTCATCATCACCAATTGGTGTTTCCATTGAAATTGGTTCTTTCGCGATTTTAAGCACTTTACGAACTTTCACTTCGTCCATTTCTAGACGTTCACCTAATTCTTCAGGTGTTGGTTCACGACCCATTTCTTGAAGAAGTTGGCGAGATACACGGTTGATCTTGTTAATGGTTTCGATCATGTGTACTGGAATACGAATCGTACGTGCTTGGTCGGCAATCGAACGTGTAATCGCCTGACGAATCCACCAAGTTGCATAAGTAGAGAACTTATAACCACGACGATATTCGAATTTATCCACCGCTTTCATCAAGCCAATGTTACCTTCTTGGATCAAGTCGAGGAATTGCAAACCACGGTTGGTGTACTTTTTCGCAATCGAAATTACCAAACGTAAGTTGGCTTCAACCATTTCCTTTTTCGCACGGCGAGCTTTCGCTTCACCAATCGACATACGTTTAGAAATGTCTTTGATGCCTTTAACATCTAAACCAAGTTCTTTCTCGATGTCAGCGATTTTTTGTTGGAATGCCAGAACGTCAGGGCGGACTTTTTCAAGATAGCCTTTCATTTCTGCAGGTGCTTTAGCAATTTGTTCATCTAACCAAGCAAAGTTAGATTCTTGACCTGGGAAAGACGTACGGAATTGAGTACGGTCCATACGACCACGACGTACTGCATAGCGCATAACTTCACGTTCAGAAGTACGGATTTGGTCATGGGTATTACGAATCAAATCAGAGATGATGTCGAATAAACGTGGTGTGAATTTGAACATCATGAACACAGTTGCAAGTGCTTCAAGTGCAGCAGCAGCTTCTTTACTGTTACGCCCATGTTTTTCAATTGCAGCTTTAGTGACTAACCATGCTTGTTCAAGCTCAGTGAAACGTGCTTTAGCAATTTCAGGATCTGGACCAGATTCGCCTTCAGAATCATCATCACCTTCAGACTCTTCTTCTTCATCGTCATCATCAAGTTTGACATCTTTAGTTGGCTTGTTGGTTGACGCTTCATCTTCATCGATCTCAGAATCATCTTCGTCGATCACTTCAGGGATGGCTTCGTCAGATTCTGGATCTAAATAACCAGAAAGAATATCAGCTAAACGGCGTTCACCCGCTTCATAATCTTTATATTCTTGCAATACAACTTCGACTGCATTTGGCCAATAAGCAATAGAATGTAAAACGTCACGAATACCTTCTTCGATGCGTTTTGCAATGCTAATTTCGCCTTCACGTGTCAAAAGCTCAACTGTACCCATTTCGCGCATATACATACGCACAGGGTCAGTGGTACGACCGGGTTCATTTTCAACAGATGCAAGTACAGCAGCGGCTTCTTCTTCAGCAACTTCGTCAGTCGCTTCGCTGCCACCTTCAAACATTGTATCGTCAGTTTCTGGTGCACGATCATGTACCGGAATACCCACGTCATTCAACATCTGAATGATGTCTTCAATCTGTTCACTTTCAGTGATTGAGTCCGGGAGATGATCGTTAACCTCGGCGAAAGTTAGGTAACCTTGCTCTTTGCCTCGGCTAATCAGAGCCGCTACTTGAGAAGTAGGGGAAGTCATATCGCTCATCTTTGCTTACTCTTCGTTGAATCTGTGGCAGTAAAAAACCGTGCATTTTAGCACGATCGTCTCATTAAATCTTGTTAATAGCTGGCTTATCCCATTAGGACGGTACAGCATCAAGCTGTCCAATGAGATATTAAAAATTTAAATTCAGTAATTTAGGTGGGGCTGAAATTGTTGTTTTCAAGTTCATCCCATGCATCGATTATTTTACGAGTCATCTTTGACTGTCATAAAAATGAAGGACGCAGGGTGGATTATATCATGCCACAGGTTTTGGTAAGAAAAAAAGACCTATTTTTAAAGTTTAGTTGTTAAAAAAACAAATAAAACTTGACAATATTTTATATCCCATATAAATAGCGGCTAGACCCCTTCAATTTTTTTCATTATGAGGTAGTTTTGGTGTCTTCTACAGATTTTGAACTAGATGATAACTACGGTGATGATGATGTGAATTTCGATGAGGCCAGTGCAAAAACTAGCGCGAAAGAATCGTTAGAAAAGCGCCGACTTATTGATGACCTTCTGGCTCAGCGCCGTCTTGAACGTGAGCTTAAAGATTTTGATTACGACATCGACGATGACGATGATTTTGATGACGAAGAAGACTAAATAGCGATTTAGCATAGCGCTTGAAAATGCTATGCTTACGCATTAAGTTTCTAACTCTGGATTTGAAATGAGTGCTTTAGATTTAGACCTTTTGAGTGACTATTTAGACGGCGATGACAACGAGCATGGTCTAGATTTTGCAGCGACTCATGGTTTTTTATGTGCAATTGCAGTAGGCCCAGCTTTTGATAAATGGCTAGACGAACTTTTTGATAACAATCAGAAAAAAGTACCTGCTGAAATTATTGCACAAGTAAAAGCATGGCTCGAATCGATTCGTCAGAATCTTGCCAATGAAGATGGTATTGAATTTCCATTTGAAATTGAAGAAGCCGATGTTGAATCAAGTCTTGGTGACTGGAGTGTTGGCTTCGTTGATGCCATGTTCCTAAACGAAGATGCATGGTTCACCGACGAGTTTGAAGAACAATTGGTTGATTTAACTTTGCCAATCATGGTGTTCAGCGGCATTGATGAAGAAGATCCACAAATGGAATCTTTCCGTCGCAATGGTCAGTTGATGGATGAACTTGCAGAAGAAATCCCAACCAATTTGAACGAATTATATTTGATGTATCACACACCAAATTAATTTCGACGAAATTTAAAAAAAGCACCTTGGGGTGCTTTTTTTAGCGCCGTACTTTTTTAATTCAAAATCAATCTTAATGCTTAACTGCGTTGGGCTTTTAAGAAGCTTTTCGCCATCCATCCAAAAGATAAAGCCAACACGAGATAATGGATAAGTAGCGTAAAGCTGATAGCAAGCAGCCAGACCCAAGCGGGTAATTGCGTTAGCACCATTTGAATAAAGGCTTGGGTTTCTGGGAAGATTAAGAGACAAATGACGGTCGCGACGACACTAATCAGTACCGAAGCCAAAATACAGCTCCAAATCAGGGTTTTCTTTTCAGCCTTATCTGGCACTCGCTTATGGTCTTTGACAAAGCTAGATGCCGCAGCAAAACCGCCCACAATGAGACAGGTAATAGATGAACCACCGGGTAAATCAAAGAAAGACTCGATGGCTGCGACAGCGACCAGGGCGAGGGCATAAGCAATGCTAAATGTGATGATGTATTTTTTCATTATTTAATGTTCATGTTTTCGTTTTATAAAGAGCGAGTATAGCTTGCCCGAAGTTTCTTCACTGAATTTTAAGTTTCAGTGAAGGGTATTGATTCAAATTCTAACGGAATAAGTTAAAAAAATTTATAATTTTTTAGCGCAGTAGTCTGCATACCAACCGTAGGCAATATGAAATATTGTGCCATGAATGGCGACCAAACAAAGCATAACCACAGCAGTTAGCCCGATGCCTGCATGATCTACAGACTTCATAATGCTTTCGGCATTGGGATTCATTAGCACCAAGAACAGCACAAAAAAGCTACCAATGATGATTGCAACGGCACTGGAGCCCCAAACCAGTTGGATCTTTTCATGGTTGCTAGGCACACGTTGTTCTTTCTTTACAAAATGCCCAACGCTGATTAATGCACATGCCACCAATGTAGGAATTAATGTAATACCACCAAGATTTAATCCAAAAATTAATACGGTAATCAAAAGCACCAAGGCGATGCTATAAACAGCAGCAAAGTGTAGGAGATAGTGTTTCATTTAAGCCCCAAAAACAAAAAATTAACGATGTCGACGTTGATGTCGGCGATACAAAATCCAAGCAATAATGATGACTGTGATCAGAATAATCACATGGCCAACTTTACTAAATATTTGCTGCATTAACTGCTGATTTTCACCTAAATAAAAACCCATACAAGCTAAAAAAGTGGTCCAAATAATCGTACCTAAACCACTATAAAACATAAACTTCCAAAATGGCATGCGGCTCATTCCCGCAGGAATACTAATGAGAGAACGCACAGCTGGAATCATCCGGCCGAAAAATACAATGCGGTGACCGTATTGCTCAAACCATGCTAGAGATTTTTTTACATCTGCCGATTTGATAAATAAATACTTTCCATAGCGATCGACGAAGCGGAAGATGGATTCATGCTTAAATTTATAGCCAATCCAATATAGCAATGCAGCCGCCAGTAAAGAACCGACACAACCTGAAATAATGACACCAATGAGGAGTAGTTGACCTTGGGAGGCAGAATAGCCAGCCGAGGGCATAATGATTTCAGAGGGGATTGGGGGGAAGACATTGTCAAGAAACATGAGTAGGGCAATACCGAGATAACCCAACTGTTCCATGATTGAAATGATCCATTCAGTTAAAGTCATGGTAGCTAAGGCAGAGAAAAGGTGTATTTATCCTATGTTGAAAAGCGCAGTGGGTAAAGTTCCGTTTTAAATATTCCTGAAACCACCTAAGCAAAAACAACAAATATTGAGTTCATCTTGTATTAAGTAGCATGTAGGCTTAATGAGAAGGAAAATGTATCAATGCGTGAGGGCATTAAGCAATGCTGAATGATATAAGGCTGAATAATTGAAAGGCTTGGATCATAGTTTTTATAGTATTGAGCGTACGCTGTTCAGTTTGGATTTTATTTTGATGTCGGAGCTTTAGCAGCTTTAAAAATCGTTTTATATACTGAACAGCGTAGGACTAGGTTGCAATAAGTAGCGTTGCAAGGTGCATAAATTAATCATCATGTTCCATATTTAATAGTGTGTGAATATAGACTTGGCGTAAGCTCAGAGATAAAGCAAATGGAATCACACAAAGTCCAAGAATGTTGAGCATAGTGGGTTGTAAGTGCAATGTATAAGCAATAAATAAGGCAAAAATTGCACCAATGCATGTAGCAACACTGACTATCAAAATATGCGACTGTTGGTTAAGCAGGTGTTTTAATTCTCCTACACTTTCTTTTACACGGGGAGCGGGTAAAGCAAGGCGCCTTGAGGTTGCAATTGGAGAGTTGATTAATTTTGGCATAATGCTTTCCTTTTTCAATTATCTATAATGATTTTCTCGGATCAATTGATCAGAATAAGCATAAATGCGCGAACTGATTCTCGTAAATAACCAGATATAGTTATTTTGTCAAAAAAATTAAGTCACTGTTGAGAATGCGTAAAAAAAACCCTAAAAATAGGGCTTTTATTTATATATCGTTACAACAAATTTTCCTTAGAGACGCTTACGTTTTGCTGCCACAATTTGTGATTGACGCATACGGAAGCCTGCTTTTTGCTGTTCAGTAGTTTTGTCGATACAGTATTTGCATGATACGCCGTGTTCGTAGCTCGGAAGTTCAACTTCAGCAGGAGCCAGTGGCCAACCGCATGCGTGACATTTGATATTTTCGCCTTCTTCCATACCGTGAGTGACAGCAGTACGACCGTCAAATACGAAACATTCACCTTCCCACATGCTTTCTTCAACAGGGGTTTCTTCTAAATATTTTAAGATACCGCCTTTAAGGTGATAAACCTCATTAAAGCCTTCTTGAAGTAAAAGTGAGGTTGATTTTTCACAGCGAATACCGCCTGTACAGAACATGGCAATTTTCTTATCTTTATGCTGCTCAAGCTCTTTTTTCACGTATTCAGGGAATTCACGGAAAGTCTCAGTTTTCGGGTCAATCGCACCCTTAAATGTACCTGCTTTGTATTCATAGTCGTTACGTGTATCAATTAGGATTACGTCATCACGTGCAATTAGTTCATTCCATTCTTTAGGATCAAGATAGTGACCGACTAAATCACGTGGTTTCACTTCCACACCTAACGTCACGATTTCTTTTTTCAGTTTGATCTTCATTTTACGGAATGGTTTATCCGCGCTATGCGATTCTTTGTATTCCATCGCATTGAAGCCTTCATTGAGAAGGAATTGATGGATGATATCTACAGATTTACGGTCACCGGCAACCGTACCGTTAATACCTTCACCTGCCACAATTAGAGTACCGCAAAGGTTGATGGTTTTTACCAAGTCTAAAAGACGTTGTTGAAGATCGGCAGGATCTTGAACTTCTTTGAATTGATAAAGTGCGGCAACAACCCAACCAGAGGTCGCTTGCTGTTCTACAGGTGCAAGCTGTTCTACAGTAGCGTTCATGGAGTACTCCAAGTGAATAAACAGGATAAAAATTAAGGCGCACATTCTACCGTGATTTGGATGAATAAGCGAGTAATGTGGTGGCTTTTAGCCACACATTTGATCATGGCTTCATTTCAGCAGTTTTAGCGTGTATAGTCATGCCGAGTTGTTTTTATCCCATAAATATTGATTGAATGGAGCCGGTTTTGAGTACTGATCGTCGAATTGCCTCGTTGACCCCATGTGCAGGGCGTTGTTCTACGGTATTTGGTGATTCAGTCTGTCGTGGTTGCCGCCGCTTTAACCATGAAGTCATAAAATGGAATACCTATACAGCAGAGCAACACACGGCCATTTGGTGTCGTTTAGATGCGCAGTTAGATCAAATTTTAATACCGATGTTGCCGCAAGCAGATATCGTCCATGTCGAAGGCTTTGTTTTGTCTAAGCGAGTTCGCTTACGTCCAGATGCAAGCAAAGGCCGAAAACTGTATCACGCACTCAAGCTCTGCGAAAAAAACCGTCATTTCACAGATGACAGTGGACTCGGGATACATTACAAACAGGTACGACCGTTGTGGGATGAATTTGAGCGTCGTGTTTTGGCACTCGCCACAGCCAGCTATGATTTGGCATTTTTAAGAGCGGATGCCATTCGCTTGCATTTATTGCAAAACATGGATGAAGAGGACTAAGTCCTCTTTTTTTATGTATGAAATTTATCGTGATCTAAAAAATAAGTGAAGGAATCTCAGCGTGAATTATTCGGAGTACTTTTTATATTGTGTGGCCGTCATCGTAATGATTGCAACGCCTGGACCTGTCATGCTGTTGGTCGCAAGTGCAGGCTTACAAGGCGGCTATAAAAAGGCATTTCAAACCATTGTCGGGACGAATTTTGCTTCACTGATTTTGATCGTACTGTCGGTGTGTATTTTAAAAGGCATTTTAAATGTGAATGCGCACTGGCTCGATGGCATCAAAATACTGGGTTGTTTATATATTGCTTATATTGGATTTGATATTTTAAAAGAAGTAACTATACAGCCCACTACACAATCTCTGCAGTTAAAAGCAGCACAAGGGGGTTTTAAGCAAGGACTAATTGTGGGGATTTCAAATCCTAAGGATATTATTTTCTTCGCGTCATTTTTTCCGCAGTTTGTAGGAATTACTCCTCATCTTAATCTGAGTTTAATTGTGTTGACCCTGAGTTGGATCGTTTTAGATTTCGCGACCTTGTCTTTGGTGTATTTGTCTTTTCATCGATTGTCGAAATCACGCTGGTATAAAAAATTGTTGGCACTGTGTGGGCTGATTTTAGTGGTGGTTGCCATCTATGGCATCTATAGCATATTCACGGTTTAATTCTTAACTTGAAATGTGCAGTAAAAAATAAAAAAGGCTGATTCAATCAGCCTTTTTTATGAACGTGTAGAGCTTTAATTAATTCGCACTAGAGATTGTGCTGTAAACGATATTGCACAATTTCTTCAATGGTGAGTACAGTCAAATGATGGGTTTGTGCATACGCTAAAACTTGTACGCCATTCGCCATTGTGCCGTCTGGGTTGGTTAATTCACACAAAACACCTGCGGGTTTTAAACCGGCCAGACGTGCCAAATCAATAGTCCCTTCAGTATGTCCACGACGGGTCAATACGCCGCCTTCACGCGCACGTAAAGGAAAAACATGACCCGGACGGTTTAAGTCACTAGCCACAGCACCATCTTTAATTGCGGCTTTGACTGTAGTTGTTCGGTCTTTTGCTGAAACGCCAGTAGTAACACCTTCCGCAGCTTCAATGGTTACGGTAAAGGCAGTTTTAAAATGGCTAGAGTTATCAGATACCATGGGTGGAAGTTCTAAATGATTAGCCTGAGCATCGGTTAAACACAAACAAACAATCCCTGAACCGTCACGAATCATACGTGCCATGGTTTCTACAGTCAGTGTTTCTGCTGCAACAATCAGGTCGGCTTCATTTTCACGGTCAAAATCGTCCATGACTAAAACAGGCTTGCCTTGACGAATGTCTTCTAAGGCTTGCAGCATGCGCTGTTCTGCAGGTGGAAGGGCAGAAAAGAAAATTTCGGGTTGAATTAAACTAGACATTGAAACGCTCGCGTAAATTTTAGATACGGTTGAACATTTCAGGACATGTGAAATAGTGGCGTTACGATATATATTGAAAATGATCAATGATATAGAGATGTGACGTCGTCTTCTTTCATCCGGACTATACCGTCGGCTCAGGTATTGCACCTGATCTGCGAATCGCGTTTAAACGATTGGCTCGTGGGCTTTTTGCAGGGCTTTCAACCCAGCAAATTTACCACCGGTGGGGAATTTCACCCCGCCCTGAAGCGATGTGTCTTGAGTATAGACCTGTTTGAGTGCTGATGGGGGATTATTGCTTAGAATCCTTTGCAAAATTTTAGATAAGTAATGTTATAAGATTGGATTTGTAAGCATTTTTATAAAGTGTGCCAAAGCATGCTATCGTGCCGATAAATCAACCATGATTGCATAATGATAAAAAATGACGCTTCCTCAGCATTCTCAGCAGCAGAATATAAAGCTGCATCGTTCACAGTTAGATCAAGAGTTTTCAACAGATTTGTTCCAAGCTGTACAGGTTATTCGGTATCTGCAAGTAATCGGTGTTGCACTGATAGCTGCCAGTTTCGTGTATTTGATCGCGGCAAACTGGTTGATGTTGCCAAAATTCATTCAATTGGCAATTCCAATGTTGCTGTTGCTACTTAGTGCTGTGACGAGTGTATATGTTGCAAGTCGTGTTTGGATTCAGCAAAGTTTAGATACTTTAAGCGGTTTGTTGCTTGGATTGAGTTTGGCTGTGATTGGGCAGGTCTATCAAACAGGTGCAGACAGTTATCTGTTATTTTTGGTCTGGGCTTTGCTGCTTTTACCTTGGTTATCTCGACCGAATATTGGAGTCTTTGCGTTACTGTGTTTGATCAGTCAATTGGCATTATTTTTATATTTTAAACAAAGCTATTTAATCGTTGATCATTCATGGTGGTATTTACTCTGCATGAATGTATTGACGGCAATTTGTGTGACCTTGTGTTTGAAATATTATGCTGCACTGCGCTTTGTATTTGTTGCATTTATTACACTAATGTCGATGTATTGCATGTTTTTATACTGCGGAAATGGGGCAGAGCAGTATCAATGGCAATATTTAATTTTTGCCTTGTTGCTTCCAATTTATCTGATTATCTATTTTTATCGACAACATCGTGCATTAGAAACCAGTTTACAAGCTGCAGGTCTCGCCGCGAGTTTCAGTATTTTGATTTTCCAATGGGCAGAACATATTTTATCTGACTCGAGTGCAGGATTGTTGGTTTTTGCCTTGCTGATATTTGCTTGGTTTGCGGTGATCAGTTGGGCACTGATGAAATTTCTGCCACAGACTAAATTTGCGGTTATTCCTTTAGCGATTGGGGCATGGTTCGCAGGCATTATTTTATCGAGCTTATTGCTGACCTATTGGAAGGCGTTTTCAATCGTCATGGGCTTAGTTTTTGTGGCTGTGGCTTGGTGGTTGATTCGACGAGCTAAAAGTATCTTTAGTCGCCAATTTGCTTACTGCTTATGGGTATGTGGCCAATCTGCGGTCTTCATACATACAGAGAGCTTGACCGATAGCATTGGGTTTATTTTAGTATTACAAATTGGCGTTATCTTGCTCTGTTTGTTTAGTCGAATGCATTGGTTTATTGTTTTTATTCAACTCATTGCAGGATATGGCCTTGCAGTGGCCACACTATTTGATGCCGATCTTTTTATGAGCGATGAACATGTCATCTTAGCTGTGATTGGATTGAATTATATTCTACTGATTTTCTTGCTCGGGAGTGCAACAGCTTGGTTGCACTCGATGTATCGAAAAAGTGTTGTGTTGTGGATGTTATGCATCGTATTGGCGGGTGTGGTGTTGCAGACCTTGTCAAATAACGTTCTACATTTTGAACAGACCCAACATGGTGTTCTTGACCTGTTTATCGTTTATCTACTGCCTGTGGTTTGGCTTGGCCTTTACATCGCAAATCAGCAAAAACAGACGGGGCGCGAAAAATGGCTGTTACTGCTATTGGGTCTTGTGCTGATTGCGATGGGCTATTTTGAAATTTTCTTGTTATTGGTTTTATTGGCATGGGCGCAGGTCTATCAGCAATCTTTGGTTAAAGCCCTTTGCATCGTGTTGATCATTTTTAGCTTATGGATGCTGTATTACAATTTAGGGTTGAGCTTTTTACTGAAAAGTTTAACGATTTTGATCTCTGGTCTTTTGCTGCTTGGCATCACCAAAATGTTAACTGCGATACAGCATAAACAAGGGGAAGGAGCATGATGAACATACTCAATAAAAAAATGCTTCCTATTGGTTTGGCTGTACTCAGTATTCTTTTATTTGTACTGATGATTGCACGGCATGAATGGCATCTGGCAAACAGTCAGAGTATTTATGTAAAGCTGCAACCGGTCGATCCTCGCTCTTTGATTCAAGGAGATTATATGGCCTTGAATTATCAGCTCTATTTTGGTGGTCAGCCTTCTGAAGAGCAATCTGCTAATGGGCAGGCTGCCAAAGCGAACAAAGAAGAAAATGTACACCGTGACTATTTTGTAGATCAAAAAAGTATTGTGAGTTATGTGCAGCTTGATGCACAGCGTAGGGTGATTCGAACCAGTTTCAACCCAGAGTTGTTAGCGCAGTATCCAAGCTCATCCACAAAACTGGTGCTCAAAAATCCTGACAATAGATTTGAGGGTTTATATCCCGCTGCGAGCAGCTTTTTATTTGCTGAAGGCTTGGAGTCGTGCTATCGCGATGCGCAATATGCAGAGCTAAAGGTACAAGAAAATGGTCAGCCTTTGTTGGTGGGTTTGGTCGGAGAGCATTTACAGCCCTTTGATTGTAAACAAAACCAAGCATGGTGGAAGGGCCCGAGAGCAGGGGAGATAAGTTGAGCTGTTGAGTTGTATGTAGTGATATGCGTCTAATACTGAATTTTTGCAGTCAATAATGCATAGTTCAGCCATAAAAAAGCCCGCAAATTTTGCGGGCTTTTTAGAATCTTTAAATGCTTGAATTAAGCGACTTGAACCGGAATACAGTTCGCTGTGTGGTTCACCGTGTTGTTTGGGTTCGCATAGACTAAGCGTGGCTTATGTGCATTTGCTTCAGCTTCTGTGAAATCACCAAAAGTTGCGATAATCAACAAGTCGCCAATATCTGCTTGGTGAGCAGCACCGCCATTTACAGAGATAATGCCAGAACCTTCTTCACCACGAATGGCATAAGTGGTAAAACGCTTACCATTAGTCACGTTCCACATATGAATTTCTTCATATTCACGGATACCGGCTAAATCTAGAAGAATACCGTCAATTGCACAAGAACCTTCATAATGTAATTCTGCTTGTGTAACGACGCAACGGTGGATTTTAGCTTTTAATAAACGAGATAGCATGGCTAGCGTCTCCTTGGTAGACCTAAGATCGTATCTTATGGTGGAACAATCTCTTGAATGCTGGGTGAGCAGTCAAATGCAAGCGCATTTTGCTCTGAAATCATTCAGATGGCAATAAGTATTGTTCAACAATTTGTGGAATTGTCAGTTCTATTTGTAAGCGTTGATCTGGTTCATGGCTTGCTGAATCTCACCACTTACCAACAATTTAGTACGTGATAAGGCATGTGCAATAGCATCATCCATTAAGCCTTGTTCACTACTTGGTGCTTTACCTAAGACATGGCCTGAGACACGTTCTTTAGAACCAGGATGACCAATACCAATACGTAAACGATGGAAATTTGGACCAATATGCGGGACGATATCGCGTAAACCATTATGACCACCATGACCACCGCCCGTTTTCAGGCGAATGACACCCGGGTTCATATCGAGTTCATCGTGTGCGATAAGCATTGCTTCAGGAGCAATTTGATAGAATTTAGCGAAGGGAACAACACTTTGACCAGAGAGGTTCATAAAGGTTGTGGGTAACAGCAGACGAACGTCTTGACCTTCGATATTACCACGACCACTGATGCCTTTATATTTAGGATCAGCTTTAAGTTGGATGCCATATTGTTCTGCAAGGCGTTCTACAAACCAGAAGCCTGCATTATGGCGGGTTTGGGCATACTCAGAACCTGGGTTACCCAAACCAACAATCAGTGAAAGTTTACTCACTCATTTACACCATTTAACACTTATGCGCGTTTGAAGTCAGCGTGCATAGGAGTGTTTTTAGCTGGGTGACGTTGTAAAGCTTGGATTTTAACGCTTTCAGCTTTACCGTCGATGTTGATTTCAACAACTTCTTCAAAGAATGCGTTGTTTTCTAAAGCTTTAACAAGTTCGCGAAGTTCCAAAGTAACTGCTACAGGTTCAGCTGCACCACCGTAGATGATTGCTGGTACTTTATTTTGAAGACGAAGGCGGCGGCTCGAACCTTTCCCTTGTACTGCTTCTTCACGTGCTACTGCATTTAATACGAAGTTTGCCATGATAGACATTCCTATTTAAGTTTAATTGACTAGACCTTCGACCAGTCTAGTGATAGAAAGCCCCACCAAAAGGCAGGGCTTTTAAATTTAGCGCTATATTATAGATAAGAATCGAACATTGCGCTAATAGATTCTTCGTTGTTAATACGACGAATTGTTTCAGCAACCATACTTGCAACTGAAACTTGGCGAATCTTACCAAGAGCTTGAGCTTCTTCTGAAAGCGGAATGGTGTCTGTTACAACCAATTCGTCAATCACAGAGTTTTTCAAGTTTTCTAAAGCTTTACCAGAAAGTACTGGGTGAGTTGCGTAAGCAACAACTTTTCGAGCACCAAAAGTTTTTAGTGCGTCAGCAGCTTTACACAATGTACCTGCTGTATCCACCATATCATCAACGATGACACAGTCACGGCCTTTAACGTCACCGATCAAGTGCATTACTTGAGATTCATTCGCTTTTTGACGGCGTTTGTCGATGATCGCAAGATCGATATCACCCATTTGCTTAGCTACAGCACGCGCACGTACTACACCACCAACGTCAGGAGAAACAACCATTAAGTTGTCGTGTGACTGTTGACGAAGATCTGCTAAAAGTGCAGGAGTACCGTAGATGTTGTCTACAGGAATATCGAAGAAACCTTGGATTTGGTCAGCATGAAGGTCGATCATGACAACGCGGTCAATACCAACAGTTGTGAGCATATCTGCAACAACTTTTGCTGTAATTGGCACACGGCTTGAACGTGGACGACGGTCTTGACGAGCATAACCAAAATAAGGAATGACAGCAGTGATACGACCAGCACTTGCTCGACGCAAAGCATCAGCCATAACTAAGATTTCCATAAGGTTATCGTTAGTTGGAGCACAAGTTGGTTGTACGATGAATACGTCTTTACCACGAACATTTTCAGTAATTTCGACAGCGATTTCACCGTCAGAAAATTGACCTACAGATGCAGCACCTAGAGGGATGTGAAGGTGGCTAACGACTTTTTGGGCGAATTGTGGATGTGCAGATCCACTAAAAACGACAAGATTGGGCATGAAGCACCCTTGGCGGTTGGCAAATTGGAGAATTAGATGGCAGGGGCGGCTGGATTCGAACCAACGGATGCCGAGATCAAAACCCGGTGCCTTACCACTTGGCGACGCCCCTAATGCGGCAGAACTTTAATATTTTTACAGTATTTTGTCAAGTTGAAACAACAAAGATACTGCAAATTATGCTCTGTCTTTTTTGAAGTAAATGGCAGGGGCGGCTGGATTCGAACCAACGGATGCCGAGATCAAAACCCGGTGCCTTACCACTTGGCGACGCCCCTAAATTGATGAAATAGCGAATAAAGTAAATGGCAGGGGCGGCTGGATTCGAACCAACGGATGCCGAGATCAAAACCCGGTGCCTTACCACTTGGCGACGCCCCTAATACTTTACAGCAATTACATCTACAGGTGAAAAATGATGGCAGGGGCGGCTGGATTCGAACCAACGGATGCCGAGATCAAAACCCGGTGCCTTACCACTTGGCGACGCCCCTATATCAAACTTCAAAATGACGTAATGGTGATTCTTGCAAACTGCGAACCAAGTAAGATTTACATGGTGCATTTTTCAATATGTCATCAATATTCATATTTTCAGTCACTTCAGTAAATACACAAGCACCTGTACCTGTAAGCTTTGCTGTACCGAACTGATCTAAGTACCGCATTGCTTCATCGACTTCGGGATATAAGCTTCGTGCCACAGGCTCAAAGTTATTTCCAAAATCAGATGGCGTTTCCTGATAGCCGCAAAATTTAGTGGGCTTTGAGTCTCTTGTCAACGTTTTTTGTGAAAAAAGCAGTTGAGTGCTGATAAAACAGTCAGGTTTTAATACAATGTACTGTTTTTGAGCTAAATCTATGAATGTTAAGTGTTCACCGATACCTTCTGCCCATGCATTTAGACCATGTACAAACACGGGAACATCTGCCCCAAGTTGTAAGCCGAGTTCTGCAAGTTGTTCGGTATTTAGACCACATTTCCACAGTTGATTGAGCACAATAAGGGTTGTTGCTGCATTGGATGAACCACCACCGAGCCCTGCACCCATCGGAATATTTTTTTCGATGTGGATTTTTTGTGCAGTCAGTGCTTTAGCAAACGGTTTGAGTATTTGAGCAGCACGATAAATTAAATTTTGCTCTAGATTGACGCTGTTTAAGCCCTCAATTTGAATAAAATTTTCATCAGCAGAATTTGCAAGTGGGTGAAATTCCATCCAATCAGATAAATCGATGAGCTGAAAAATCGTCTGCAATTCGTGATATCCATTAGGACGTCGGCCAGTAATGTGCAAAAACAAATTGAGTTTTGCAGGAGAAGGTACACGAATCATGGAAGTCATAGCTCAGCTTTTAGGCAAATTAACGATTTTGAATCACCATTGTAATACGGTTTTCCTGACCGGATTCAAGTGCTTGTTTTAAAATTAACTTGTTCGGTACCGTCGCAGTCTCGTTATAGCTTAGGTCAACCGTCCAACCATCTTCAATAATCTGTTGTGGGCGCTGTGCAGTATCGCGTTGAATTTTTGCTTGTGTGGTTGCAGGGCGCGCCTGTACCCAGTCGACGAGGTGGGTAATGGGAGCTTGCCAACCAGTAGCACGTTCCAGTAATTCTTCAGGTGTTTCTGCTTCAATTAAACCGGTTTTTGCACTGTTTAACTGAACTTGACCGGGTTTACCGCTGATTTGAGTTTTTCCAACACCTAATATGCCACTCAGTTCGATATCATATTCATTGCGGTCTTGAACCCAAGTAAAAAAAGCACTTCCTGACTGTTGTGGCGTGCGCACACCAATCTTACCTTGTAAGTTGAATTGATTTGCAGCGACTTCTTCAGGGCTGGGTTGATCGGGTGTTTTAATATATTGCTGACAACCGGTAAAAAATAAAGCGCAGCAGGTCAGGGCAGATACCCCAAATTTTGAAGATACTTGCATAAAGTCTTTTTAACTCTTTTTCATGGGTTGGGGTAACAATAACGAATGTAGTTGCTCTAATTGCGGATCATTCGGATGTTTTTGTTGGAGTTGTTGTAACAACGCGTCAAATTTATTCATATCACCTTGCATGAAGACTGATCGTGCGTAGCGAATGCCAATTTTTAAACTATTACTCAGTTCATACGCTTTGGCCAAAACAGATGCAGATGTACTAAAATCATTTTGCAAATAACAAATATAACCGAATGTATCTAAAATTGAGGCTTGCTCAGGAGCATATTCTAAGGCATGTTCGACGTATTTTCGGGCTTCATCTAAGCGTCTATTTTGTACCGCCAAGGTATAGGCATATGCATTTAAATAGGTCGGGCTATTGGGTTCAATTTCAAGTAATTGTTTTAGTAATTGGTCGAGTCTATCTTTATCTTGATGGGCGTCGAGCAGTAGAACTTCGGCATAAATGAGCTCAGGATCTTCGGGTAAGTTTTTTACCGCTTCATCAAGCAAACGGACTGCTGCTTTTTTATTGTTCATGCGTTTTAAAATATCTGCCTGAGCAAGATATAAGAAACTGGCATGTTGAGGATAATTAACCCGCTCTTGGGTTAAAAAGCGCAGTGCATCATGCAGCTTATTTTGCTGGCTAAAAATGCTGATCATATTGCGCCGTGAAACTGTATAAAGACTGCCATCAACAAGGCGATAATAGGCTTTTGCCGTTTCATAATGCTGTTTGCGTTCAGCATTTACTGCGAGATAGTAATACGCTTCATTTTGGTATTTGCTCGAATAACGTAACTCCACCAAATACTTTTCGGCTTTTTCATAAAGCTCTAAGTCAATACTGGTTAAACCTGCCATAAATAGCGGTTCTTCAGCAGATGGCCATTTCTTTAGTATATCTTCGAGTTTTTCTAGACCTAATTCTGACTGATTGATTTTAATTAAATATTTTGCTTCTGCTAAGCGAACTTCCATATTGTTGCGGTGTTTACGGCTGGATTTTTCGAACCATTTTAAGGTTTCGTCTTCATCACCTAACGACATAAGTAAATTGGCTTTCATTAAAATATAGCCAGTCACTTTCGGGCGTTTTTTCAGTGCTAAATTAATGGTGTCTAAGGCATCAGCAAAGGCACCATTTTGAGCTTGTAAACCTGCGACTAAGACCAAAATAGAAGGGTTGGTTTTTTCCTTGCTAGCGGTCAGTGCTTGAATCAGATAAGCGCGATCTTCCTCTGATTCAGGGGAAATACCCGCCAAAATTTGTTCTAAATCTGCATTTGGGTCAATGGTTAAAATTTTATCAAGTGTTTCGGCGGCAAGCTCATATTCATGGGCTTTCAAAGCAATATGTGATAAATAAAATAATGCTGGTACATCTTCAGGTTCTTGCACAACCCAATGTGTAGCAATATCTAAGGCTGCTTGTAAATCATTTTGCTCGATAGCAACGTTTAAAGCACGCTGTTTGACCATGGTGGATTTACTTTTGATTGCAAGCACGGTGTAATTATGAAGCGCGGTTGGAATGTCGTTATAAGCTAAGGCAAATTCTGCAATCATACTTTGTTTAATTGCATCATATCCTGAATTTGCATGGTAAACTTCTCCCACGGCCCGAATTGGGACAGTAGAAGCCATGCTACCAACAAGTAAGAATGTGGTAGAATACTGCTTTATTGTCTGGCCGTTCAGTCGGCTATTTGTTAGACGCAATTTTTCTTGATCCAAGTAATGCTTTTTATGACGCCGATAATGCACAATAGCATAAATTTAGCGAAATGATGATCTGATATGTCTTTCTTTGCATTGGGTGTCAACCATCAAACCGCTTCTGTAGAGCTGCGTGAACAGGTTGCATTTAACCCTGAAAAGTTAACTGCACTGCTTGAACAGCAAAGCCATACGCCTGAACTCAATGACATGGTGGTGGTGTCTACATGTAATCGTACCGAAGTCTATGCGATGTCTGAAAATGCAGACGTGGTATTGAATTGGCTCGCCCAATCAAATGGTATCGATGTAAAGCAATTGTCAAATCATGTGTATCGTTATGAAAATGCACAAGCGGTGACACACCTCATGCGTGTGGCTAGCGGCTTGGATTCGCTCATGCTTGGTGAGCCTCAAATTTTAGGTCAAGTCAAAACGGCTTTGTCCTTAGCCAAAGATGCCGAAACCGTTTCCCCAAATTTAAACCGTATTTTTGAATATGCCTTTTATGCGGCAAAACGTGTGCGTTCTGAAACAGCCGTTGGAAGTCATGCGGTGTCGATGGGCTATGCTGTTGCTCAGCTCGCTTTACAGGTCTTTAGTCAGCCTGAAAAATTGACGGTGATGATTGTTGCTGCTGGTGAAATGAATAGCTTGGTTGCAAAGCATTTGGCCGAAATGGGTGTGGGCAGAATTATTATCTGTAACCGTACACGTGCCCGTGCCGAAGCTTTATCGCAAGAGATTGCTCATCGTGTAGAAGTTGAAATTATTGATTTTGCAGATTTGGCAGACAATTTACATCGTGCAGATGTAATTTCAAGTTGTACCGGAAGCTTGCATCAAGTGATTTATTTTGCGGATGTCAAAGCAGCACTGAAAAAACGTCGTTATAAACAAATGCTATTGGTTGATTTGGCTGTACCACGAGATATTGAAGCCAAAGTTGAAAGTCTAGATGGCGTTTATTTATATGGTGTCGATGACCTGCAAACTGTCATTGAAGAAAATTTGGCTCAGCGTCGTCAGGCGGCAGTTGAAGCCGAAGTCATGGTCAATCAGCTTGCGACAGATTTAATCACGCAGCAAAAAGTGAATTTGGCTGGCTCGACGATTCATGCATACCGTGAACATGGTGAGTCATTGCGTCAAGAAGAACTGGCTTTGGCGCTGAATCGTCTACAAAAGGGCGAAGATGCTGCGAAGATTATGCAAGAAATGTCACATCGTTTAACCCAAAAGTTGCTGCATCCAACTTCTATCGTGCTGCGAAATGCAGCAATGGCGGAAGACCCTGCTTATTTTGAAATGTTAGAACAAAATTTAGTTAATGTGGCTGAAAATCGCCGTAAACCAAAAAAATAAATAAGCTGATTCATTGAATAGCATGTCGTTCACAGCTTGAACTTGAAGTTAAAACTTAATCTTCAAGGAGGGTGAGCGATCTTTTTTTATCAATATCATAAATACGTTGTTTTAAATTACGCATTTCAGCAAGGCTAGAAAACTTATTCGACTTGATCTTGAGTTGTAAGAATTGATATTGCAATTTTGTCGATAAATCTGCTGCAAGTTTATCTGCCTGTTCAGGTGATGACGTATAGTCACTGATATTGGCATGCTCTAAAATATGTTGTAATTCATGATGATGCGCTGCACATGCACCGAGTACATAATAGGTCGATAACTCTGGGTCATCAGGCAATTCATCAAAAATCACATTGAAAATATTTAAAACGTGATAAAGCAAGAGATCTTGTGAAACTAAGGCGCGTAAAGGCTCAAAATGAATGTAGAGATAAGGATGATTGATTAAAATCGCAATCACATATTCTTCGGCATCAATTTTTGTACTAAAGCTCAATGATGCATCATTATTGACTTGAGGCTGCCACTTTCGGCTAAACCCTAATTTTTCACGGAAATATTGCTGTAGCAAATAACGATATGAACCACCTTTCGGCAACAGTTCAGTCAGTTGTCTCAGTTCGCCCATCACCTGACTTTTACCTTCAGGCGAAGCAACATTATGATTTTGCGTTAAATGTGCAAAAACAAACTCAGAAAGTAGCGGTGAGGTGTCCAGTAAACGTCGAAAATTTTCAATACCTTCACGGCGGATCAGTGAATCTGGGTCGTGGTCATTTGGCAAAACAAAGAATTTAAGTTCACGTCCATCATTCAGTAATGGCAGTGCAATTTCGAGCGTACGACGAGCTGCTTTTTGACCTGCGGCATCACCATCAAATGCAATAGTAATACGGCTATTTTGCTTAAATAAAATGTTTAAATGTTCAGTATTACTGGCAGTCCCTAAAGTCGCTACAGCGCCATGAATGCCATATTGCTGTAGGGCAATGACATCCATATAACCTTCGACCATTAACCAATCTTGGGCTTTTTGTTTACGGCCTTCATATAAACCATAAAGTAACTGGTTTTTATGGAAAACTTCAGAGTCAGGGGAGTTGATGTACTTCGGTTTGATTTCATCATTTAGGGCACGACCACCAAAACCGACCACGCGACCTTTCGCATCTCGAATCGGGAAAATCACTCGCTCACGCAGTAAGTCAAAGTCACGACCACTATCACTGGTGCGAATCAAACCGAGAAGTTTGAGTCCTTCGATATCTTGTGGAAAGGCTTTTTCCAGATGTTGCCAATCTTCAGGGGCATAGCCTAAACGCCAATAGGCGATGGTGTCTGCACTGAGACCCCGTTGTTTAAAATAAGCTTGCCCAATTGGACTGAGCGGAAGTTGTTGCTCATAAAACTGTGCGACATTTTCCAGCAAGTCATATAAGTTTCCGTCTTGCGGCACATCTTCAAAACCATTGGCAACTTGGTCAAAGTGAGCAAACGGATCGTTCCCATAAAAGGCATCTTCGTTATTTTGAAACTCAGCAAATGGGTCGTGTTCGAAATTTACTGCAGCAGGATTTGTGTCGGTTTCGCCTGTTTTGGGTGGCAGAGCTTTTGCTTCGATTGGAGGTTTTTGTACAGGTTTGGGTTTAGATTCGCGTTTATATTTGAGTTTATTGGAATCGTTATTGTCTTTCGGTAGTTCAATACCCGTTTGGCTAGATAAATCCTTCATTACTTCGATGAAGTTACGGCTACCAATATCCATTAAAAAACGGATGGCATTACCATTGGCCTGACAACCAAAGCAGTGAAAATATTGTTTATCGCGATAGACATGGAAAGATGGCGATTTTTCCTGATGGAATGGGCAGCATCCTGAGTAGGTGCGTCCAGTCTTTTTCAATTTCACAAATTGACCAATCACATCGACAATATCGGTGCGATCTAAAATTTGATCAATTGTATGTTGAGGAATGGCCATGCTGTTTTATCTGTCTATCTATTGAATTTGGGCAGTTCGTGAAATATGTTGAAATCAGCAATGCTGTACGTTCAGGGGAGATGCAGTACAGCATCGTCCATCGAACTATTGTATACCTTTTAATCTAACCGAATCTGTAGATCCTGAAAAGATAAAAGGGCAAGTATTCTAACTTGCCCTTTGTGAAAAATCGACCTTCGTTGCGACTATATTATTCAGCTGATTCTGACGACTCAGTTTTTTCGCTATGAGGACGATCCAATAAGCCAAAGCTTAAACGATTGGTTAAACTACGCTTTTCTTCATCAGTTTCAACTGCGTCTGTAGAGGTTTGCTCAGACATCGTTTGTGCTTCTTTACCGAAAATACCCAAAGTTGCACGGTTAAGGAAGCTGCCTTCACTACGTGCAGCACGCATATTGACTGTACCGTCTGACTTCACAAGTTTTGGATAGTTCAGTTTAAGCACGTCTATGTATTGCTGAGACGTGGTTTTATCACCAAGTTTGTCATAACCATAGGCTACAGTCGCTAGAGCTTCTGGAACTTGTGGTGCTTGAGGATAATGTTCGATCACCCAAAGTGAACGTTCAACAGCAGCTAACCATGCTTTACGTTTTACATTAAAACGCGCCGCATTCATTTCGCTTTCAGCCAATTCTTGACTGATGAACTTCATACGTTGTGCGGCATCGACTGCATATTCGCTTGATGGATAGCGACGAATAAAGTCGACAAAGTTTTGATAAGCCACTTTGAGATAGCTCACATCACGATGTGATTGCTTTAAAGAGGTATAGCGAAGCAAACCATTGTAGTTTTGCTCCATATTTGAAACACCACGCACGTAGTACGCATAATCAACTTGCGGATGCTGCGGGTTCATACGAATAAAACGGTCTGCAAGTGCAATCGCCCCTTCATAGTCTTTTTGCTGAAACTTTACATACAATAGTTCAAGTTGTGCTTGCTGCGCATAGTTACCTGTAGGGTAATAGGTCTCTAGAGCTTCAAGGTGTTTTGCTGCATCTGTATATTGGTTACGTTCAAGCGCTTTTTGTGCTTTTTCGATATAAATCTGTTCGCTTGATTGTGGACCTGTGTCGACCACTTCTTTCTTTGGATTACTGCTACAGCCTACCATTGCCGATGCAATGCCTATTGTTAGAGCAAGCATTGTCATTTTATATTTTGGTAGCGACATAAAAATTCCTCTGTTAATACGGGCAATGAGCTACAATTGAACTATTAAACCACTTTTGTCTGAATGAGCAAATGAGTCAAGCACAATCTTCCAATTCTAATTTCCCTGAAACTGATTTCAATTTACTTGAAGATTCTGAGGATGCAGATAACCATACTTCAGACTCAACTGCAACACGTTTATCGTTGCAATTTCAATTGGATGAAAGCTATTTAGGACAACGTATTGATCAGGTTTCAGCACTGGTTTGGACTGATTTTTCTCGTGAAAAGCTAAAACAGTGGCTCAAAGAGGGCCATTTGTTGGTCAATGGTAACACTGTGAAACCAAAGTACAAATGCGAAGGAACAGAGTTACTGACTTTAGACGTCGAGTTAGAAGCACAAACCCGTAGCTTACCTGAAGATATTCCACTTAATATTGTCTATGAAGATGACGATATTATGGTGATTAATAAACCTGTCGGTATGGTTGTTCATCCGGGCGCTGGAAACAGTACAGGAACATTGGTGAATGCAATTTTGCATCACTACCCAAAATCTTCAGAGTTGACCCGTGCAGGTTTGGTGCATCGTATCGATAAAGACACCTCAGGTCTGTTGGTTGTTGCGAAAAACCTCGAATCCCAATTTTCTTTAAGTAAGCAATTGGCGAAGAAATCGGTTTACCGTATTTACGATTTGATCGTATATGGCAACATTATTGCAGGCGGTACAGTGGATGAACCAATTAAACGTCATCCTGTTGATCGCATTAAAATGGCTGTCTTGCCGGGCGGTAAAGATGCGGTAACTCACTATAATGTGAAAGAACGTTTCCAAAACTTTACCCGTGTTCAAGCACGTCTAGAAACGGGTCGTACCCATCAAATTCGTGTGCATTTTACTTATATCGGTCATGGTCTCGTTGGCGATCAAGTGTATGTACCACGTGTACGTATGCCTGCAGGCGCGTCGATGTTATTAGATGACACTTTACGTGGCTTTAAACGTCAGGCTTTACATGCGGTTAAATTGGGTCTCGTTCATCCACGTACAGGTGAAGACATGATGTTTGAAGCACCATGGCCTGAAGACTTTAACCAATTGGTTGAAGTTTTACGTAGCGAAAACAAAGCTTATTAAGTTTTAAACTGATTTACACGCCATAGATAGAAAAGGACGGCAACATGCAATTTGTTCAGGGACTTCCACAGGGTGTTTTTGTGGGACAAACTCGAGTTCATCATGATCAGACGCAACCCGCTGAACAACCTGAACTGGCAGGATTTAATCTGGCATTGCATGTGGGAGATGATGCAGCGCGTGTGCAAAAGCACCGGATGCAATTGCTCAAAGACTTTGCTAAATATGGCGTGAATAAAATCAGCTGGATGAACCAAACGCACAGTACGCTATGCCATCGCATTGATGAACAGATCAACTTTGTTGCACCCGAAGGCGATGGTATGGTCACGCAGTCTAAACACCATGCCCTGATGATGATGACCGCAGATTGCTTACCCGTGGTTTTGGGTAATGCTGACGGGACTGAAGTTGCCAATCTGCATGCAGGTTGGAAGGGCTTGGCAAATGGTATTGTGGAAAACACCATTGCAGCCATGCACACTCAGCCAACATGGGCTTGGTTGGGGGCAGCCATTTGCCAAGAGAGTTTTGAAATTGGCGCAGAAGTCAAAGCTGCCTTTTGTTCCAAATACCCAGAACTTGAAAGTGCATTTAAAGCTGGTGTAAAGGAAGGCAAATATTATGCTGATCTTTATGCGATAGCGCGTTATATTCTTGCATTACATGGGGTTAAAGCTGTAACCGGTGGCGACCAATGTACCTTTTTGCAAGCTGAAGAATATTTTTCTTATCGCCGAGAAGCGAAAACAGGACGTATGGCAACATTCGTCTTTATGCTTTGAAAATGCTAAACTTGACTGAATCTATCGACTTTTAAATGTTATGTCTTTGACTGCTAAATCTCTTGCTGTTGTTTACCACAGTCCCTATGGGCACACTGCCAAAGTGGCGAATTTCATTGTACAAGGTGCAGAAAAAGCCGGTGTAAAAGTCCATCTCATGAATGTAGAACATGTGGATTGGGATGTGTTGGACAGTGCAGATGCCATCGTTTTTGGATGCCCAACCTATATGGGCAGTATGAGTGCGGCAATGAAATTATTCATGGAGCAATCATCTAAACGCTGGTTAGCACGGACATGGCAAGGCAAGTTAGCCGCTGGTTTTACCAATGGTGGCGGCTTAAGTGGAGATAAATTGGCAGTATTGCAGCAAATCAATTTATTCGCCATGCAGCACGGCATGTTGTGGAGCGGTCTTCCATTGATGCCAACTGGACGAAGCACAACAGATTTAAATCGGATGTCGAGCTTTTTAGGTTTAATGACACAATCGGATAATGCGCCTGTTGAAGTCACGCCACCTGCGGGTGATTTAGAAACCGCTATTTGGTTTGGTGAATATCTGGGACTGTTGTTAAATAAAGTTAATTAATTTGTAAATAAATCGTTTGAACTATCATTTATAAATCTTTGAAAACCCTAGTGATGGAAATGTTACTGGGGTTTTTATTGGCCTAAAATTCGTGAAAATTGGCATTTTGTATAATTGAGTTGTGATGCGTGTCACAAATTGCTATTCATTTACGCCAAAGCTATTGATTTAATCTTCTCATAAATTTCACTCTGGATGAGTGGTAAATATTAAAAAGGATTAAACAATAGTAATGGCATTGACCTTATGTGTTTCTGACGTTGTTTTTGCAGCAGAAGGCTTGGTGGGATTAGCCGATGAAGAATTATCTGCCATCAATGGTGCTGCATTGATGAATATGTCCTATACCGATCCTATTTTAGTCAACCAACAAATGGTTGATGAAAATATTGGTTTCTACAAACTCAGTTTAGATGCGGTCGTGGATTTAAACGTCAATGTCAAAAGTCTGCAACTCGGCTGTGGTGGGGTAAACGGGTCAAATGGCTGTGATATTGATATTCGTCATCTTGCGCTGAGTGGTAATGCAACGTCGACCGATGCCAATGGTAATCCCGTCTTTAATGGTGATCGAGCGTCAACAAGTGCCGAACTGAAAAATCCGTTTATTGAATTTGCAATTAAAAACCCAAAACAAGCGGCTTTACGTGAAGTTAAAGGCTTCCGTGTCAGTGCTGAATCAATTACAGGTTTATTGACCACAGGTATTCAAAACACGGGTGCGCCGACAGACGGGATTAAGTCACTGAGCGGTTATATGAAAATTGCACCGACTACAGGGACAGCAAAGACCCAAGCAGCGATCTTTGGGGATAGCAGTAGCGAGACTTTATCCGGTAACTTGGTGATTAATACGATTTGGAACAATGATCGTAGCTTTGTCAGCCAACCTGAAAATAGTAAGGGTTTAAAAATTCCTTCAATGAATGTGCCGTTTACCGTTCCTGAAATTACGATTAATGGAAAACGACAAACTCAAGCCATTGCCAAAAATATCAGTGCGACTGTGCCATCGATTCAGCTCAATCGAGATAGCGGTAGCATGCAGGTCAAACTTGACCGCAATTTGTTATGGGTTGAAGGGGCGCAGTTCTTTATGGATTCAGGTTCGTCAATTGATGGTTTGAAAATGAACATTACCTTTGAGCAAGCCTTAAATATGATTCATAACATTCCATTAAATGGCACAGCAGGTTATTTATCGCTTCAATCTCAAGATATCAGCTGGCCAGATGCCAATGCAGATGATATTGCACGTACAGGTTGGTGGATGTCATTTAAAGACCCGATTAATATTGGCAAATTAAATCCAACATCTGAAGTAGATATTTCAGGCGTCTTGCCACAAGTTGCAGAAAAAGTATCGTAAATTTTAACCAATGAACCGATTTATATTCCCTTAGGTTCTGCTGTTGGTGCTGCATTTGGTTTACCGATTTATAAAAATGTCGGTTCAATTAACCTCAGCAATGCTGGTGCGGCCAATTTAACTTTAAAAAATCAAGTCTTGGGGAACCAGGAAGTTCGGACCAACTGTTTTGGTGGGTTGAAATTCTGCTAAATGTGCAATGTATCAATAAAAAAACCTCCAAAATGGAGGTTTTTTATTGAACTTATTTATGAAAAATACGGGCTTTATCACGCTGCCAATCACGGTCTTTTTCCGTTGCACGCTTGTCGTGAAGCTGCTTACCTTTTACTAGGGCGATTTCAAGTTTGGCATGAGGACCTTTCCAGTAACATGCCAAAGGCACACATGAATAACCTTTTTGGTTAATCGCACCTTGTAGTTTTTCAATTTCACGGCGGTTCAGCAATAATTTACGAGTACGAGTCGCTTCAGGCACCACATGCGTTGAAGCACTCAGTAAAGGTTGCACTTGAGCGCCGAATAAAAATGCTTCGCCATTTTTAAACGTAATATAGCTTTCTACGATGGTCATACGACCTGCACGCATTGATTTGACTTCCCAGCCTTGTAATGAAAGACCCGCTTCAAATTTTTCTTCAATGAAATAATCGTGACGCGCACGTTTATTGAGGGCAATCGTACTGCTACTATTTTTTTTAACTACTGCTTTCGTCATAATCAAAAACTTCCAAACTTAGCACTATTGTACCCGAACTTTGAATAAGATGAAGTTTTTAAATTTACAAGCTGACTTCACCTATAAATCAAGATTTTGTTAAAATACCCATCTACAAAATAACAGAGTACAACTGGATGTCTAAAACTCGTGTAATTTATCCGGGCACATTCGATCCAATTACTAATGGTCATATCGACTTAGTGACACGTGCATCACGCATGTTTGACGAAGTTGTCGTGGCAATTGCAATTGGACATCACAAAAACCCTGTGTTTAGTCTGGAAGAGCGTGTTGCACTAGCGCAAGAGTCTTTAAGTCATTTGTCAAATGTTGAGTTTGTAGGTTTTGATGGGCTGTTGGTCAATTTCTTTAACGAGCAAAAAGCAACAGCCGTATTACGTGGGTTACGTGCAGTTTCAGATTTTGAATATGAATTTCAATTGGCAAATATGAATCGCCGTTTGGACAGTAAATTTGAAGCGGTGTTCTTAACCCCATCAGAGCAATATTCGTTTATTTCATCTACGCTCGTGCGTGAAATTGCACGTTTAAATGGTGATGTCACTCAGTTTGTACCACAAGCTGTCGTGGAAGCCTTTAAGCGTAAACAACAGCAAGGTTGGTAGAGTGTCTTTATATATCACTGATGAATGCATCAACTGCGATGTCTGTGAACCTGTATGCCCCAATGAGGCGATTTTCATGGGGGAACTCATTTATGAGATTAACCCTGATTTGTGTACGGAATGCGTTGGGCATCACGATAAACCGCAATGTCAGTTGTTCTGTCCAGTGGATTGTATTCCATTGGATCCGGCACATCCTGAAACTCAGGAACAGCTTCAACAAAAGTACGAAAAACTAACTGCTCAAAAAACATCAAGCAATTAGTTGTCAGATTTGTTAGAATGCGCCCCGAAGTGAACCAGACGATCGCTGCTGTGTATAGGTCTCCGTGACTAAAGCAGGGGAGGAAAGTCCGGGCTTCATAGGGCAAGGTGCCAGGTAACGCCTGGGCGGTGTGAGCCGACGGAAAGTGCAGCAGAGAGTAGACCGCCTTCATTATGGTTTCGAGTAATCGAAATCGGAGGTAAGGGTGAAAGGGTGCGGTAAGAGCGCACCGCGTGTCTGGTAACAGTTCACGGCATGGTAAACCCCACCGGAAGCAAGACCAAATAGGGACCCTTTAGGCATGGCCCATGCTGGATCCGGGTAGGTCGCTTGAGCGTATGAGTGATTGTACGCCTAGAGGAATGATCGTCCTCGACAGAACCCGGCTTATCGGTTCACTTCAACAAATTTTGATCAAATACGCGCATTATGGGCTTGACGATATTTAAATATCCCTCCATAATGCGCGCACAGTTTAAGGCTATGTAGCTCAGTTGGTTAGAGCACCGCACTCATAATGCGGGGGTCACAAGTTCAAGTCTCGTCATAGCCACCATATTCAAAAAAAGACCACTCCGATTGAGTGGTCTTTTTTTGTTTCGACGTTTTAAAATCGAAAGTTTTATCATCATAACTGATGTTAAGCAGTAATATCAGAAGCGCTATTTGATTCAAATAAAAGAACGATACGCGGTAAGGTCATCCGCAAGTGTTTGAGACAAGACTATATCTATTCAAAAATATTTTTTGCGATACTTTGAATAATTTGACGCTAGTGAACGAGTTTTGTCGGTGAGGTGCATTGCACCGCAATATGGTTTCCTTGCGAAGCACGCTTCTCATTTTGCCGAATGAGAAACAACGTTTCGTAAGAGTACCTCCAGCTGAAGGCTAATCCCTTTATTTAAACCCTAGATGTAAGACTCCGTCGAATAGGCTTAAAAATCATTTTTTAAAAAAATACGTCATTATTTTAAAGGCGTAACATCAGATCTTAAATATCATCGATAGACAAAACGACGCATACCTGCACGTAAGGCAAATGCGCCATGCATATATACGCCACCGAGCCAATACGGCACATTGTAAATATCTTCATGGCGATATTTAACTAAAGTAAACTCAGCCAATAGTCCTTCAAAGAACATGCCACCAATGGCAAGCATGATGGCCAATATCAGTAGCCATGTACGCTCATAGCTAAATAGCCAGCGAATAAAAAAGCTCAGGTAAAAAATCCAACAAAGTGCTTCGGGATGAAAATTACCAAATCCGCTGAGTATGTAGACGATGGCAAATAGTATTAGGCTCTCGACGAGGGGCGCAGTGCCGTCATGATGACAACTGAGCTGAGTCATCACATAGTGTTTAAGTAGTTGTGTAAGTTGAATATAGCTAAATGCCATGAAAGCAAAGGCAATAAAAAAGCCGGGGAATACCCACCAAGCCTGATGGAAAAATAATGGGTTGGGATAACTAAGTGTTTTTGTATAGACATGAATCGCATCGCAAAAAGTTGCGACGACTGCTGCCAGCAGGGCAAGTATAAATATGCCTGAGAATTGAGTGGTTCTCGTCATCATTCATCCTGAAAAGTGGGTCTTTTTATTTTATGAGTTCTTTATAGTCTGAATTTGAGGAAAAGGCTATGACAAGTTACGAGATGCTCATGGGTTAAATGTTAATTTATAGCGCTACTGCTATACTCAATACATAGTTAACTTGATGAATATAAATAGAAATGATGGATAACCAATTAAACTGGCCTAAAGATAATTTTGAGAATATTGAAACTGCATGGGAAGGTGATCTTTGGCATCGCCGTCGTTTAGGAGAGCAGCTTACAAGTTATGTTGATCGCTTAAACTGCGGTGCTGTTCTTGCTTTGGATGCACGATGGGGTGAGGGTAAAACGTGGTTTGTTCGTAACTGGGCGAAACATTTAGATGATACTCAGCATAACGTGATTTATTTGGATGCGTTTGCAAATGATTATTTGGAAGATCCTTTTTTGGTTATTGCATCTGAAATTGCTTCAAAGTTAGATAAAACAGCCGAAAATAAGCCCTTAGTGCATAAATTTAAGAAAGCAGCAGCAGTTATGCAACAAGGACTTTTAACCTTAGCTCCAACACTCATTGCTTCAATGATTAGCTGTGCTTTAACTGGTGGGCTAATTCCACTGATTAAAATTGATAGCGAGAAAATTACAGATAAACTTGATGATGCAATTGATAAAGTAACAGAAAATATTGGAGAAAAAGTTACTGAGGCAATTCAAGCTAAGATTGATAGTTATGAAGAAGAGAAAAACTCCATAATTGCTTTTAAAGCAACATTGGCACAGTTAGCAGAAAATTTAGATAAGCCTTTAGTCTTTATTATTGATGAATTGGATCGATGCCGCCCTGATTTTGCAATACGTTTAATTGAGAGGATCAAACACTTTTTTGATATTAGAAAAATAGTTTTTGTATTGGTAATGAATAAAAACCAACTTATAAATGGTATTCAGCATATTTATGGATATGACAATGAGAGTTCGAAAATATATTTAGAAAAATTTATCGACTTTGAGATTCCCTTGAGAAATCAAGTAAATATTCTGGATAAAAATAAATCTAATTTAGAAGTAATTTCAAAATTATTAAAATTGGTGGGAGAAGAGTCCGTAGATATTGCTTTAGTCGTGCTACTTAGTATTAGTAAAGATATATCCACACGGGAACTTAAGAGGAAAATTAATCTTTATGCTTTATTAAAAAAAGAAAAATTAGAAAATAATATTTTTATCGCTTTGGGAGTAATTAAAGGGGCAAGGGATTTATTGCATGATATGGAACGCATTGCTGTGTTAATAATGAAAATGAAGCAAGGTAATGAAAATGTTTCTGGTCTAAATATGGCTCATTTTAATATAGAAAACTTTAAAGAAATAGTTGAGAAAGAGTTTAATGTTGAGTTATTGATAATTAATGATTATCTTGAACACGTAAGTGCGATGGAAGACTTACGTACCCGCTATCAGCATAATACTTATGAAATAGAATATACTAAGTTTTTAAATAAATATGCATTTAAGCCGTCAGAAGAAATGCAATATCATTTATTCCAGCAGCAATACTTTAACTATATCGAAAACAGTGTATGGCTAGAGGATTAATCAATCTTAAAATAATTTATCAATAGTTCTACATCATCAGTCTGCAACTGTTCCCGCATATTTAAAAACTGCTTTTCATCTAAGTCATAGAGCTTAAGGGAAAGTAGTTTTTTGATATCTTCTTCAGGAAAGCGATATTTAATTACTTTAGCAGGGACTCCGCCGACAACAGCATAAGGTGGCACATCTTTAGTCACCACCGCACCAGTAGCTACTACAGCACCTTCACCGAGTGTAACACCTTGCATAATCATCGCACGTGAGCCGATCCAGCAGCCATCACCAATGATTGTGTCACCCGCAGGGACAAAACTCCGTGTATCAAACGGAAATGCCGAAATCCAGTCTGTGCGGTGGAGTTGGTTACCGCCCATCATAATCACGCATTCTGCGCCAAAACAGACAAAATTACCGATATGTAACTGGTCTATCGGCTTTTCAGCTGTTGCAGGTTTATCGTGCAAATAACGCACCACACAGCGCTCAAAACCTTGATCCCAATATGCAGAATAATATGAATAATTACCTTTGATGTGAATATTAGGGTTCTTCACTGTTTTAGAGATGAACTCAAATTCACACCAATGATTTACAGGTGAATTAATCAATTTTTCAGACATAAACAGTACAACTTAAAAAGGGTAAACCATTATAACCAATTGAACTGATGTCATGCGTCGTTCATTCCTATTAAAAATCAATCGCTAGACCGAAGTGTTTGTAGGGAGGTTTGGGATCCGAGCAATGACTTTAATTTCAAAATCAAAACCTGCAAGCCAATTAACACCTATTGCTGTCCAGTTTGGATAAGGCTTTTGTGTAAACACCTCATTTTTAACTTTCATGATGACTTCAAATTGCTGTTCAGGGTTTGTATGGAAGGTGGTGACATCGACAATTTCATCGAAAGTACAGCCTGCCGCAGCGAGAGTATGGCTAAGATTCTGGAATGCTAGTTTTACCTGTTTCTCAAAATCAGGTTCAGGACTGCCATCTTCACGGCTACCGACCTGGCCTGATACAAAGAGTAAATTTTCCGATTTAATAGCAGCAGAGTAACCATGCTGTTCATACAAGGCATGGCGATCTTGGGGAAATATTGCAATTCTAGTCATGTTTATTCTCATTCAATATCTGGTTTTAAAAGTGGGGGGAAAGCAGCTTTATTTTTGACATACGTATCGTATGTCAACATAATTGACATACGCCTGGTATGTCAATTAAAATTTTTGTGATGATGAGGTAATCAAAGCAATGTCTGTTCGTGAAAAAAAAATGGCGGCAACCCGCAAGAAACTGATTGAAGTGGCACGCCGTACGTTTGCTGAGTATGGCTATGCAGACACCTCAATGGATAAACTCACGGCAGAAGCAGGGCTGACCCGTGGTGCGCTGTACCATCATTTTGGCGATAAAAAGGGCTTATTTGCTGCTGTGGTTAATCAAATTGATTCAGAAATGGCTTTATCTGCCCAGAAGTATCTGGAGCAACCCGAAGATCTTTGGGAGGGGTTGATGCTTGAGGGGAAAACCTATATTGAAAATGCCTTGAATCCTGAGTTTCAGCGAATTGTATTACGCGACGGACCTGCGGTATTGGGTGATCCTGCGCATTGGCCGAGTCAAAACAAATGCTTGAAGTCTACACGTGAATGCGTAGAACAGTTATTGGCAGCAGACCGAATTAAAGCAGTGAATTCTGAAGCGGCAGCCATATTTTTAAATGGAGCAGCCATGAATGCGGCGCTTTGGGTGGCTTCTAGCAAGAATCCTGAGCAGGTGTTGTCAGAAGCATTACATGCCTTTCAACTTTTTGCATCAGGATTATTAAAAGAAGGATAGAGCAGGGGTATAATAATTATTTGTCTGATTATAAAAAACCCCTCAAAAGAGGGGCTTAAAATTGCTATCTTAATGAATTAAAGATATTCAACTTTAGAAACTTCGTACTCAACTTCACCTTGTGGTGTGTTGATTTTTACATCGTCGCCTTCATTTTTACCCAAAAGACCACGAGCAATTGGAGAGTTCACAGAGATCTTGTTGATCTTAAAGTCTGCTTCATCATCACCTACGATTTTATAAGTCTTTTGTTCTTCAGTATCTAAGTTTTCAATGGTCACAGTCACACCGAAAACCACACGGCCATTTTGCTCAAGTGATTTAACATCAATCACTTGGCAAGCACCCAGTTTACCTTCGATATCTTGGATACGGCCTTCACAGAAACCTTGTTGCTCGCGAGCAGCGTGGTATTCTGCGTTTTCTTTCAAATCCCCATGTTCACGCGCTTCAGCAATTGCTGCAGTAATACGTGGACGATCAACACTTTTAAGTTGCTGTAATTCTTTCTCTAGGGCAATTTTGCCTTCGGGAGTCATAGGATAACGTTGCATTGTTGTCCCTCATGTTTGTAAAAAGAAAAAATCAGTAAAATTTTTACTGACCTAGAAATGAAAAAAAGCCCGCCACCGAGAGGTGGCGGGACTTCTCGGTAACTTAATTAACCTTTAGTAAGGTCTTGTAAGCGGTATACATCCATTGGCAATTTGATTGCTAAAGCTTGGCATACTGCATCAGCACCGTTAAGGGTAGTTGTGTAATACACTTTACCTTGTAATGCAGAGCGGCGGATCGAGAATGAATCTTCTTGAGCCTGTTTGCCTTCAGTTGTATTGATAATGAGGTGAACTTCGCCATTTTTCAAGCGGTCTACGATATTAGGACGGCCTTCAGTCACTTTGTTCACACGTTCACATTCAATACCTGCATCTTTAATCACATCATAAGTACCGCCAGTAGCGATCACTTTGAAGCCAAGATCTGTCAACTGTTTCGCAATACCAACAGCACGAGGCTTGTCAGAATGACGAACAGATAAGAATGCATGTTTTACTTCACCTTCCGTTGGTAGGCCTGGTAAACGGTCATTAGAGCCTAACACAGCTTTATAGAACGCTTCACCAAATGTTTTACCTACACCCATCACTTCGCCTGTAGATTTCATCTCAGGGCCAAGAATTGGGTCAACACCAGGGAATTTATTGAATGGGAACACCGCTTCTTTTACAGAGAAGTGTTCAGGAATAATCTCTGTAGTGAATCCTTGAGATTCTAGAGATTGACCTGCCATACAACGCGCAGCCACTTTCGCTAAAGATTCGCCGATACACTTAGATACGAATGGAACAGTACGTGATGCACGTGGGTTCACTTCTAAGATGTATACGTCAGTACCTTTAACCGCAAACTGTACGTTCATCAAACCGATTACGCCAAGCTCTTTTGCCATAGCGATGGTTTGACGGCGCATTTCGTCCTGAACTTCTTTAGATAAAGAGTAAGGAGGAATAGAACATGCTGAGTCACCTGAGTGAATACCCGCTTGTTCGATGTGCTGCATGATACCGCCGATCACAACGTCTTTACCGTCAGATACGCAGTCCACGTCAACTTCAATCGCATCGTCTAGGAAGTGGTCAAGAAGTACTGGCGCTTCGTTAGATGCTTGAACCGCATCACGTAAGTAGCGTTTCAATTCGTCGTCGTTGTACACGATTTCCATCGCACGGCCACCAAGGACATACGAAGGACGTACTACAAGTGGGTAGCCAACTTTTGCTGCTTCAGCCATACCTTCTTCAGCAGATTTTACAATGCTGTTGTTTGGTTGACGAAGTTGCAGACGTTGAATCATTTGTTGGAAACGTTCACGGTCTTCTGCACGGTCAATTGCGTCTGGTGATGTACCGATGATTGGTGCACCAGCTTCTTCTAAAGCACGAGCCAATTTAAGCGGAGTTTGACCGCCGTACTGAACGATAATGCCTTTAGGTTTCTCGATACGCACGATTTCAAGTACATCTTCCAAAGTGATTGGTTCGAAGTACAAACGATCTGATGTGTCGTAATCCGTAGAAACAGTTTCAGGGTTACAGTTCACCATGATGGTTTCATAGCCGTCATCACGCATTGCAAGAGCCGCGTGTACACAGCAATAATCGAACTCGATACCTTGACCAATACGGTTAGGACCGCCACCAATGACCATGATTTTGTCACGGTTCGATGGGTTCGCTTCACATTCTTCATCGTAAGTTGAGTACATGTAAGCTGTGTCAGATTCGAATTCTGCAGCACATGTATCTACACGTTTGTAAACTGGAGTTACGCCCAAGTTCCAACGGTGTTTACGGAATTGTTTTTGTGAAATGCCCATCAAGTCTGCAATGCGAAGATCTGATAAACCTTTGCGTTTGAACGAACGGATGTTGTCAGCGTTCAAATCACCAAAACCTAAAGTTTTGATTTGATTTTCAGTTTTGATGATGTCTTCGATTTGAATCAAGAACCAACGATCAATTTTGGTTGCTTCAAATACTTCATCAAGAGTGAAACCGTGACGGAATGCATCGCCTACGTACCAAATACGCTCTGGACCAGGCACTTTCAATTCAACAAGAATTTTCTCACGTGCGCCTTCAGTGCCCACAGCGATTTTTTCGTCAAAACCACATGCGCCAACTTCAAGGCCGCGAAGAGCCTTAGACACAGATTCTTGGAAGTTACGGCCAATCGCCATTACTTCACCTACAGATTTCATCTGAGTCGTCAAAGTTGCGTCAGCTTGCGGGAATTTCTCGAAGTTGAAACGAGGAATTTTCGTTACAACATAGTCGATCGCAGGTTCGAAAGATGCAGGGGTTGTACCGCCAGTGATGTCATTTTTCAACTCATCAAGGGTATAACCTACAGCCAATTTCGCCGCGATTTTTGCAATTGGGAAACCAGTTGCTTTAGAAGCAAGGGCAGATGAACGAGAAACACGTGGGTTCATCTCGATCACAACCATACGGCCGTCTTTCGGGTTGATACCGAACTGAACGTTCGAACCGCCAGTTTCTACACCAATTTCACGAAGTACAGCTAAAGATGCATTACGTAAAAGTTGGAATTCTTTGTCAGTCAATGTTTGTGCAGGAGCAACAGTGATTGAGTCACCTGTGTGCACGCCCATTGGGTCAAAGTTTTCGATTGTACATACAATGATACAGTTGTCGTTTTTGTCACGAACAACTTCCATTTCGTACTCTTTCCAACCAATTAAAGATTCATCGATCAATAATTGTTTAGTTGGAGAAAGATCGAAACCGCGTTCACAGATTTCAATGAATTCTTCACGGTTGTATGCGATACCGCCGCCTGAACCACCCATAGTGAATGATGGACGGATAATGACAGGGAAGCCGAAACGCGCTTGAATTTCAAGTGCGTGTTCCATGCTTTCTGCAACGTCAGCGCGAGGGCATTCCAAACCAATTTTGCGCATTGCGATATCGAAAAGTTTACGGTCTTCCGCTTTTTCGATTGCTTCTTTCGTCGCGCCAATCAATTCAACATTGTATTTTTCTAAAATACCGTTGGCATCGAGTGCAAGGGCACAGTTCAATGCTGTTTGACCACCCATTGTAGGAAGAACTGCGTCTGGGCGTTCTTTCTCAATGATTGCAGCTACAGTTTGCCAAGTAATCGGCTCGATGTAAGTTGCGTCTGCCATCGCAGGGTCTGTCATAATGGTCGCTGGGTTAGAGTTCACCAAAATAACACGGTAGCCTTCTTCACGAAGGGCTTTACATGCTTGCGCACCTGAGTAGTCAAACTCACATGCCTGACCGATCACAATCGGACCAGCACCGATAATTAAGATGCTTTTAATGTCTGTACGTTTAGCCATGATGCTTCCTTAATTACTTCTTAGATGCTTCGATAAGTTCGATGAAATGATCGAACAGTGGTGCGCAGTCATGTGGACCAGGGCTTGCTTCTGGGTGACCTTGGAAACTGAACGCAGGTTTATCTGTACGGTGAATCCCTTGTAGGGTTTGGTCGAACAATGATTTGTGCGTAGCTTTCAAGTTTGCAGGTAATGTTTCTGCATCCACTGCGAAGCCATGGTTTTGCGAAGTAATCATCACAATACCAGTTTCCATGTTTTGAACAGGGTGGTTGGCACCGTGGTGGCCGTGAGGCATTTTCACAGTTTTTGCACCTGAAGCAAGTGCAAGAATTTGGTGACCCAAGCAAATACCAAATACTGGTACATTGCGAGCATCTTCTACAATTGTTTTTACAGCTTCAATTGCGTAGTCACATGCAGCTGGATCGCCGGGGCCGTTCGATAAGAACACGCCATCTGGATTCAATGCAAGTACGTCAGCAGCAGGAGTTTGCGCAGGCACGACAGTCAATTTACAACCGCGGTCTGCGAGCATACGTAAGATGTTGGTTTTGACACCGTAATCGTATGCAACAACATGGAATTTAGCTTCAGGCTGAGCGAAACCTTTACCAAGCGCCCAAGAGCCTTCAGTCCACTCGAAACCGGTCGGATCACAGCATTCTTTTGCAAGGTCTAAACCATTAAGACCACCAAAAGCACGTGCTTTAGCTAACGCTTCTTCTTCAGTCGCGTTTTCACCAGCAAGGATACAACCGTTTTGCGCACCTTTTGATCGCAGAATACGCGTTAATTTACGAGTATCAATATCTGCGATAGCAACAACATTGTGTTGTTTAAGGTAATCACTTAGTGATTGCTCAGCACGGAAGTTGCTATGCAATAAAGGTAGGTCACGAATGATCAATCCGTTGGCCCATACTTTATGAATTCGACCTGACTCAGCGTCTTCATCATTACAACCTGTGTTACCGATATGTGGGTAAGTTAGGGTCACAAGTTGTTGTGCATAACTTGGGTCAGTCAAAATTTCTTGATAGCCAGTCATGGCAGTGTTGAAAACGACTTCACCAGTCGTACTACCCGATGCGCCAATTGAAGTACCTTTAAAAATAGTACCATCGGCAAGGGCTAAAATTGCTGGGGTGCTCAAACCAAAGCTCCTGAAATTTAGGCTGTAAAAAAGCGAGAAGACGAAAAAAAAGGAAGGCTGCTTAAAAACCTACCCTCCTTACATCTGCTCGCTTGAACTTAACACGGCATTATACGCAGAAAGCCACAGAAAGTCCATTGCAAATATCAGGAATAAAGCAGATAAAGCGCTTGCATTTTAGAATAAAGTTTGGTTTTGCAAAATCGTAGAAAAATGTAAGCAATTAATTATTGTCAGACAAATCATAAATTAAAATTTATCAATAAGCGCTATTGTGGTTCGGTCAGCAAAAACTATAGGTACAAAGTCATGGCAACACAACAAAAACAAACAGCGGCTAAATCCTCCCTGAAAGAAGTCGTTATCGAAGGTGCTGAAAAGCTTGAACAAGTTGCAAAAGAAGCGAGTGTCCAAGCCACAGAAGCGGTCACTGAAAGCAAAGAAAAGATCGGAGCAGAGGCAAAGCAGTTGAATGCCAGTGTGCAAGATCAATTGCGTCAGTTGAAGCAAGATGTGTTGAATAAACTTGATCAGCTAAAAGTTCAGTTTGGTTCATCGCAAAAAGATTTTAGTGAACTCAAAGAATTTGTGAAAACTGAGTTTAATACGGTTATTGATGATCTTTCAAAACTTGGAAAAGAGCTGAAAGAAGATGTGACCCAAATTTCAGGAAAGCACAAAGATCATTTAACAGAAACATTTAAGCGTTCTAAGGAACATACTTTGGAAGCGTGGAAAAAAGTTTCACCAGTGAAAACTGATGTTACGGATCAAACCACAGATCTTAAAAGTTAATTGTGAATGACATGAATTTTAAAACGCTTAAGCTAAGTCTAGTCATTCCAGGGAGCTGGATTGGGTGAGAGCGAATTAAACTTCAAGTTAACGCTATATATGCATAAAGGAGTCATTAATGGCTCCCTTATTGTGAATGGTACATTTAAGTCCAAAGCACTTATTTAAAAATAAGCAGGCAATAAAAAAGCAAAAGATCGTACTTTTGCTTTTTATCGAAGATCAAAACATTAAAAAGTTTAGAACTGATGTAGCCAATCACGTTTGTTGTGAAAGTCAGCATTTGGACTACTATGCTGCATGGCATAGTACTGTTCACCTTGAGGGGTTTTCAGTACTGCAGTTAGACCAATATAGAGATCTTCCCATTTAAGTTTGTACTTCAGCATAAATTCTGTCAGATCAAGACTGACATTTAAGCCATAGTGCGTCCGTTTCAACTGATTCAGTTCAATATCGTAAGCAGCTTGTGGCGGCATATCTTCTGGATAGCGATATTCTTCAAACTGGTAAGCCTGCCAAGCTTGTGAAGGGGAGAGGTTGATTTCACGATAAAAGTCTTCATTGCGTACACCAATAAAAACTTCTAAGCAGGTCTGTTCCCACAAAAAATCGATTCGTGGGTGAGATGATACCAATTCTGGCCATTGAATCAGTTGGTTTGGGTCTCGAATCCAATAACCCACATTTAAAGTATATGGGCTTTGTTGTTCGATAGCACCAACGACTGATACAGCCTGAAAGCGACGATCAAAAGCGCTGAGTTCGAAACTTGCCATAAATGCTTAGTTAGACAGGTGTGCGTAGCGAACAAGGTTAGACAGTTTTGCATTTTGTTTTGCCGCTTTGCGGTAAATCAAAGCAATCTTACCAATCGTTTGAACAACTTCAGAACCTGAAACAGTCGCAATTTCAGTAATCATTGCAGCACGAGCTTCACGGTCTTCTGCCACAACTTTCACTTTAATTAACTCATGGTCGTTTAACGCACGGTTTAATTCTTCAACAACGCTTTCTGATAAGCCTTTGTCCGCAACCATTACAACTGGGTTTAGGGTGTGACCAATTTGACGTAAGCGTTTACGTTCTTGAATAGATAAAGCCGCCATAAATATAACCTAATTTTAAAAACGACCTAGTATAGCAAAATCAAAGTTGAAGCGCTGTATTTAATCGGCATTTTCTCGATGAAGATTATTGAAAAAAACATGATTTAAGATGCTTTTTAGATACACATGTCTACTGCAAAAGTGCTGAATTTCACGTACAATCAAGACTGAGAAGTTTTTTTTATTTAGAGAGTTATGGCTACCCGCATTACTAACCAGAAATTATCCAAAAGTAGTCGTGACTGGATGCGTGAGCATCTTGATGACCCCTTTGTGAAAAAAGCACAAAAGGAAGGATATCGTGCGCGTGCCGCTTATAAATTGCTTGAAATTCAAGAAAAATACAAATTGATCAAGCCAGGCATGACCGTTGTCGACTTAGGTGCTGCACCAGGTAGTTGGTCGCAAATTGCCGGTAAACTTGTTGGCGACAAAGGTTTGGTTATTGCTTCAGATATTTTACCAATGGATGCTTTACCCGATGTGACCTTCTTGCAAGGTGACTTTCGTGAACAAGAAGTGTTCGATGAATTGTTAAAAATTTTAGATGGACGTACTGTAGACGTTGTAATTTCAGATATGGCCCCCAATACATCAGGTAATAAGGCTGTAGATCAACCGCGTCAGATCTATCTTTGTGAATTAGCAATCGACTTTGCTCAAAAGGTTCTTGGACCAAATGGACAGTTTGTTGTTAAAGTGTTCCAAGGTATTGGATTTGATGAATACCGTAAGCAAGTTGTAGACACATTTGATGTGCTGAAAACAGCAAAACCGGCGGCTTCACGTGCTCGATCTAAAGAAGTGTTTTTAATCGGGCAGGGACGTAAGAAAGCTTTCAAGTAAAGTTTACTTGCCAACTCGTTAAAAATTGTGCATTTTGTACGTTTTTAAATTATTGCGAAGCTACTCTGCAGCGTAAGTATTAGAGTCACCCATGTAAATGGGATTGAACGAATTAGATAGAAATGGGAATAAAGCTTTGAGCGATCTTTTTAAGAATGCCGTGTTGTGGCTGGTTATCCTAGGCGTGCTGGTTTTAATCTTCAGCAACGTCAGTGACCGCAATCAACCGACCGCGATGAACTATTCTGAGTTCGTGGCAGCCGTAAATGCGGGTCAGATTAAACAAGTCACCATTGATGGCGAAAGAATTCGTGGCGAAAAATCAAACGGTTCAGAGTTTGAAAGTATCCGTCCTGCGGTTCAAGATCCTGAACTTATGCCGAACCTGATCAAGAACAATGTTGTTGTTGAAGGTACAGCGCCACAGCGTCAAAGTATTTTGATGCAACTTCTGATTGCAAGTTTCCCTGTTCTTTTAATCATTCTGTTATTCATGTTCTTTATGCGCAACATGGGTGGTGGAGCTGGTGGTAAGAATGGCCCAATGAGTTTTGGTAAGTCAAAAGCAAAAATGCTGTCTGAAGACCAAATCAAAGTGACATTTACTGATGTAGCGGGCTGTGATGAAGCTAAACAAGAAGTTGTTGAAATCGTTGACTTCCTAAAAGATCCATCTAAGTTCAAACGACTTGGTGCAAGCATTCCGAAAGGCGTGCTTATGGTTGGTCCTCCGGGTACGGGTAAAACTTTACTTGCTAAAGCGATTGCGGGTGAAGCGAAAGTACCGTTCTTTAGTATTTCGGGTTCTGACTTTGTTGAAATGTTCGTGGGTGTGGGTGCGTCTCGTGTCCGTGACATGTTTGAACAAGCAAAGCGTCATGCGCCATGTATCATTTTCATCGATGAGATCGATGCCGTTGGTCGTCACCGTGGTTCAGGTACAGGTGGTGGTAATGATGAGCGTGAGCAAACATTAAACCAAATGTTGGTTGAAATGGATGGCTTTGAAGGCAACGAAGGTATTATCGTTATTGCTGCAACAAACCGTGCTGACGTATTGGATAAAGCTTTACTTCGTCCGGGTCGTTTTGACCGTCAAGTGATGGTATCTCTACCGGATATTAAAGGTCGTGAGCAAATCCTGAATGTACATTTGAAAAAATTACCTTCTGTGACTGGTGTAGATGTTAAAGTCTTGGCACGTGGTACACCTGGCTTCTCAGGTGCTCAGTTAGCTAACCTTGTAAACGAAGCAGCACTGTTTGCTGCACGTCGTAACAAGAACACGGTCGATATGCATGACTTTGAAGATGCAAAAGATAAGCTTTACATGGGTCCTGAACGTAAATCGATGGTGATTCGTGAAGAAGAACGTCGTGCGACGGCTTATCATGAAGCAGGTCATGCAATTGTTGCTGAAATATTGCCGGGTACAGACCCTGTGCATAAAGTGACAATCATGCCGCGTGGTTGGGCACTGGGTGTGACTTGGCAGTTGCCTGAACATGACCAAACCAGCCATTACAAAGACAAAATGTTGAATGAACTTTCAATTTTGTTTGGTGGTCGTATTGCAGAAGAAGTCTTCATTAACCAAATGTCGACTGGTGCTTCAAATGACTTTGAACGTGCAACGAAAATGGCACGAGCAATGGTTACTAAATACGGTATGTCCGATAAAATGGGCGTCATGGTTTACGAAGATGATTCACAGCAGTCATTCATGGGTGGTTTAGGAAGTCGTGTGATTTCTGAAGCAACGCAGCTTGAAGTTGACCGTGAAGTTCGCCGTATTTTAGATGAACAATATAAAGTTGCTCGCGATATTCTTGAAAATAACAAAGATATCGCACATGCCATGGTGAAAGCATTGCTTGAATGGGAAACCATTGATCGTGATCAAATCCGTGACATTATGGAAGGACGTGAACCTCAACCACCAAAAGTGTACATTGCTGAGAATCCAGTGATTGATGTCACACCAACGGATGGTCCAGATGTTCCACCACCATTACCGTCATTGCCAAAAGCATAAAAATTTAAAACCACCTTCGGGTGGTTTTTTTATATGAAAATAAATGCATGTGAACGAAATGCTGAGCAAACTTAGCGTTAAAATAAGCACAGCAAAATCTGGGATGTGTACTATGAAGTTGGTGTCTTTGCCTAATAAAATTTTAAACTGTGGTAATTTGCAATTAGATTTGTCAGAGCCACATGTGATGGGGATTTTAAATGTCACACCGGACTCTTTCAGTGATGGTGGCAAACACAATGGTAAAGACCAAGCTATAGCACATGCCTTACAAATGATAGTGGATGGCGCGACAGTGATTGATGTCGGTGGTGAGTCAACACGTCCGGGTGCATCTGTTGTTGAGGTTGAAGAAGAAATTCGACGGGTCGTACCCGTCGTTGAAGCCTTAACTAAACACAATGTAGTGATTTCTATCGATACCTCACAGCCTGAGGTGATTGAGGCAGCGGTTCAGGCAGGTGCGCATATCTGGAATGATGTACGTGCATTAACTCGGCCGAATGCCTTAGAAACCGCTGCAAAACTGGACATTCCAGTGATCATTATGCATATGCGCGGCGAACCCACCACGATGAATAATCTAGATCAGTATCAAGATGTCGTGGCTGACGTCATCGATGAATTAAAGCAACGTGTGCAAGATGCATTAGACGCCGGTGTGCGTGCAGAAAACATTATGATTGATCCAGGTTTTGGTTTTGCTAAAAATGCACAGCAAAACTTAAAGCTTTTACAGCAATTCTATCAATTGAATGACATGGGCTATCCGATCCTGTCGGCATTATCTCGTAAGCGTTTTATCGGTGAGGCACTTGGTGGTGCAGATGCACAAAATCGCGCTGTAGGCTCGGTTGCAGCGCATCTACTCAGCATTCAACAAGGTGCATGTATGGTTCGCGCACATGATGTCAAAGCAACGGTAGATGCGATACGTGTTTGGCAAGCCATGCGGAATGCAGTCTGATTTGAAAATACTGAATCCCAATAAATTTGGTGAATTGTAGTATTTGTGTTATATAAGCGCCCTGAATATTTTGTGATAGAGTTTCGTATGTTTGCAGATTTACTGCTACCCATGTTTGATGATGAATATTACCCAGATGTGTTGGTTGCAGAGGTGAAGTTATTGGTTGTTCAATTTGCGAAGAAAATTGCAAAAGCAGATTTAAGTTCAACTGATATCTACCATTTTGCCAATGAAACGGTTGCACAGCTCAATAAGATGAAACCTCAATTTGAAGATTTAGATTCGTCTTTGGATGATACGGCTGCAGATTATATTGCAGAAGCCATGATGATGGTGCTGCAAGATGAAGGCCATATGGATATTGAAATGGAAGAGTTGGTTGCTAACCGAGAATGGTAATTGAACTTTAAAAAAAGCCCTGTAGTGACAGGGCTTTTTTGTATCTAGGGATTTAAAAATTATTCAGCTTTGTCTAAAAAATCTTTAAACGATGATTTGATCGATGCTGATAGTTTTTGTTCTTCTTGCATGGCTTGTAGGTGAAGGGTGTAGAAATACGTTTGATGTTCTTTTTGTTTTAAGGATTGTTGGTAAGACCAAAATGCCAGTTGGCGAAGCTTTTGTAGTTTTACTCGTTCAATGGCGCTGCTTTCAGGTTTATAAAATAATTCAGTAAATACACATAAAAAGAGACTAAAAAAAAGTCCACAGAGACTGATGAGGTTTAATACATCTATTTGTAGATACTTAAAGTTTATAGCAAGGATAAATGTGAATCCTCCAAGGAAATACAGTTGTATTTGCAGACGGTGAACGGCGGACTTGCTGCTAAAACGTGCTTGATAATGTGCATACCAGACATAGCAATAGATCCATGGAAGAATAATCAATAAACCAAGATTAAACGCCATTTTGGGGTCGTGTATTGAAAGTGCCGTTGAAAGCATATGACCAAGTACAGCGCTGCTAAGGGGGATAGAAAGTATCAGGCAAAAGCTAAATATTAAAACAGGTGCAGTGGGTGTGAGATTGATAATTTTAAAATGTGCAAACAGCAGCCGTTGATAAAAGGCATCGGGATGCTTGAGTTGTAGTGCGGGGAGATTAAAATCTGAAGGTGTCGGCATCAAATAATAATAGATTTCTAAATTTTAGGCATAAAAAAACCAGCAAATTGCTGGATCTTTTATTGCACCAATCTTAGAAGTATAAGAATGGTGCCCGAGGCCAGACTCGAACTGGCACGCTTTGTGGGCGGGGGATTTTAAATCCCCTGTGTCTACCGATTTCACCACTCGGGCATGTGCGCAATAATAGAGGACGAAATGGAGCTTGGCAAGTGTATTTGATGGTGTTTGTTTTAAAATCAATCAATTCATGCATATAAGTTGAAAATATTCAAAAATAGCGATGTATTGAATGACTTTTTGAGCAGTGATTTAAAGTTTTTTGCACTATATCAATGCCAGCTTATTTCATTAACTCATCAAGATAATGTTCAACATTTTGGTGCTTTAGCTTTTTACATAGCTGATTTTCCTGATGCAGCATTTGTATGTGCAAATTTTGGAACAGGGTAAAGCGCTCAGATAACTGTTTATGATTTGCCTGATTCGGATTACTGAGCGACAAACGTAATTTTGCTTTAAGCATTTGTTTATACGACCAATATGCAATACGACGTGTCTCTTGCAGAAAATAGTATTCTTGCGTGTTACTTCCACCTTTGAAAAGATTTTCTTTATAAAAACGCACAAAGCCGAAACTCATGGCGAAAAAGAACAATACAGATTGAACAAAGGTGCTTTGTAAAAAGGCGATATTGAGTAATTGTAATAAAATCACGATCGCAAGTCTGAACGGCGTATTTTTCAAACTTTGATACAGGGACATTGAACTGTGCTTGATTTGCTTGATGACTAAGGGCACAACCAGCATGAAAAACAGCATAATACTTAGTACAGCAATACCATGAGCGCGAAACTCACTCATTTCTGGAAAATACAGTTGCACTGCATGTCCAATACTCATGCTCAAAGAAATAAAAATCATCGCCGCCAAAACCCAAGGAATAAGCTCTTTAAGTTCGTCTAAAATGCCTTGAGTTTTCAGTTGGCTATAAAATAAATAATTATGTTTAAAGGCTGCTGGATATTGCTGTTTCAGTTGTTGAAGGTAAAGCGCAGCCTGTTTCTTTTGAGCCATATTGTGACGTTAGTATTAAAGCGTGAAAGTAATATAGTTGATTTCGATATTTTTGACAGAATTTTTTTCTAAATCATGTTGTATATCTGAACATTATAAGAGAAATCACAATTTCTATAGTGAAGGTCGCAGTTTTCATCCTTCTTTTATGCGAAAATACATACTTATTGAATATTAAGTTTTTATAGGCAGTTTATGACTGATCATTCTCCTGAAACATTAAGCGATATCGAAATTCTAGACATTCTTCAGTCGATGAAATCAGATGTTTTAAATACTGAAGCAAATGAAGTGATTCGTAGTGGGGGAAAAGCTGGTCGTCAAGAAGCACACAAACAAGCTTTGGTAAAATTAAATCAAGCATTTGAAGATAAATTTGTTGAAGCTGTGACTTTAGCTTTAGGCTTAAATGAAGGCCAAAGTAAAAAAATCCGCTACAAAAAAGACCGTATCCGTATTTTGAAAGTTCGTGGTATCGATTATTTAGCGATTGATGGTGCTGAAACTGCACAAGTATTGTCGCAAGTTGCACAAGCGATTGTACGTGAAGACGCAACGGTGACTCATGACCTCCATAACATTTTTCCATTTTGGAAAGAAGGCTGGCCAATGGTGCAATTCGACAATGTTTATAAAATTTTAGAAGATGATATTCGCATTCATTATGAAGCAGTTCTAGAAGCATTAATTTCAAAGCATTAATTACTACAAATGAACCTGTGAGTGTAAAGCACTGGCTAGTTCTATTGTTAAGCATAAAAAAGCACCTGATGGTGCTTTTTTATCTTTAAAATTTTAAGTTAAGCTCGAATAAAACGGAAACATCCCAAAGATCAGGCCTGCTGCTAACATGACAAAACACGTGATTACAGCCCAGATAATGGTAAATTTCTGATGTTGTCCAAACTCGATACCCGCAAGTCCACAGAGTAAATAGGTCGAAGGGACAAGTGGAGAGAGTAGGTGTACAGGTTGCCCTACGATGGAGGCACGTGCCATTTCTACAGGTGCAATTCCATAATGAGCGGCAGCATCGGAAAGAATCGGCAAAACCCCAAAATAGAAAGCATCATTTGACATAAAGAAAGTCATCGGCATACTAATGACAGCAGTAATAGGTGCTAAATAGGGGCCCATACTTTCTGGGATAATTGCCACTAGTTCTTTAGACATGGCTTCTACCATGCCTGTTCCAGCTAAAATACCGGTAAAAACACCTGCAGCAAAAAATAATACCGACCACATTTAAAGCACTACCTGCATGATGTGCGATTAATTTTTTCTGCAAGTCGACATTTTTGTAGTTGACGACTAGCGCAATACACAAAGCCACCATGAATAAAATAGGCATAGGTAAAATACTAAAAACCAGACAAATCATCAGAACGACGGTTAACAGTGCATTGAATCAACGTAGATCTGCGCGGTTGGCTTCTGGATTATCTGAAATTTGAATGTTTTCACCATGGCTGATATCCAATTGGACAATTCCTAGACGCTTTCTTTCCATGCGACCATACATCGTTCCTAAGAAGTACAACCAGCCGATGGCAAATAACATCGGTAAAACCATCGGAACAAAAACATCACTTGGGTCGACATGAAGCGCGCTGGCGGCGCGGGCTGTAGGCCCACCCCATGGCGTAAGGTTCATAATGCCGCTAGAGAGCATAATCAAACATGCCATAATCAATGGGCTCATACCTAGGCGCTTATAGAGTGGCAGCATGGCAGCAACACAGATCATATAGGTTGTAGAACCATCTCCATCCAAAGAGACAATTAACGTCAGGGTAATGGTTCCAAGGACAACTTTTAACGGATCACCTTTGACCATTTTTAAAATAAATTTCACCGAAGGATCGAACAATCCTGTATCGATCATAATGGCAAAATACAGAATCGCAAAAAGCAGCATGATGCCAGTCGGTGCAAGTTTTTTTACACCTTCTATCATCATTTCGCCAATTTCATTTATTTGTATGTGTGACAAGCTGTCAAAATAAAAACCAAGTAACCACGCAATCAAGGCAAAAAGTAGGGGAATTAAAGTCAGTGCGACAAGTGGGCTTAAGCGTTTCGACATGATCAAATACATAAAGCACAAGATCATGCCCAAACCGAGTACGGTTAACATGGTTCATTCCTTTGAAATATAAAGCTGTTTTTAAATCCAAGGGCAGAGCATAAAGAGAAAATTCATCAGTCAAAACAAAGGTGAGAAAATGTGAAATACATCACTATTTTAGTGGGAAATAGTCATTAATAATGAAGGTATTAGGGAAGGGCGGTTTTTCGATTTATTTTAATTTGTATTCAAAAAAGTGGTCTGTTTACATTTATTCAACATCAGTAGAGAACTGTAAGTGCTGTGCAGATCCAGTTTGATCACAACAAGTACGCTTATGCAAAAATAGACAGTAGGGTCCGAATCGGCCAACTAAATAATCGGAACCAAAAAATTAAGGGATTATAAAAAAACAGACCAAAACGCATGGTTTCGTCATAGCGTTGTCGACCGCGTTCATAGGGATAAGGCGTTAAAAACCAAGCAGTGACGATCAGCGCAACACCGAGCAATAGAAATAAAGGTTGTGGATGAGCTTTAAAAAAATAATAGATCAGATAAGCCCCAGTATAAAAACTAAAGCAAGTCAAAATCGCTTTAAGTGAAAAAGACATCTTCGTATTCCATCGTATTTATATTTTATTGTTTTAGAAAAAAAAGAATCGAATTAATCCGATTCTTCTGGTGTATCTAGTTCAGTTTCAGCCTGTTGTAAGCGGGTCACTAATAATTGGTCAATTTTAAAGTGGTCTACATCCACAACTTCAAATTTGTAGCCATGATAGGTGACAAAGTCCGCTGGACGTGGAATTTTACGCAGTTTAAACATCATAAAGCCCGCAAGGGTTTCATAGTTTTCTTCATCGGGCATTTCATCTAAAGCGAGGGCATGCTTTAAATCTTCGATTGGTGTACTGCCATCGATAAGCCAAGAATCCGCATCACGTTTAATAATTTGTTGTTCTGCTTCAATCGGTGTTACCCAGTCGCCCATCACGGTAATCATAATGTCGGAGAGGGTAATAACGCCGACAACCAACGCGTATTCGTTAATTACTACGGCAAATTTTTCTTTGGTTGAACGAAAGCGATCGAGTAATTCAGACAGTGTTAATGTATCTGGAATCGTGAGGACATTACGAATAGTATTTTCATTGAGCTGTAGAAGTGACTGATTGTTCAAGATACGAACCAAAATATCTTTGGCATCTACATAACCAATCACGTCATCAATATTTTCACTACAGACCAAAAACTTCGAATACGGAAATTCTGCGAGTTTTTGACGAATACTGGCTTCTGATTCTTTTAGGGTAAAGTACACCACATTTTCACGTGTAGTCATACTTGAAGGGACATTACGTTCTTCCAGTTCAAATACGTTTTCAATAAAGTGGTGTTCTTGCTTTTGTAGTACACCAGCTTGAGCACCGGCATCCATCACGGCTGAAATATCGTCAAAGGTAATATTGTCATCACGTGTTGTATTCACTTTGAATAAACGAAACAACAAATTGGCAATGGCATTAATCACCCATGCCATTGGTTTACACACTTTAATGAAGATTTGAATCGGGTCTACAACAGCAACGGCGATTTTTTCAGGTGCGATCATCGCCAAACGTTTTGGCATTAAATCAGCAAATAGAATGAATAAGGAGGTGACTAAAGTAAACGACAGGGTGAAACCAATGGTTTCAGTCCACGGGCCCTGATAAAAACGGGTCACTAAGGTAATGAAATAGGGGCGAAATGCACCTTCACCCAAAATACCACCAAGAATTGCCACAGCATTTAAGCCAATTTGTGATGCGGCGAAAAAGTCTGCTGAGTTGGCTTGTAAGTCAAGCACACGTTGTGCACGTGAATCTCCAGATTCAGCCAAAATTTTAAGTTTTACTTTTCGTGCACCCGCGAGGGCAATTTCTGTTAAGGAAAGAAAACCTGCACCGACGATCAGGAGAATAATAATGACAATATTTTGGAAAAGGCTCACGAATACACCTGTTTGTGATTCATTCTATTTTTCTGTATTTCTAACACAAAAATGGGCAAGGTAGTAGTCTTAACTACTACCTATATGGTGACAGTATACGTTTGAATTAATAAGGAATTAAAGAATTAATTACTGATACTGTGAAAACTGAGAGTTATTCATTAAGTATTCGCGGTTTTCTTCTTCAATCATTTGACGTGCAACATACAAAATAAGTTGACGTAACCAGCGATGAGCAGGGTGATGATGAAGTAACGGACACCACGCCATTTTTAATTCAAATTCAGGAATATAGAATGGAGGATCACGAAGTAATAGGTTTTGACTTTTAGCTTGAAGGCGAGCAATACGGCTTGGCAGAGTCGCAACTAAGTCAACATTCGATGCCAATAAGCCTGGCATTTGATAATGACGGGTGAAAACTGAAATTTTACGTTTTTGGCCAATACGTTCTAAGGCTTGATCAATCCAACCAAGACCCGCTTGTTTTTCAGGATTGACACCAAATCCAACACCCATACCTGTTTTAGACACCCAAATGTGTTGTGCATCTAGATAGCTCTTCAGGTTTAAATTATTTGCAGCAGGGTGCTTGGCATTTAAAAGGCATGAAAAACTGTCACGCCAGACCAATACTTGGTGGAAACTTTGCGGAATTTCATTAAAGCGGTTAATCGCCAAGTCGACTTTACCTTGTTCCATATCTCGATAAGACACATCACTTGGTGTTAAAAAGTCTAGAACCACATTGGGTGCTTCGGAGCGCAAAGCTTTTACTAGGCGCGGTACCAGTGTTGCTTCAGCATAATCTGAAGTCATGATGCGGAAGACACGATTTGAAGTGTAAGGTCGGAACTCGGTACGGGGTTCCAAAATCATCGAAAGGTCAGAAAGTGCATCACGGATACGTGGCTGTAATTCAAGTGCACGTTCTGTAGGTGTCATACCTTCTGAAGAACGAATAAGAAGTGGATCATTAAATAAGTTGCGTAAACGACGTAAAATATTACTCATCGCAGGCTGAGTTACACCCAGTTGCTCGGCAGCACGAGTCACGTTTTTTTCACGAAGAAGTACATCAAGATAAATTAATAGATTGAGATCGACCCGCTCCAGATTCATAAAATAAATACCGACAATAAAATCATGAAATTTATCTGATTATGCCATAACTACTAAGGCTTGTGTAAAAAATGGATGAAAAAATGACGTGTACTTTTGTACTAAAATTCGGCAGTTTTAAGACAAATTTGCTGAAGTGCCAGCACATATTTCTTAAATACTTATTATCTGTTTAGACCGATATTTTTAAGTGAGTGAAATAAAAATACGGAGCAATTTTGTTTATGCGATGTGATGTTCATAAAACAAAAAAATTAGATGAAATATCTCATTTACATGATCATTTGAAGACAGAATAACCAAGTATTTAGCTTGGTGAATTTGGGCAAAAATGGCGTAAAAAATGCTGTTTTTTTTAAAAGTGAATGCTCAGTCGACTTAAGTCTAATGAAGAATAATTCATCAAAATGTTTGAAAAATAGACAAAAAAATTAGCAAAATATTTTAATAAAAGTATTTAAATACAAATACTTATAAATGTTGGTTAATTATTATAATACGACTTTAATCTACATATTTTTTAAATAAATACTGAAAATTAATGCAGAATATTGGATTAATTTTTTTAGTCAATCTACTCTGTGTCTATCGCAACGAAGTGTTCTAAATCTGAACAATCATTCGAGGGTATGATTTTAGCCTTACGTTGCAGAAAAATCCTAATATTATTACAGGAACATATCATGTCTACATACTTAACAGCGATTGATGCAATCCGTGAATTAAAAGCAAAATTCGGAAGCACTTGGCGCGATATTAGCCCAGAAGATGCTGCACGTATGCAAATGCAAAACCGTTTCAAAACTGGTTTAGACATTGCGAAATATACAGCTGCTATTATGCGTCGTGATATGGCTGCTTATGATGCTGATTCTAGCAAATACACTCAATCATTAGGTTGCTGGCACGGTTTCATCGCACAACAAAAAATGATTGCGAACAAAAAATACTTCGGTACAACTGAACGTCGCTATATCTACCTTTCAGGTTGGATGGTTGCAGCTCTTCGTTCAGAATTCGGTCCACTTCCTGACCAATCTATGCACGAAAAAACTTCAGTACCTGCATTGATCGAAGAAATCTACACTTTCCTACGTCAAGCTGACGCGAAAGAATTAAACGACTTGTTCCGTGCGCTTAAAAAAGCAAACGAAGCTGGTGATACTGCTAAAGCTGCTGAAATCACTGCTCAAATCGACGGTTTCCAAACTCACGTTGTGCCAATTATTGCTGACATCGACGCTGGTTTCGGTAACGAAGAAGCGACTTACTTACTAGCTAAGAAAATGATCGAAGCGGGTGCTTGTGCACTTCAAATCGAAAACCAAGTATCTGACGCTAAACAATGTGGTCACCAAGCTGGTAAAGTTACAGTTCCACACGAAGACTTCATCGCGAAAATCCACGCTCTTCGCTATGCATTCTTAGAAATGGGTCTTGATGACGGTATCATCGTTGCTCGTACTGACTCTGAAGGCGCTGACTTGACTCAAAAAATCCCAGTGGTTAAAGAGCCAGGCGACATCGCTTCTCAATACATCAGCTACTTAGACACAACTGAAATTGACATTTCAGAAGCTCAAGAAGACGAAATCCTAATCAAGCGTAACGGTAAACTTCACCGTCCAAAACGTCTTGCTTCTGGCTTGTACCAGTTCCGTCCAGACACGCAAATTGACCGCGTTGTACTTGACTGTGTATCTAGCCTTCAAAATGGTGCTGACCTTCTTTGGATCGAAACTGCGACTCCAAACGTTGAAGAAATCGCTCACATGGTTAACCGTGTTAAAGAAACAGTTCCAAATGCGAAACTTGTTTATAACAACTCGCCTTCATTCAACTGGACTTTAAACTTCCGTCAACAAGCTTACGACCGTTGGGTTGCTGAAGGTAAAGACGTTTCTGCTTACGACCGTGCTAAACTAATGAGCGCTGAATACGATAACTCTGAATTAGCTGCTGAAGCTGACGAAAAAGTTCGTACGTTCCAAGCTGATGCTTCTCGTGAAGCGGGCGTGTTCCATCACTTGATCACACTTCCGACTTACCATACAGCTGCTCTTTCTACTCACGAGCTTGCTCAAGGTTACTTCGGCGACCAAGGTATGCTTGCTTATGTAGCTGGCGTTCAACGTAAAGAAATCCGCGGTACGATTTCTTGTGTTAAACACCAAGCAATGGCTGGTTCTGACATCGGTGACGACCACAAAGAAATCTTCGCTGGTGACAACGCGCTTAAAGCGGGTGACGATGCGAAAAACACAATGAACCAATTCGCTGCTCACTAAGCATTGAACTGATTCGAAAAAAAGCCCAGCGAAAGCTGGGTTTTTTTATGGCCTTAAAATCGTGTTGAATTTAGGTTCTGTTGATATTTCATAATGACAGCCAAATAAATATGTAAGCTAAGGCAACTGATTTTTCATAGTTCTGCTTGAGTCTTGCAAATGTATTCTGGATTGTTTTTTTGGATAGATAGCAAGCCAAACTGGGACAACTCTTAAATAAGCTTTTGAAATTGAAAAGATTTGAATGAAATATTTGAAGCAAAGAAAAGTGGTGGAATGGAGCAGAGATAGAATATTACATTATTGAAGAAGCCTTTAGTGGCAGGTTTGTGCGCCTTTAATCAACAACTCATCGGAATTAAAACAAATACGCTATATCTACACTTGTATATTTAATAAGCTTTCTTTGCGCTAAAAAAGCGACACTTATCTTATGGCTTTGGTCAAAAGGTATGCATAAAAACAAATGAATGGACAATAAAAATGGAAAAAAATCTCTGGATCAGGACACTTCTTTGTATGACAGTTACGGTGTCGCCACTTATTTTCGCAGCGACAACCACTGCACCCGTTCCACCCAATAGCCAGCAAGTCTTTTTTGTCGGCAATAATTGGGATGGTACGGTTACAGTGATCAATCCTGCAAAAAACTATCAGAAAGTTGGTGTCATCAATATGGTGCCCGACAAAAAACAACGCCTCACTGAAATTTACCTCAACCCAGTAAAATTAATCGCTTATAGCTATATTCGTAATACGGCAGGAGAGGGAAATGATCAATTGGTCGATGACATGTATTCCACACCAGATGGCAAATCGGTAGTTGCATCACGCCCAAGTTTTGCAGATGTAGTCTCGATTAACATAGCAACAGGGAAAATTAATTGGCGCACACCCGTTGAGGGATTTCGAGCAGACCATATGGCAGTATCCCCTGATGGGCAACAGGTTGCAGTATCAGCGTCTTCAGGAAATGTCGTACATATACTCGATATCAACACAGGCAAGGAGCTCGGGCGCTTTGCCACAGGAGATAAGCCACATGAAAATATTTACTTTGATGGTGGCACAAAAATTCTTAACTCAGCCATAGGTAATGTGGAAACCTCAATGGATGCAGCGTGGCAGGATTTCACTAAAGGCAAACGCTATATCACCATTGCCGATGCTAATAATTTTAAAGTCTTGAAAAAAATTGATTTTCGACCTGCATTGGATGCCTTTGGCCGTAAAGACCTGTCTAACTCAGTTCGACCGATTGTATTTAGTAAAGATGAATCCAAAATCTATGCTCAGGTCTCATTTTTTAATGGTCTGGTCGAATATGATCTCAATCAAGACAAAGTCACGCGCATTGCACAGCTTCCGGGAAGTACAACTATTCCCTCTGATCGCACGAAATGGGTAAATGACTCACGTCATCATGGGCTTTCAATCAGTGGAGATGGTGAAAAACTATGTGTTGCAGGAACGATGGATGATTATGCCACCATCGTCGATCGTAAAACTTTGACCGCGGCGAAATTGATTGCTGCAGGCAAACCGTATTGGGCAACGCAAAGTCCAGATGGTAAGCGTTGTGTCATTTCTGAAAGTGCCACAGATGCAGTAACCGTGATTGATTTTGCAACAGGTGAAAAAGTCATCACAGTTCCAGTTGGCAATCACCCACAGCGTGTTCGTTTAGGTTATGCACCAGCAGGATGGGGCAGTCAGTAAAACAGTTTAAATCAAAAGAAAATGGAAAAATCAGAGTCAAATCGGCTCTGAATTTTTAATTGAAAAACATTTAGAGATTGAATCATGTATAAGAAATGGATTGTTATTGGGTTAGTGGTTGGCTTGATTTTATTGTTGATGATTCAGTTATTAAAACCAAAGCAGCAGGAGGTTCATGAACAGCTACCGTTAGATCAACAAAAAGTGTCTGAAACACGTTCTGAGCGAACTACAGAAAATGTATTGCAGCATTCAAGTTCTAATTCCAAACAATCAATACTCGACAGAGAAACGCACTCTGAGCTATTACAGCAACGTGAACAGGTATATCAACAATTTCAGCAAATAAACACACAGATGAGTCAGGGGCAGCAGCCGAATCAAAATCAAGTACTCGCTTTACTCGAGCAGCAATACAGATTGGTTGAAAAAGGCGTCGTGAACGTGGATGAAGCTATTTCATCTATTCAATATTTACGCCAAATACTTCCCGAAATGGATCGATTTTTAGATGGGCAGCAAGCTAAATTGGAACAACTCAAAAATTGAATAAGGCGGATTAAATCAGCTTTTGAAGGTGAACAAACTTGAATAAAAATTTTTAACTGATGTTACGCAGTAACATCAAAGCGCAATTTGCTTCAAATAAAACAACGATACGCGGTAACGTCATCCGCAAGTGTTTAAGACAGGACTACTTCTAATCAAAAATGTTTTTGTGATGCTTTGAATAATTTGACGGTAGTGAACGAGTTTTGCGGATGACAATGGTTTTGGGTACTTTTGCCGAAACAAAAGTATCTCCAGCCGAAGGCTAATCTCTTTATTTAATCCTTAGATGTAAGACTCCGTCGAATAGGCTTAAAATTATTTTAAAAATACGAAATTACTTTTATGTGCGTAACATCAGTTTTTAAGAAAAGAACAGGAGTCGAATAGCGCAGAAATAGAATAGTGAATTTTTTAGAATATTTTTGAATTGAGTTGAATGCTGAAAATTCATTTAATGACTTGGAAGATAAACACTCCGAAGATGCCGCTGCAAATGTCGTGACCCTGAACCCGATGAGTTCAAGGTGGACGCGACGTACACTCGCTGGGTTTCCCACACGAGGAGGGCATACGCTCAGAATATACAGAATACATCCATAAGTTTAAGTATCGGCAGGGGATTAGACCTAGCTGGCGAACACCTCAGAGATGTACTCAGTATAACGAATTCAGCGTTATTGGCAAATCACCAAACGCTGACAAAGTGTTTAAAATGAAGCAATCGGGCAAAGTATAATCACTAAACCACCGATTAATCAGTCAATTCTTCCACTTGTTCCAAAATATTTTGCAACAAAAGTTCGCAGTTTGCATATTCTTGCAAACTCTTATTCATCGACAGGACTTCTTGCATTAACTCAAGTGCGACCATAATGATCAACTTGCTTGGTTCCATACGTGGCGCTTTACGACGAAATTCATCGTATTTGTCATTCAGCAGCTGCGCTGCACGTTCTAAATCTGCTTGTTGGTCAGAAGTCGTTGCTAAACGGAAACTATGACCTAGAACTTTTAAATCAACTGCAATTTGTTCACTCATGATCAAACTTCCTCATTACTTTCAGTCGGATGTGCCAATTGTTGAATTTCTTGTGCATGTTGATCTTGAGCAGTACCTAAAATTGCTAAACGTTGAATAATCGCTTCAACTTTGGCCTTGGCATGTTCATTTTTTTGTAGCAGACGTTCACGTTCTTGCTTTAAACCTTGAATTTCTTGCTGAGCATGACGTTGTTCATTTTGCATTTTTTCTTTGACGATACGTAACTCATTACGCTCTGCCAAAATTTCCTGAAAACGATTTTTTAGATCAGTACAGCTTTTTTCGAGGCGGCTGTATCGGTCAGCCAAAGCAGTTGCATCAGTATTGAGCTGTTGAAGTTGAGCACGTGAATCAGTTAATTGCTCATTCAGTGTTTCAATTTCTTCTTGTTTCGAGGTGATAATGCCGTTCTTATGTACAATTTGAGCATGATGCTGCTCATTTGATGAGTTTTTCTCATCATGTAAGGCACCATTTTCGCTTTCAAATTGCGCCAGTCGCGTTTTTAAAACGCTAATATGCGCTTGGAGACGCTGTAATTCTTCTAACATAACGTAGTCGCACAGTCTTGCAAACAAAGGTAATATATACGAAGTATAGAGATTGGATAAGCGAATGCAAGACGATATTTCAGGTTGGTCAGATTGGTCCCACAATTTTTCTAAAATTGAAGAAATTTCAAGCCCAAGTGAGTTACATGGTTTACTCACTGGTATAGTTTGTGTGTCACAACCACCGAGTCGTGAAGAGTGGCAACAAATTTTAGCAACACTTGATGTAGCTGAATTAGATGAAGATGCATTGGCATTGTTAACTGAAGAAGCAGAAGATGTTGCTCATTCACTTTCAGATGATGAACTCGACTATCTTCCTTTATTACCAGATGATGATCACTTACTTGGTGAACGTGTGCAAGCCTTGGCAGACTGGTGTGCAGGTGTGGTTCTTGGTTTTGGTTTAGCGGCAGGACATCTGCGTACCAATGAACAAGAATTGATTGAGCATTTACAAGATGTTGCTTCAGTAGAATTTGAAGATTCAGATGATGATGAAGAAGGTGAAGAAAGCTATCAGGAATTATACGAATTTGTTCGTTTAATCCCAGTGAGTCTGTCGATGGGACGTACCAAAGTTGATGTTTCAGAAACACCGTTGCTACAACTGAGCGCTAAAAATTCATCGGCTCAAGTGGGGAATGTGGTTGAAATGTTCACCCCACATCGTCCGAGCTAAGGCATTAATTTTGCTTATATCTATGTGAGGTATTACGTGTTTTTATACATGCCTCACATAGATTGAGAGATTCATATTCAATTGAATCAAAATTTAAACAATATCAGCCAGCAGGTATAAGAAGTATTTAAATGAAGAAATTAACTCAAGCGGATTTTCAAGAACGTCGAGACATCCTTGCGGGTGAAATGGGACTACGTAGTATTGCAATTATTGCCACGAGCAAAGAAGCCATGCGTAATCGCGACGCAGATTATAAATTTCGAGCTGATAGTAGTTTCTTTTATTTAACAGGTTTTGCTGAACCTGAAGCGGTTGCAGTGATTGAAACCTTTGATAGCGAAGAAGAAGGTTATAGCTACAGTTTATTCTGCCGTGAACGTGACCGTGAAATGGAAATTTGGAATGGTTATCGTGCGGGTGTAGATGGGGCAGTAGATGATTATGAAGCCGATGAAGCTTATGCAATTGATTTGCTTGATGAAGAAATTTTAGAAAAATTACAAAATAAAGATAAATTGTTCTATCGAATAGGTCAGCAAGCTGATTTCGATGCTCGTGTGGCGCAGTGGATTTCGGCTGCAAGTGGTGAATCACGTAAGGGTGCAAGTGCGCCTGCTCAAGTCATTCAACTAGATCGCATCATTGATGAAATGCGTTTGCATAAGTCTGATGATGAACTTGAATTGATGCAGATTGCTTCGGATATTTCAGCAGAAGCGCATACCCGCGCCATGCAAACGGTTAAACCGGGCATGATGGAATATGCACTAGAAGCAGAACTGAATTATGTCTTTGGTCAAAATGGTTGTGTACCGTCCTATAATAGCATCGTTGGTGGTGGTGAAAATGGCTGTATTTTGCACTATGTGGAAAATGACAAAGAACTGAAAGATGGTGATTTGGTACTGATTGATGCAGCGTGTGAATATCAGCTATATGCCTCAGACATTACCCGTACTTTCCCAGTCAATGGTAAGTTTAGCCCTGAACAAAAAGCACTTTATAACGTTGTCCTCGATTCGCAAATTGCGGCGATTGATGCGGTACGCATTGGCAACTCTTATAAAGAACCGCATAACGTCGCAGTACGTATTTTAGTTCAAGGCTTACTGGATCTTGGCATTATGCAGGGCGATATTGACGAAATCATCGCAAAAGAAAGTTACCGCCAGTTCTATATGCATGGAACAGGTCACTGGCTCGGTATGGACGTGCATGACGTTGGTTCTTACAAACAAGACGGTGAATGGCGTGCCTATGAAGAGGGTATGGTTGTGACTGTAGAGCCAGGTCTTTATATTGCGCCTGATGATGAAAGCGTTGATGCGAAATGGCGTGGTATTGGTATCCGTATTGAAGATGATGTTGTAGCAACTCAAAATGGTCCACGTGTTTTAACCGCTGCAGTGGTGAAATCTGTAGAAGAGATTGAAGCGCTGATGGCGAAAGCGAAAGCCGCTTAAGTTTATACAGTATTTAAAAAAGCCGGTCAGATGATCGGCTTTTTTTTATCTATAAGCAGTCATATAAATACTAATCATACAGACAATGTTAATTAGCAATGTAGTTGATTTTCTGATGTTAAGTTTTTACAAAAATTAGATATAAGTCTTTTAAAATTAATCGTATAAATTTTTTATTTTAATCATAATTATGGGCGTTAGAAAAGCTGGGGTGGTTATTCCCTTTAATGGCAATCAACAGGATATAGAAAGACTGGTAAATGATTGGCTGGTTTATTTTGAAGAAAACTCAAAATCTGCATTAGATATAGAGTGGCTGACGGATCAGGTTGTTTGTATCAATAGTGCCGGATTAGCGCATTTTGCTTTTACTGAACCTGAAAAATGGAGCAGCTTGCTGAGCAGTGGGTTACCGATTAAATGGATGATATTCTTTGATTTTGCAGACACAAATTCAAGCTATAGCTATGCGCTTTATAAAGAGGGTGCAGAAATTAGATGTGTCATTCAAGCGGAAGAAGATGAACTTTACATGGATGGGCAAATACAAGATTTTGAAAAAGAATGGTTAAACTTTTCAACAAGATATTTATACGAATATGTTGAAAATGGCAAAATTCAAAAAAAATGGATGACTGATTTAAACAGTTTAAAAGAAGAGATCAATGAAGATTTGGAAAGCTATTATCAATATTATTATTTTAGCGAAAAGGATCATTTAATTTATCATACTCAATTGGTTCGGCTGTTATTGATTGAACTCTTTAAAATCTATGTCGGTTTTGAAATCTTTGATAGTGATTATAATCCAGTAAAGAAAATAAAGTTTAAGTATAACAATCAGCGTACTTATGATGATTATTTAAGTTTAGCATCAAGAGGGGATATTGCAGCCCAAATTAAATTGGGTGAAATGTATGAAATGGGATGCGGCGTCGAAAAAAATGATTTAACAGCACAAGGATGGTATCAAAAAGCGGTTGATCAAGGGGATGATGCGGCGATGCTGAAGTTAGCAGCGCTGTTGTTCAAAAAACCATGTAAAACAGAGGTTCATATTGCTTTAGATCTACTGAATCAGTCAGTGGAAAAGGGAAATATAAACGCAAGAACGGCCCTTGCTGAAATATATGAAAAGGGCGAAATTCTTGATCAAGATTATAATCTAGCTATGAACTTGTACAAGCAATCGGCAAAACAAGGCTGTGCAATTGCCCCCCTATAAAATTGGTTTAATGTATGAGCTGGGTAATGGTGTAAATCTAGACTTAAAGATAGCAAAGCGCTGGTATCACCAAGCTGCGAATGCTTTTAATCAAGATGCAGAAATTCGATTACAGAAATTAATCCAGTATTTTAATGCTTAACTTCCTAAGCACCTTATTTAAATTACTGATGTTACTGCGTAACATCAGTTAGGCAGAATAACAAGGCACTTTTTATGAAGGGCGATGTGAATCATTTGAATGAGGAAGCTGATGCTTGAAATTAAAATGATCTGTGGTTGAGCCGGAAATTTAATCGGCTCAGTCATTTTTATTGTGATTTTAAGTGATTCGCTATTTTTTGAGATGAATATTTACGGCGAGAGATGATTTATTTTGTATTTATTCAGTGCAAATACCCGCAACAAATTTGTATTTCATTATAAAAAATCATGCCCTTGATGTAAGATAAAATCCATTACAGATTATATGTATTTCGAGTGAATTTCCTAAATTCGAATACTTGATAAAAAAGGAAGTAAGCATGCAGCAAGAAGTCATCATTGTGGGTGGTGGTATGGTCGGACTGAGTCTGGCATTGATGTTGGCCAAAGACAAAATTGGCGTAAAACTTTTAGAAGCCACTAAATACCCCAATTATGATGATGCAAACCTTGAGCCTTATCACTCGAGTTTTGATGCACGAAACAGCGCCTTGTCACGCCGTACGGTGCAAATTTATCAAGAACTAGGCCTCTGGGATTCTTTGCAGGAACACGCCACACCTATTTTAGAAGTGAATATTACAGAGCAAGGCAGTTTTGGTAAGGCAAGACTCAAAGCAGAACAAGAAAAAGTCGAAAGCTTTGGGCAGGTGATTGAAAATGCATGGTTAGGTCGTGTGTTGCTCGCAGAAGTCAAAAAAGAACCGTTGATTGAATTAATTGATGGCGTGCAAGTGACTTCACTGACGCAAGATGCAGACTTTGCATATATAGAAGCACAGCGTGCTGAAGAACAGCTCAAACTACAATCTAAAATCGTGATTGCCGCAGATGGCCGTGATTCATTCTGCCGCAAAGCCCTAGGCGTTGGCGCATCAGAACATGACTATGACCAAGTGGCGATTGTCACTACGGTGCAAACCTCTAAACCGCATGCTCATGTCGGTTTCGAGCGCTTTAGTCCACTTGGCCCGTTAGCGCTATTGCCACTTCCGGGTGAATACCGCCGCTCAGTGGTTTGGCCTGTTCCTAAAGGAACTGAAGGCGAGTGGATGGGTGATGAAAATGATCAGCACTTCTTAGATGCCTTACAAGAAACCTATGGCGACCGTGCAGGTAAATTCCAAAAAACGGGTAAACGTTTCAGCTTCCCATTATCCCAAGTGCTTGCAGAAAAACAAGCTGTCGGCCGTGTAGTGCTGATGGGCAATGCTGCACATACCATTCATCCAGTGGCGGGTCAGGGTTTTAACTTATGTATGCGCGATGCCTATGTACTGCGTCGTTATTTAACAGAGCAAGTTGAAAAAAATGCCGATTTGGGTGATGCAGCTATGCTGCTGGATTATGAAAAATCGCGCCTGACCGATCAGCAGCGGGTGATTAAATTCTGTGATTCAGTTGTACGTGGTTTTAGCAACCAGAACCCAATTTTAAAATTGATCCGTAATACAGGATTAGTTGCCTTTGACACCATTCCGGGTATCAAGCCTTTGGTCGCGAATTATGCAATGGGGCTAAAAGCATGAGTTTAAATCATACAGATGTACTGGATGCAGTGATTGTCGGCGGCGGCTTGGTCGGTGGCTTAACGGCATTGTTATTGGCGCAGGGCGGTGTGCAGGCTACGGTATTGGATGCGGCACCTATATTGGATGCAGAAAAAACCAAAAGTGTTGCGAATCCTCGAGTTTTGGCGCTCAGTCAAGCCACCATTCATTTACTCAAGACTGTGGGCGTTTGGGAAAAGCTTGCCCGTCAGCAGCCTTATACAGGCATGCAGGTGTGGAATAAAAATGGCTATGGCGAAATCAATTTTGGTCATGTTGCAGATCAAACACCATCAGTTGAGCAAGCTTTAGGTTCAATGGTTGAACCAAGTGTATTGAATTTAGCCATTCAAGAAAAAATGCTAGAACAGCTTGAAGACTACCGAACCCAAGTTAAGGTCAGTCGAGTTGAGCGTGGCGTTGGTGTGTGGATCATTCACCTTGCAGATGGTACCCAGCTCAAAACAAAATTGGTGATTGGTGCAGATGGTGCAAACTCATTTGTCCGTGAGCAATCTTTCATCGATCTAGATGTGCTGGACTATAAACAAGCCGGTGTGAGCTGTGCAATTAAAACCGCCCAACCGCATCAGCATGTAGCGCGTCAAATTTTCTTAGAAACTGGACCTTTGGCATTTTTGCCGATGGCGAGTCTGAAAAAAGAAGAAAGCGGTTATTGGCAATCGATTGTGTGGACCTTACCAGATGATTATGCCGATGAATATGTGGCTTTATCCGATGTTGAATTTACTGCGTTGCTCACTCGAGAAAGTCATCACATGCTCGGCGAGGTCTTAGAAGCAACGCCACGTGCTAAATTTCCATTGAAGGCACGAGCTGCACAGCAATATGTGCATGATGGTCTGGCGTTGATTGGTGATGCGGCCCATGTGATTCATCCGCTTGCAGGACAAGGCGTGAATATTGGCTGTTTAGATGCAGCAGTGCTTTGTGATGTGCTTTTAACCGATAAAAAACGAGGTGTGTGGGCACATGAACAAAGTTTGAAACGCTATGAACATCGTCGTAAAGGGCAAAACGATGCCATGATGCATAGTATGTCCGCAATTGGTTGGTTAGAAACTACCACTTTTTCACCTGTGGTGTGGGCGCGAAACTTTGGTTTAAAACAAGTGGAAAATCAGACAGTTCTAAAAGATGCGTTTATGGCTCAAGCCAATGGTCTGAGTATTCTAAAAGATACAATCTACGCAGCTTAGGTCAAAGTCAGATATTTTTTAGACAGTTGTATAAACAAGGTTACGATTTTGATTAAAAAAGATACGATTTTTTGATTGTGGGTACTAGTCGAAATGCTCAGAGATTGCTAAATTTCTGTTAATTTAAAACCAGCCATTCGCTGGCAAACAGAAGTCATTCGCGGGGAGAACACAATGACTGATATGAATGATTATGATGATCCAGAAGATTCAGTAGTTGATGAAGATGAAGCACAAGCAGCTGAAAAAGGTGCAGGTGACGCAGCTGATTCTGCCTCTGATGGTGACACCTCTGAAGCTGAAACATTAACAGTGACAGCAAAACTAAAACAACGTCAGGCGCTTGAAGATGAAGTTGCTGCGTTCTTAGCGCGTGGTGGTCGTATTACCGAAGTCCCTCCAGACGAATCGGCAAAAGATTAAAAATGAAAAAACACCACGTCATGTGGTGTTTTTTTTGCTTCATTCGCTTGTGCGAGGCTGAAGGTCATTCATTTTTAAACTAAGCATGTTTAGTTATGACGTTGTGTAGTTATTTTAAGTCGTCTTTGGCTTCATATATTTACGACTGATCGCGTAAATAGGATAGAAAACAAAATGCAGTAAAAGCAAAAACATACAATTAATAATAAATGCAGCAATATACGGCGGTGCATGCATGGCCGCCACAGCAGCGACAAAAGATTGAAAAAGTAATACCGCACTCAAAACGACATAAGCCCAATAGCGATGCCTATCCCAAAATTGGCTCAGTTTCAGTAAATTACCGACTACAAAATAGAGGGAACAATATCCACAGACCATCGCAATCGCGCTATGATCGGCCGTCATTTGCTCGCCACTAATATAGTGCGGATAGGGTTGAATGCCAGTATAAATAATATGTGCAAGGGCGGTGAGCCAAACCAGATTAAAGAGAATGAACATCAGCGGTTTTTTGACAGATAGATTTATGGACATGTTATAAGCAACTTTTTTCATTATATTTAAATTATTGTATGGGATAGCTTATGGAACCCGTAGGTCCCATAAGCGGTTCAAATTAAAAATAAAAAAAATTAAGCTTAATCGTTCGCTTGGGTTAACTCTAAAGCACGTTGATAGGCCACTTTCTTTTTAATCCCAGTTAAATCTGCAGCCAACTGAGAGGCAGCTTTAACGGACAAATCTTGAAGTAAACGTGTCAGCAATTTGTCTAACTTTTCTTGCTCTAGGTCTTTTTCTTCGGTCGCACCACCAATAACCAAAACAATTTCGCCTTTTTGCTGATTATGATCAGATTCGACAAAATGAACCAATTCACCCAACGACATTTTTTTAATGGTTTCAAATGTTTTGGTAATTTCACGTGCAAAGCCTACAGGACGATCGGCACCAAAGACATTCGACATATCTTTTAGGCAATCCACAATACGGTGCGGCGCTTCATAAATAATCATGGTTTGAGTTTCGTCTTTCAGTTTTTCTAGTGCTAAAAGACGTTGTGACTGTTTAGAAGGTAAAAAGCCTTCGAAACTAAAACGGTCACTGGGCAGACCGACAGCACTGAGAGCTGCAATGGCAGCACAGGCACCCGGCACAGGAATGACACGAATATTTTTTTCTTGTGCAGCACGAACCAGTTTAAAGCCGGGGTCACTGATCAATGGTGTGCCTGCATCACTAATCAGCGCCATATTTTCACCCTTTTCTAGGCGTTCAATGAGCTGGTCTATTTTGTTGCTTTCGTTATGGTCGTGACAAGCAGTTAAAGGCGTATTGATACTAAAATGTTTAAGTAATTGTGCGGAAGTTCGTGTATCCTCGGCGGCAATAATTTTAACCGACTTCAATACCTCAATTGCACGATAACTAATATCATCTAAGTGCCCGATTGGAGTTGCAACAACAAATAACTGAGCACTCATAGGTTTCTCCATGTTGGATAATAAGAACAAAATTTTGGGTCTTTGCCTTTTAAGCAGTCTGTTTACTGCTGCACAGGCAGACGTCTTGGTCATTCTACCTGAATCTGGCCCTATGGCGCGAGCCGCATCCAGTATTAAGCAAGGTTTCAATAGTGCATATCAATCGTCAGACTACAAAGTACCCATTAAGTTTGTAGATTCAAATCAAAAGCAAATTGCAGCGATATTGAAGCAACAGGTAAATAAAAAAACTCAATTGGTGATTGGCCCTTTAGCACGCCAAGATGTTGAAGCACTTGTAAAAGCAAAGCCTAAAGTCCGCGTGTTGGCTTTAAATGAAACGACCAGCCAAATTCCAAACGTCTGGCAGTACAGTCTATCGAAACGTGATGATGCTTTAGCACTCCAAAAAGTCTTCGAAAAAGACAAATTAGCGCAAGTGATAGTGTTACGTCAGCCCGCAACTGAGGCAGAACATGAATTATTGCTCATGTCCTTAATCAGCCAAAGTTCAGTGCCGATTCAAGTGGTTGAACAGCTCCCAACGAAGCTGGACAAAAATCAAGGGGTGCTGTTGCTGGGCAATAATGAATGGTTAAACAGTCAAAAAAAACTACCTAAAGCAAAACTATATACCGTTGCCAATGCGATTGAAGCCACAAAGCCCATTCCTGTAGGGCTGAAATTTTGTGATGCACCTGCCTTGCATGACGCACGTTGGCCTGACCTGATCCGAGCTTATGAGGAAAATCCAGTAGATATGCCATATCAACGTCTTTTAGCTTTTGGCGGAGACACATGGCATATCGCAAAACAATATTTGCAAGAACCGAAATTAAAAAGCATTGAGTTTCAGGGAAGAACAGGGCTAATCAAAATTAGTCAAAACAATATTCAGCGTGTTCCTCACTGCTATGAGCGAAGTAAAAAAGGCATCGTGGCAATCTCACTTTAGGGATGAAATGATGCAGCTAAACTTAGAGCAGATGAATTTGGGACAGATGAATCTGGGGCAGTGGGCAGAACGGCAAGCGCTGCATTTGGTTGAGCAGCAAGGCTATGTACAGGTGCAACAGAATTATCATAGTCGTTATGGTGAAATTGATTTGATCATCACACGTGGTCAAGAATTGGTGTTTATTGAAGTTAAAGCTCGTTCGCATACCCGTTATGCCCAAGCCATCGAAAGTATCTCTATTCATAAACAACGTAAGATGATGAAGACTGCGTTGCATTTTTTAAATGAACAGTCACATTTTCAAAATTATTATTGTCGCTTTGATGCAATTTGTTTTGATTTTTATCAACACTTTGCAAAAACACTACAGCAAGACTTTTCTAAATACCCGTATCATCAGCAATGGATTGAAAATGCTTTTACTTTTGATCAAGAGTTGATTAATCTTTGATAAAACAAACTGTGTAAACGCATAGAAAAATACGTGTGGAAATTTGAGGAGTCGTGCTGAGTGGTTAAGCGTATTGCAATAACGATGCTTTGTGTCGCAAGTTTATCTGGCTGTGCGAGTTTTATTTCGAATGGAACAGGATCAGCACCTGTAGGAACTGAAAGCGGCGCACGCTCATTGGGACAAGTTTTTATTGACTCTTCCATTGTTCGAACAGCAAAAATTAACTTATATAAATTAGATACTCGTTTTAAACAGTCACGTGTCAATATTGAAAGTTTTCATGGCAATGTCTTATTGACTGGGCAGGTGCCAGATAATCATTTAAAAGAATTGGCAGAAGAAAATGTCCGTTCAATGAGTGATGTCAAAACTGTACATAACTATATTACAGTGGGTAATCAGATCAGCTATAGCACCATCATGCAAGATACTGCGGTCACTGCGAATACCCGTGGTTTGATTATGAAAGCGCCTGTGGTATCTGACAGCAAAGTACACATTCATACTGAAGATGCTGTTCTTTATGTGATGGGCCGTTTAAACAGTGCGGAAATCACAGACTTAAATCAAATCTTGCAACAAGTGGGTAATGTAACGCGAATTGTCACTTTAATCGATAATATTGATCAGAACCCAAATCCACAGGCACGTTCAATTAACTCAAGTTACACCACACCTGCTGTAGGTAATGTGCAACCTGAAGTACAAACGCCTGTAGCGATAGATCCGGATGCTGTCGATCCAAATGCTCAATAAAATGTCGGAAATGATGCTGTAAAATATGAATCAATGGTCTCTGCGGCTTCAGCAAAAAATGGATTTGGCTAAATCTTTATACCGAAATTTTCGGTTATATGATTTTGGCAGTTATGCATTAAATCGACTGACACCCAAACAAGGATATCATGTTCAAAACAATATCCCTTATGGTCTAAAAGCGCGCCATCGCCTAGATTTGTATCGCACGTCAGCACCTCGTCAGCAACGTCCACTCATCGTGTTTGTACATGGTGGAGCGTGGATGCATGGTGACAAAAAGGATTATGGATTCATTGGTGAAGCTTTTGCCAAAGAAGGCTTCGATGTTGCTGTCATTAATTACCATCTCGCACCTGAATATATTTTTCCGGCTTCAATTGATGATCTTAGCCTTGCATTAAACTATTTGACGCAGTCTCAGCATAAGTTGCAGATTGAAGTGGAAAATGTGGTGTTAATGGGACATTCGGCAGGGGCATTTAATGTCATGTCTGCACTGTATCATCCGACGCCTTATCAGCTACAAGTGAAAGAGAATATTCGTGCAATTGTGGGATTGGCAGGGCCATATCATTTTGATTATAAAGGTGATCCGATTTGTGCAGATGCCTTTGATCAAAATGTACCTTATCAACAAGTGATGCCATATTATTTTGTTGAGCATAATCAAGTGAAGCATTATCTATTCACTGCGGACAAAGACAATATCGTTGGCTATAGCAATAGTGAAGATTTAGATCGTCGATTAAAAGCCTCAGGCAACCACAGTCAGTTGATTCAAATCCCACGTGTTGGGCACATCACGATGATTGGTTCAGTTTCGAGTTTATTTAGTCGCTTCTTTAAAACCAAAGCTGAAATCATGCGTGTACTCGATGAAATTAGTCCACGCTAGTAGATAGCTTTCATAAGTCAAAAAAATGATCATTAATTCGTAGCAAGATTAATACTGAAAGCCCTTCTTCCTCTAAGATGAGGGAAATTTTTCATATAAATCCTCTCCTTCTTGCGCGTAATTATGCTCATCCTTGAAAAGGAGAGGGAATATTTTTTGTGAATTAAGTATTGATTTAAAATTGATTTATGAAAGAAGTTTAGTGTTTGACGTTAAATACTAATTTAAGTAATAAAAAAACCACCATATTTTGGTGGTTTTTTTCTTCTTAGATTTGAATTCCAATTAGGCAGATTTCGCGTAAATATTGGCTTGTATCCACAGATTGCCACGAATATATTGCCCAACATTGAAATCTTTATGCGCCGGATTTCGTGTTGCAACACGAACAATCACCGCTTCTTGGTTTTCTTCGTGGATTAAGGTCACATCATACAGCGTATAGTCTTGCTCTTTAAATTGCATGGCAGTTTTGCCAACAATATGCCCTTGGAACCAAGCTTCGTCTTCTTGGCCAAGATTTTCACCATATAGGTATGCAACCATTTTAGAAAAATCGACGGTGACTGGTGCTTTGTCATCTTCAGACTTCGGTTGCCACGCTTTAATCTGTTCGTGTAAGTCTGCAGGGGCAACACCATTATTTGCTGTCAAGATATCGTTTAAAGCACGATGATGTTTTATCGATGCAGGATCGTCAACGACGAGCTGTTCATGTTCAGCGACAGCTTCAAGTTCATAGGCCCAAGCATTGAGTTGCACACTGTAGCTTGCATCTTTTTCATATTGGTCGTGATTGACGCTATATAAACTATCAAAAGCATACACACTGGTATTTGCGCCTAAGTCGAGGCAAAGCACAGCTTGCGTATTGGATTTACAGGTAATAATACGTTCAATGGTGGCTTTGGTTTTATATGGGCTATCAAAACTTGGAAATGCAGTTTTAACGGCTTTAGGTTTATTATTTTCTACCGCAATCACTTGGCACAGTTGAATCGACGCTTGTGATGGACCTTGAATCAGCCAGGTACTTTGATCCATATCAGATTCTTGTGCGCATAAGCCCATCGGCATAATGGGTGCATCCAATGCCTGACCCAGCCAAACTGGTACATCCGTTGTCGGGTTGCCTGTAAGCAAATTCCAATGTTCAACATGACTACCAAAAGTTTGATCTTCAATAGTGATAATTTCAGGGCTATTTTGTTTTTTCATATGCACAATTGATATTGGGTTGGTTTCATAATTAATAAATCGAGGGTTATTTGAAATTTTCAAGTCACCGACGTCATATTTATCATGAAATCATGCATAAAAAATGTTTTCAGTAGGATTTAAGTGTAAAAGCCTTGGGAACTTGGCTTAAGTTAGGCACATTTTGCAGCTTTTCGATTCTCATGATTAGAGAAATGTAGATCCATTCAGCGGATGCAGATCCCCAAATTGTCATGTAGATTTGTTACTATGAGTCATGTTTAAAAGTGAATGGAAAATCAGTGCTGCCATTTAAATTATGGGTGGATGCAGATGCGCTACCACGCATTTTACGTGATGTGATTATTCGGGCTTCTGATCGTTACCAGTTAGAAGTCACGTTTGTCGCCAATCAAAATGTTGGGATAACGCCTTCAGTGCGGATTAACTCGATTCAAGTGATGAGTGGGGCAGATGCAGCGGATAAAGAAATTATTCAGCGCATGAAAGAGCACGATATCGTGATGACACAGGATATTCCACTTGCTGCTGAAGTGATTGAGCGGGGCGGTATAGCGATACATCCACGCGGTGAGATTTATACCACAGCAAATGTCAAAGCTCGCCTACACTTACGCGACTTTATGGATACATTACGGGGCGCAGGTGTGCAAACCGGTGGTCCAGCACCGATTTCAGAACGTGATAAGCGCGAATTTTCCAGCAGCTTAGATCAAACCATTCAAAAGCAAAAGCGTAAAACGGCGCAGAAGTAAAAACCATGCCATCTAAAACAAATCTAGCGACGACCTATGCGTTGTTGGTCTTCATTTGGTCGACCACGCCACTTGCCATCGTTTGGAGTGTCAGTGATATCAATGCGTTTTGGGCACTGATATTACGCTTTTTTATCGCATTACCTTTGGCTGTCGCATTATTGTTTATTTTTAAACATAAACTGCCGATGGATAAAACCTCGCTGCACAGTTATTTGGCCGGGGCGTTTAGTTTTATTGGTTCTCAGATTTTTACCTATATGGCAACGGCCTATCTCAGCTCAGGCATTATTGCCCTGATGTTTGGTTTGGCACCAATTATGACGGGTCTGATCGGTCGTTTCTTCTTTCATACCTATCTGCATCGCTTGCAATGGATTGGGATGTTGATTGCCGTCTGTGGTTTAGCCATTATTTGCTTAGGCGGCAGTGATCAGCACGTACAGCCTGTTGGTATCGTCTTAATGTTAATGAGCGTGTTCGTCTACTGTATGTCGATTTTTTGGGTGAAAAAAGTCAATGCACCTTTGCAGCCCATGTCTCAAGCCACAGGTTCGATTCTTATCTCAGCACTATTTTCTTCCGCGATGCTACCGTTTATATGGCAGTATGCACCGACACAGATGCCTTCAACTAAAGCGCTCATTGGCTTATTTTATGCAGTGATTATGGCTTCATTGATTGCAATGTTTTGTTATTTCAAACTGGTACAAAACATCAAGGCGACAACTTTGTCTTTAACAACGGTACTCACACCCATGCTTGCTATGCTCTTTGGTGCTTTACTGAATGATGAAAAATTATCATTGATGGTTTTACTTGGTGCTGTGATTCTATTATCAGGCTTGTTTGTTTATTTTTATAAAGATTTTCGGGCGAACAGAGAGCTCGCCCACAAATTAAAACATTGATTAAAAATCACTCTTTGTTTTGGGTCAGTGCGATACACTCTGCAAGTTTGACGCGGTCTTGAGGGAGCAGCGTGATAAAATAGGCACCCGTACGATATAAGTTGCTTTCTTCTTCACGGCTATAAACCACTTGTGCTGTTGCCGCAATATGGAAGAAATTTTCAGGGTGGCTTAAGGTCACATGGATATAAGTACCTTCTTTAATCGCGCGTTCGCTAAAAAAGCTCAAACCAGTCTCTGAGAAATTCACATGCTCAGGCACTGGTAACATGCTTTGTACAATTGCGTCGTATAAAGAACCCGTAATAAGGTTTAACTTTTGGTTAAATAAGGATAAGATTCGAGCAATTTGTTGATCTTTCTCAGCTAATTGTTCTAATTCGTAGTTGAGTGCATGATCAAATTGATCTAATTCAGCAAGTAGTAGAAAATAGCGCGGCAATACAAAATTAGGATCGTAAGGATCATTCAGTGCAACATCATCAGAGATAATCTGATAGTTGATGCGCAAAGCAGCATCGATACGCGACATTACACGGCGTTCAGTTTGAACGCTTTGATGCTGTAAATTTTCCATAATATATTACCTCGGACTAGATGGTTATGTTTAAACCAATCTCGCTGTATATAGGGTTGAGATACACTCGCGCTCGGCGCAGTAACCACTTTATTTCTTTTATTGCTCTGGTATCCATGATCGGCCTCACGCTTGGTGTGGCAGTCCTTATTACAGTTTTATCTGTGATGAATGGTTTCGATCGTGAGCTGAAAACTCGTGTCTTAGGAATGATACCTCAAGCCACTGTTTCTTCAACACAAATTTTAACAAATTGGCCTGAACTTGCAAAAAAAATTGAGCAGCATGAGCATGTTCAAGGGGTCGCACCATTCACCCAATTACAGGGAATGTTGACGGCACAAGGTCAAGTGTCTGGCATTATGGTCAGTGGGATTGAACCGCAGTATGAAAAAAAGGTATCAATTATCCAAGACCATATGGTGGAAGGCAGTATCGATAACCTGAAAAAAGGTGAGTTTGGTATTGTCCTTGGCAAGCAAATGACAGATGCCTTAGGTTTAGGTTTGAATGACAGTGTGACCTTGGTGCTTCCTGAAGCAACACCTTCGCCGGCTGGGGTCGTTCCGCGTTTTAAACGATTTAAAATTGTGGGTATTTTCAGTATTGGTGCAGAAGTTGATTCGATGATGGGCTATATTGCTCTGAACGATGCATCAACTTTATTAAGACTACCAGACGGTGCGCAAGGCATCCGTATGAAGTTGGATGATATTTTTGCAGCGCCACAAGTGTCTCAAGAAATTGTGCGTGATCTACCTGCAAACTTCTATGCTTCAGATTGGACTTATACGCACGGCAATCTGTTCAGTGCGATTCAAATGGAAAAGGCAATGGTGAGTTTGTTGCTGTTCCTGATTGTATTGGTTGCAGCATTTAATATTGTGTCTTCATTGGTGATGGTGGTCACTGATAAAAAATCCGATATTGCCATTTTGCGTACACTAGGCGCTTCACCGGCTACAATCACACGGATCTTCATGGTGCAAGGTACAGTGATCGGGGTGATTGGTACGGTGTCTGGGGCAATTTTAGGGATTATTGCTGCATCGAGTATTAGTAATTTAGTCGGTTGGTTGAATACCACACTGGGCTTAAATATGTTTGATGCTTACTTCATCAACTATTTACCGTCTTATTTAAGATGGCAAGATGTTGTGGTGATTGTGTCCTTATCATTGGGTCTTAGCTTTATCGCGACTATTTATCCGGCTTTACGTGCAGCTAAAGTTCAACCTGCAGAGGCTCTACGCTATGAGTAATTTAGTTTTAGATGCCCAAAACATTACCAAATCTTTTACCGATGGGAAGTCTACAGTCGATGTGATTCGTGGACTTTCATTACAAGTCAAAGCGGGTGAGTTTGTTTCGATTGTGGGGTCAAGTGGTTCTGGTAAAAGTACGTTGTTGCATGTATTGGGTGGCTTAGATCGTCCAACATCGGGTCAAGTGTTGATTAATGGTCAACGCTTTGACACTTTAGGTGAAGCAGAGCGTGGATATATTCGTAATGAGCATTTAGGTTTTGTATATCAATTCCATCACTTACTACCTGAATTTACCGCCTTTGAAAATGTGGCGATGCCATTAATGTTACGGAAGTCGAGTAACTTCAAAGAAGTCAAGCAGCAAGCTGAATACCTGTTGGAACGTGTTGGACTTTCCCACCGCATGACGCACAAACCCGGCGAACTTTCAGGCGGTGAACGTCAACGTGTGGCTTTGGCCCGTGCATTGGTAGCAAGACCTAAGTTGATGATGGCTGATGAGCCAACAGGGAACTTAGACCGAAAAACCGCAGTGAAGATTTTTGAGTTGCTATCTGAGTTGCGTAAAGAATTTAACATGGCCATGTTAATCGTGACCCATGATGAATATTTAGCTCAATCTGCTGATGCGATTTTGCATATGCAAGATGGTTTATGGGTTGATGACTAAGCGCTAAATTGATTTCGCAAAAATTAGTGGATTAAGATTGTTTGATTGAAGCTCACCTCGGTGGGCTTTATTATTGCCAGCACATAATAAAAATAATGATGACTCATGTTGCAAAGCTTTTGTATTGGCTGGATTTTAGGCATTTCTTTTATGGGTTTCAGGTTTTGGAATCCACAACTCTCGACAGCTCAGTTGCTTTTTATTGTCCTGATTTGGCTAGGTTTACAGCTTGGTATTTCATCAAAACTAAAAAGTATTTTTTCGAAAATCTTACAGCTCAGTACAAATCTATGCATGGGTGCAATTCTCGGCTTCAGTTTCGCCAATACTCAACTTGATCAGCGTTTGGCATTGGTTGAGCATCAGAGCAGACAAGGCGAGTTTATTGTGTATATCCCACAAATTAGCCAACTCAAAGACCAAGCGATACATCAAAAAGTCGAAGTGCTAAATGTGAATCAGCAGATTCAATATTTTATGGCGTATTTACCCAATTCGATTTTGCAAAATAATGACCAGACGATCCAGCTAGTTCCCGGGCAATACTATCGCATGTATGGTGAGTTACGGCCTACACAGAGTTATGTGACCGAAGGTGCATTTGATCAAGAACGGTGGAGCATACAGCAAAATATACATGCCAGTTTAAAGGTGAAGTCAGTCGAATTGATACCACCCCAACATATGACTGCAATGGGCTATGGTCATCAGTATCAACGACATCAAGGTGTGTTGCATCAGTTCAAAATAAAAGTCGAACAGCAGCGTTTATATTTAAGAGCGTTTATATATCAACAACCACTACGAAATCATGGCTTGCTGCTAGCACTGCTTACTGGTGATAAAAGTTTACTCACTGAAGGCACCAGTGAATTATTTCAACGCTTTGGCATGAGTCATTTACTGGCGATCTCTGGTCCGCATGTACTGGTTTTTGCCAGCATGCTCTGTTGGGCGATGCAGTTGGGTATCCGTAAATATTGTCCCAAAATTTATCTCAAATGGCCTAAACAATATGTATTGGTCGTGCCCTTTATCTTCTGTGTCCTTTTATATTGTGCATTTACCGGTTTTGAAATACCAGCACTAAGAACGCTGACGATCTGCCTTGTCGCAAGTAGCATGCTTTTGTTACGGCAAACCATTCAGCCTTTTCAACTGCTGGTTTTTAGTGCCGCTATTTTATTGCTCGTGGATCCCTTTAGTATTTTATCCGCGGCATTTTGGTTGTCTTATGGCGCATGCTTTATTTTACTGCGGATATATCAAACCTTAAGGATGCATTTACTGGCTCAAGCGGAAGTCAGTTTTTGGCAAAAGTTAAAGCATTCAATGTGGTTGATGGTGGAATCACAATGGAAAATCTTTGTCGCCTTATTTCCATTGATGGTGATTTTTTTCAAGCAAGTGACTTGGATTAGCCCATTAAGTAATTTATTCGCCATCCCGTGGTTAGGGGCTGTGGTGGTTCCTTTAGATATCATCGGAGGGGCACTTTCTTATATTTCTACACCTTTGGCGCATTTGGTCTTTTTATTCAATGATCTGTGTTTAGAAGTGTTGCATGTATTTCTCTATGGCTTAGATCGACTCTTTGCACCACAAATGCAAGATGTCGCATTGACGTCAACTCAGATCGTACTGTTGATACTCGTTATAGTAATCTTATTTTTACCTGAAGGAATCTTGCCAAAATATTGGGCGGTCATTGCCTTTTTTGCTCTGTTTATCCCATGGAGAAATTCAGCAAATTTTCAGCTTTCAATTTTAGATGTGGGGCAAGGGCAGGCGATCTACATCCGATCTGTAGATCATCATATGATGGTGGACTTCGGTGGAAACTATGATGAAAATAAATTTAGTGTTGGGCAAAATATCATCCGGCCATTTTTGAGTGTGCAAGGTGTCCATCGACTAGATCGGGTGTTATTGACTCATTTAGATCAAGACCATAGTGGTGGCTTTTTCTCATTGGAGCAACAGCTTGATATTGGACAGCTTTCAAGTAATGAGCGGGTACAAACCATAAACCAAGCTCCACAGCGCTTATGTCAGCGTGGTCAGCAGTGGAATTGGGATCAGCAAGTATATTTTGAAATACTCTCGCCAAAGCCTGAAGATCTGACAAATGCTCAATGGAATGCCAATGAACGTTCTTGTGTTCTATATGTCACGGTCAAAGGCGTCAATGGCCCACGACATTTTCTATTGATGGGGGATGCGGGTTGGGAGACGGAATATCAAATGTTAAGTGATTATCCAGACCTAAAAGTCGATGTCTTGGTGCTTGGACACCATGGTAGTCGGCACAGTTCATCCTATGCGTTTTTAAACCATTTTAAGCCCAAGTTGGCGATTGCTTCCGCAGGTCGCTTTAATCGTTATGGACATCCTGCAAAGATGACCCAAACACGTCTCAAACAATTAGACATTCCACTCTTGCAAACTGCACAAAGTGGAAGTATTCATTTCAAGCAAAATAAACAACAAATTGAACTAATTGAAGAGCGTACAAAGTATAAATGGCTCGATCTATATCGCAGGCTATCTAAAGAATCTGAATAGAAAACTGCTTCAAGTGTATTGCTTGAAAATGTCATTCTGTCACATTTTTAATTTTTTGCTGTCTTTGATATTCCTCACGAATATCACGAATGCGTTGAGCGGCTTCCTCATCACTAATATTGTATAGATTTCTCAATTTTGGATTGGCTTTAAAGCGTTTATAGCTCCAGTGATAATGTTCTGGATAACGATGAATTAAATCTTCCACTGCTTTAAAAATAACCATTGAGCCATCATCTGCATTGCCTTGATAAATATTGTCATCGATAGGTTCGATATGCATATCAAAACCATGATTATCATTACGAATGGCGTACAGTAAGAGCGCACGTGCTTTGGTTTTTTGAATTAGTTTTGCACTTAAGTTGCTGGTTTTTAGTGGAATACCAAAGTATGGAATCATTTCACCGCCGGCATTGGGGGTATGGTCTGGCAAAATCACCGTCGTCCCACCTTGTTTTAAGGCTTTGAAAATTTGACGTACACCTGATTCATCCGTAGGAACCAATATTGCTTGCTCACGGCTTCGAGCAGCACGGACAAAATTGTTGGCAGATTCACTTTTTACCGGCTTGTACATGATGGTCATTTGAGTGTACTGCGCAACCCATGCATTCATGATTTCCCAAGTACCAAAATGTGGTACCACGAGTACAACGCCTTTTTGTAGGGCGAGCGCTTCATGTAAATATTCAGCGCCATGTACGTGATGAATTCGTTGAATATTTTTTTCTGTACTTGCACCCCAAATGTTAAAAAATTCAAAATAAGAACAAAGTTCGTTTCGAATCGCTTGTTTAGTGAGTTGAATGCGAGCTGACTCTGATAATTCAGGCAATGCAATTTTAAGATTGCGTTGAATCGTAGAGTAGGTTTTAGAGATTTTTAAAACATTGACTAACCCAGCCAAACCTTTTGCAATTAATCTAGAAATTTGAATAGGTTGACGGCTGATAAATTTTAACAGGTGATATGTGGTGTCCTGTGAATTTTGGTCGGTCATCTTATTTAAGTCTGAAAGAAATGAAAGAAAATTTAAAATAATTATAGGGGAAAATGAATTGATTAGACAGTTATAGCGATTAGCGTGTATATAATGACTACAAATTAACGATCAAATGGGTTTTTTTATGTCCGAATGGCCACCAAAACCTGAAGAAAAACAGCAAAGTTCTTCAAACAATATCCAGCAGCCAACTGGAAATGAATGGAAAATATTAGAAAAAGCCGTGCTTTCTTCCGTTGAGGAACAACGTAGAGCACGTAGATGGGGTATATTTTTTAAATTTTTAACCTTTGCTTATTTGCTATTTATTATCATTGCGATGGCGAAAAGTTGCAGCATGTCATCATCAGATCCTGCAGCAACAGCGGGTTCACATATTGCCGTGGTTGATATCATTGGGACCATTGCAGCGGACAAGCAAAGTGTAAACAGCGCAAATACCATCAAAGCTTTGAAAAAAGCTTATGAAAATAAACAAAGCAAAGCGGTTGTTTTAAATATTAATTCACCGGGTGGTTCACCTGTTCAGTCTGATGAAATCTGGCAAGAAATTCAGTACTTGAAAAAAGCCCATACCGATAAAAAACTGTATGCCATTATTGGTGATACAGGCGCTTCAGGTGCGTACTATATTGCTTCTGCCGCAGATGAAATTATTGTCAATCCTTCAAGTTTAGTGGGTTCAATTGGCGTGATCATGCCGAACTATGGCGTTAGTGGTTTGATGCAAAAGTTTGGTGTAGAAGATCGCACCATGACTTCGGGTGAGAACAAAGCGATTTTATCCATGACTCAACCTGTCGATGCTGCACAAAAAGCACATGTTCAAGGTGTACTCGATAACGTTCATGCGCATTTTATTAATGCCGTGAAAGAAGGTCGCGGTAAGAAATTAAAATCGAATGATCCGGCTATTTTCTCAGGTTTATTTTGGACAGGTGATCAGGCTGTGAAGCTGGGTATTGCTGACCGTACAGGTAGTTTAAATAGCCTGAAACGTGAGTTGAAAACTGAAAAAGCTGTGAACTACACCATTGAAAATAGTCCATTTGATTCTGTACTTGGTCGTATGGGAAGTTCATTTGGTCAAGGTTTGGCAAGCGCATTGTCACAACAGGTTCAATCTGAAAACAGCACGAAGTTACAATGAAACCGTTAATTCATTTTGCGCACGCCAATGGCGTGCCATCACTGGTTTATCAAAAATTGTTTGATTTATTGAGTGATGAATATGATGTGATCTATGTGCCGCTACTTGGGCCAGATAAGCGTTACCCAATCGATAACCATTGGAAGAGCTTAACACAGCAAGTCATTGATAGTATTGTACGTCAGGCCAATGGTCGTAAGGTGATTGGATTAGGTCACTCATTAGGTTCGGTTTTAACATTTCAGGCTGCGTTACAACGCCCAGAATTGTTTGAACAAGTGTTAATGATTGATCCGCCTATGATCATGGGTAAAGAGTCTTTTGCTTTGCACATTGCAAAACTCCTCAAACTCAAAGTTGTCGATAAAATGTCGCCCGCAGGCTTGTCGAAACGTCGTCGTGATCATTGGGACAGTCGTGAACAAGCAGCGGAGCTTTTAAGGCCGAAAGGTTTTTATAAAGATTTCGATCCAGACTGTTATCAAGCTTATATTGATTATGCCTTGATGGACGATAAACTGCGTGGTGGGGTGGAGTTGACGATTTCACGTGATGATGAGGTTCATATTTTTCGAACCAATCCTTCACTGTGGTGGTTACCTCAGACTCAACCACAAGTGCCTGTGCAGCAGTTAATTGCAGAGCAGGGGCCATTTTTAGCTCGGCACTTTCCACAAAAGGTTGAGAAAAAATTTGGGATTCCATTTAAAGTTGTTGCGGGGAGTCATATGTTCCCATTGGAACATCCTGTGGAAACTGTTGAATTGATCAAAGATTTACTTAAATTGCCTAAGCGTCATCATTAAAGCTTAAAAACGACAACACAAAAAAAAGCACTCTATAGAGTGCTTTTTTTATGAATGAAACATTCTACTTTTGAGATTTATTTCGCATTTTCAAATTGTAAAACAACTTTGTTGTTGGCATCTAAAAATTTCAAATGATCTTTAGAGGCATCATAATGAGTAACTTGGCTCAATGCCTGCGAAAAATGTTGAGGAATATTTGTCGCAGTCAAACACGCTCTTTGTGTTGTAGCAAGGTTTGAAAATTGGATTTTTGTGTTTTGCACAGCGTAACCGCCCATGAATCGATTACAACCATCAGAACCACTTACACGAGTATCGTCGAAAGTGATGGTGGGTACGTTCGAATTGTTAGGGTCAGCTTCAAGCTTAACGCCTTGAATTTCACTCGCAACCCAATTTTTGTTTTGTAATTTATCTAAATTACGATCAGTAGCCGGATTTGATGTCGTAGCACAACCAATCATACCCAGTGTTATACATGCACAAGTCGCCAGTGTGATGGATTTTAACATGTGATTTTCTCCACTTTTTTTGAAGGATGTAATATTTCTAGATTTATAAGGTTTACTAATTGCAATATAAGCTTATTATTTTAATGATGCTAAAAGCTTTAATTTAACTAAAAACTACATATTGATCATAAAGTTGAACATTCTGCAAAAATGGATTTTAGATTTTAGATTTTAGATTTTAGATTTTAGATTTTAGATTTTAGATTTTAGATTTTAGATTTTAGATTTTAGATTTTAGATTTTAGATTTTAGATTTTAGATTTTAGATTTTAGATTTTAGTAATAAATAGAGTTTTATTTGGCACTGAAAAACAAAACGCACCCTAAGATGCGTTGATTGTTAAATTATACAGTTGCTTAGAACTTACAGAATTGAACAGGTTGTTGCAAAGGCTCGCCACGATATAAAACACCGTTTTCAGTGTGTTGAATGGTGCCATTACAAATCCATTCTGCCACTTGAGGGTAAATCACATGCTCAAGCACGTGAACCCGATCTGCCAGACTTTCAGCATGATCATGCACATTGACTTTAAGTACGCCTTGAGCAAGCGCTTGACCAGCATCCAGCTCTGCAGTCACATAGTGAACTGTACAGCCATGGAAGACATCACCGGTGTTTAAAACACGTTGATGAGTATGCATGCCTTTATAATTTGGCAGCAGAGAAGGGTGGATGTTAATCATTTTTCCTTCCCATGCTTTGACAAATTTTGCGCTTAAAATGCGCATAAAGCCTGCTAAAATGACCAAATCAACATCCCAGTCGAGCAGTTGTTGATGCATCACATCATCAAAAGCTTCACGACTTGGATATTGTTTATGTTCAATGACTGCAGTTGCAATCTTTGCTTTTTCTGCACGTTGCAGTGCAAAAGCGTCAGGTCTATTGGAAATCACCCCAACGATTTGACCTGATAGATTGGCATCGATCAGGGCTTGCAGGTTAGATCCGCTGCCTGAAACAAGTACAGCAATTTTAATCATGAACGTTGCTTATGCGAAAACTACACGGATTTTTTCGTCAGCGCCTTCAACAGATTCAGCATTATCTGCAATGTGACCCATTGTGAATGCTTTTTCGCCAAGGCTATTGAGTAATTCAACAGTTTTGTCAGCATCGGCTGCATCAACCACGAGAACCATACCTACGCCACAGTTAAATGTGCGGTACATTTCAAATTGTTCAACACCACCTTCTTTTTGAAGTAGTTTGAATAATTCTGGCCATTCCCAAGATGCTTCATTGACTACCGCTTGAGCACCATTTGGCAGTACGCGAGGTAAGTTACCCGGTAAACCGCCGCCTGTGATGTGCGCCATAGCGTGTACATCCACTTCTTTCAATAACTGAAGAATTGGTTTTACATAAATACGTGTTGGTTCCATTGCTGTATCTGCAAGTGGACGACCATCAACGATTTGAGTAAGGTCAACGTTTTTCACATCTAAAATTTTACGAAGAAGTGAGTAACCGTTTGAGTGTGCGCCAGAAGATGCAACACCAACTAAAACGTCACCCGCTTTAACTTTAGAGCCATCAATAATTTTGCTTTGCTCAACTACACCTACGCAGAAACCTGCAAGGTCATAGTCTTCGCCTTCATACATACCTGGCATTTCAGCAGTTTCACCGCCAACCAATGCACAGCCTGCAAGTTCACAACCCGCACCGATACCAGTTACAACATTTGCTGCAACGTCAACGTTGAGGTGGCCAGTTGCATAGTAGTCAAGGAAGAACAGTGGTTCAGCACCACATACAAGAAGATCGTTTACGCACATTGCAACCAAGTCTTGACCAATTGTGTCATGACGGTTCAAATTCAATGCTAAACGCAATTTTGTACCAACACCATCTGTGCCAGATACGAGAACAGGTTCTTCATAACCTTTAGGAATTTTACAAAGAGCGCCGAAGCCGCCTAGGCCGCCCATTACTTCAGGACGTGCAGTACGTTTCGCGACAGATTTGATACGATCGACTAACGCGTCGCCCGCTTCAATGTCGACACCTGCATCTTTGTAGCTTAAACCAGTGTTTGGGGTAGAAGTTGAGTTGCTCATAATGAAGTCTCCGCATTCGCGCGGGGATTATAACCTGAATATGCAAAACTCTTATGCTATTTCGCACTAAAATGTTATCTTTATTAAAATATTTTCCTTTCTATAACGATTACATTGAAAAAAGGTGACTTTATATGGGTGATCGCACCTTGCGCCGAATATTTATTCTTGCTGGGATAGCATTGATCCTATGGGTTTTATACTTATTAAAGCCTGTAGTTGTTCCTTTTATCGGCGCATTTCTAATTGCATATTTATTTAGCCCTTTAGTCGATAAATTACATAATATTGGCTTGCCGCGCTGGTTATCTATCAGTTTGGTCTTTATTGGAATTGGTGTTGCTATATTCCTTGCCATGTGGTTCCTCGTACCACTGGTATGGGAACAGTTGATGTATGCGAAAAACAATATTCCAAGCAATATTCATTGGGTCAACTATACATTCCTGCCGTGGTTATCAGAGACATTTAATCTTGTACCGATGGAAATTGATACAGAGCAAATGTCAGCAGCGATCATGGAGTATATTCAAACCAACTATAGTGCAGACAGTATCCAAGCCATGTTGTTAAAAGTGGCACAATCGGGTCTGAATTTCATACAGATTGGTGGCACGATTGTCTTAATTCCAATCATAGCTTTCTATTTCTTATTAGATTGGGAACGAATGTTAGAAAACATGCGTCGCCTTATTCCACGTAAATATGAAAAAAGCACGCTCACAATCGTGGGCGAATGTCATGAAGTTTTAGGTGCATTTGTAAAAGGCCAATTCTTGGTAATGTTCTTATTGGGCGTTGTATATGCGGTTGGACTTCAATTGGTGGGTATTGAGGTCGGCATCATCATCGGGATGATTGCGGGTCTAGCCAGTATTATTCCGTATTTGGGTTTTGCGGTTGGTATTATTTCGGCAATTGTGGCTTGCCTGTTCCAATTCGGTTTGGATTGGGTGCATTTGGCCTTAGTACTGGTGGTATTCATGGTAGGGCAGGCAATAGAAGGTTATATTTTACAGCCTTTCTTATTAGGCGACAAAATTGGTTTGTCTCCAGTAGCCGTAGTTTTTGCGGTGCTTGCAGGCGCGCAATTGGCAGGACTCCTCGGAATGCTCATTGCACTACCCGTTGCAGCGATTATTGTGGTGTTATTACGTCATGCGCGTGAAAATTATGAGAAAAGTAATTTATACCGAAATGATGTACTTGTGGTGAATGATGCTGAAATTGGCACATTAAGCGTAGAAACCAATCAAATTGCTGTCGATATAGAGCTCAAAAATCAGTCTGCAAATTCGCTGCAAGATCCTGAAATTTCGAGTAACATTGAACGATCAGAACATAAAGATTGATAAGGCCAAAATATAGATATGCGTCAATTGCAGTTAGATATAGAACCCCAGCTCGATGCCCGAATTAGTGATTTTTCTGGGCCGAGTTGGGGACATGTAATCGATGGTGTACGTCAATTACATGCAGGATTAATGAATCGTTTCTATATCTATGGTGGAGCTGGTACAGGAAAAAGCCATTTACTGTCTGCAATATGTGATTCTTATTTAGAAATTGGCAAATCAGCAATTCAAGTTTCATTGCTTGAACTGCTCGATGCGCCCACTGAAGCGATTACTTCGCTCGATCGCTATGACTTGGTGGCTTTAGATGATATTGAAGCCATCAGTGGAGTTCCACATTGGCAAAAAGCCGTTTTTCACCTGATTAACTATAATAACGAAGAAGGTGGTCAATTGGTCTTTTCATCTCGACTGGCGCCCATTGAACTCAAACTTGAACTGCCAGACCTACAGTCTCGATTAACTCAGGCTGTTAGTGTGAAAGTGCCGAATGGTAGTTTATACGCAGACCGTCAAGCGCTCGTTAACTCTGTTTTAGCGCGACGTGGCATCCATATGGATCAACAAATTGTGGATTATTTGTTGGCACATGGGCCGCATCAGGCGTCTATTTTACTTCGCTCTTTAGAACAACTTATTCAGATGTTAAAAGGTGAAAAAGTCAAATTGAGTCATGCCAATTTAAGACAGATTTTTGCCCTAATTGATGAATATCGGTAAGCAATAAAAATTCTTGAGTAATTACTCAAGCTGTGACAAAGTACATAAAAATATTTTAATGTTGCAAGGATTGTGCAACTTAAGAATAAAAAGATAAAAAATATTTAAGGAGATGGATATGCTCAAACAGAGCATAGGCATTGGCATGCTTCTCATGGCAGGTCATGCATTTAGCGCAGAAATTATCGTTACAACCACTGAAGATGTTGTAAAGGATGACAAGGAATGTTCACTTCGTGAAGCCATAGAATATATCAATAATGGTATGCCAGAAGCCGGATATAATGGTTGCGGGGGTAAAGACGCCTATGCCTCAATTTCGCTGAAAAAAAATGAAGTTTATAAACTCACTAAAAAAATTGATATTAAAGCAGAACTGAATCTGAAAACGGCGTATGGCAGTAACGTCAATGAAGATGTCGTACTCGGTCTTAATAATGCCGTCATTGAAATGACGGGTAAGGATCAAATTTTTAATATTAATGATGGCGAAAAAGAACTACTTGCGATCAATTTTAAAGAAATTTCATTTAAAGGATGTAAGCAAGATCAATGTGCTGATAAAGGCGGCATCATTTTTAATAATGAAAAACTTACACTTGAAAATGTAAAGTTTGAAGATGGCTATGCACGACTTGGTGGTGCAATCTACAATGTTGGATTTTCAGAAGATGGCGCAGCTGTAGCAAGCCGTCTATATATACGAACCACGATTTTTCAAAACAACAAAGCGGTAGATGGTGGTGCAATTTACTCAGAAGCACCGGCTTATGAAATCTATACATCTTTGTTCAAAAATAATGAAAGCACTTCTGGTCGAGCGATTGTTTACAATCAAAATGGGCTCGCAGACATCAGCAAGTTGGTGTTCAGTAACCCTCAAAATATCATTGCCAATAGTACTTTTTTCAAAAACAAAGGTTTTGCTGTCAACTTACGTGATGGTTTAGCACTCAATAATATTACAGTACTGAAGAACAGTGGCGGTATCGAACTAAATAGTACCTCTGAGCATGCTTATTTAGCCAATAGTGTGGTGATTGGTAATGCGCTCAGTGGTACCGCTCAAGATTGTAAAGTCGTGAACTCAGGAACAGACCAATCTGTTTTTTATAACAACTTAGTGGCTGCGAGTTGTCCTGTTGGGCCTGCTGCAAATTTAAATGATGTATGGTCTGGGACGAGTTTAATTGCGGGTGAAGATGAAGGTAGCTGTAAAACCTTAACAGAAGATCGTAATGCACTTTTCTGTCCATTTACCACAGCAAATAACGCATTTATTGGTTATTTACGTCCTCGTATTTTATTAGATTACGAAACGATTTTCTCAAGCCCGATATTAAATAAGGGGAAGACCACAGCAGATGGCAATGAGCATCATGTGTATTGTGAGTCTTCTGATCAGCGTGGAAAAAATCGTAATTTGGATGATGTTTGGTGTGATCGTGGGGCTATCGAAATTGTGGTTCCTGTGAGCATGCCTCGCTTAGGTAAAGACATACGTACAGGTGAAGTGGCGAAGTTTAATATCTTAGATGCTTTAGGTGACAGTGATTTAATTCCAAAAGAAGAATGTACAAAAGTGATGGGTATGGCAAATCCAACAGGTGAGCCATGGCAAGATGGTTGTCCAATAGTTGTACAAAGCACCGAATCAAAAGGTAAATTTACACTGAATTTGAATGGTGATTTTGAATACACGCCAAATGGAAATTGGCATGGCGCAGATATTTTTGAATTGCGTGTGGTGACGTCTTCAACCCGTTTTAATACTTCGGCAAAAAATTATTTAGCTGCAGAAGTGCGTATTTTCCAAGAACCAAACAATGAAATGGAAAGTAAAACCGTTAAAACTTCGGGTGGTGCTCTAGGCTGGGCGAGTATTTTTGCGCTGCTTGGCTTAGTTGGATTTCGTCGCTTTAAAAAATAGTCTGGATAGAATTAAGGACAGCACATGAAAAATTATAAAAAAGGATTGCTGGCGGTCATGGTCCTTGCGGCTATGTCATCTATGGCAGCGACAAGTAACATCATCAAAGTTACGACCTTTGATGATGAAAATGGTGAAAATCTCAATCAATGTTCTTTACGTGAAGCGATTGAAACTGCACGTAAAAACAAATCTTTTGGTGGATGTAATGTCGGTAATCCAAATAATGGGCAGACCGATTATATTCAACTTGAAGCAGGTGAATATCTTCTGACTAAAGGTGAGTTAGTTCCGCTCAATCAGATCGTGATTGAGGGGAAAAGTCGCTTTAACTATGATTCAAAAAATTTACTGACGCAGAAATTTCCTGCCTATGAAGATATTAGAACGACGATTAATGCCCAAGGCAAATCGCGTATTTTTAATACTTCACGTTCAGAAGCCAACTTTATCGTCAATAATGTTCGCCTTACTGGCGGGATGGCAGAAGATCGAGGTGGTGCCTTGTATTTAGGGGGAGCATTTACCTTAAATAATGGTGCAATTGAAAACTCTCAAGCCAAAGTTGCTGGCGGTGCAATCTACTCCGTTGCGCATAATATATCGAAAAAAACATTATTGGTGAGCAGTTTAGTTCAGGGCAACGTTGCACCTAAAGGTAGTGTTGTTGCTATGGACTGTATCGGGAACTTGGGGGATACCCAGCCTGAAATTGTGTTCCAGCAAAGCAGTATTATTCAAAATGGTTCATCGACGAGTAATAGTGTGATGGACTTCTGTGGAAAGGCCAAAGTTGAATTGACAGCAAATACGATTGCAAAAAACCAAGCAAATCCAAGTGCGGGTAGTATTATCCGTGCCATTTCTCAGGGAACGGATCGTTTAAGTGCTTTTTCTAGCTTCGTTTTAACCAGTAATACAATAGTCGAAAATAATGCGGCTAGTACTTATTATTATGACAATAATGGTGGAAAAGCTTGGTATTTCAATGTGTTGTCCTATAATACTGGTGGTAAGTCTTGTCGTTATCTGAATAATGCTGTACCTGATAATGGTCAAAAGTTTGTTGCGAGTAATAATGCTTTTGAACTGGCAGCTGGGCAGTGTGATTTACCCGAAAGTGTGCTGAATAATACAGAAAGCTTTCTGCAAAACCATGATGTAAGTAGTTATGCTATGGGCACTTTATTAAGCGCCCTACAAACAAAATCTGCTTATAACTTGTATTTACCTTTGTATTACCCGAAAGCGATCGGCAGTGGTTTTGACTTGATCAATCTTGGCTTAGAGGGATGTAGTAAAGCCGATCAACGGGGTATTTTGCGGATTACGAATGGTACCTTGCAGCTATCACCTGCACAACGAAATACTTGTGAGATTGGTTCGGTTGAATTAATGAATTTAACTGCAGCAGATATGGCAGAGATTACCAACGAGTCCTTAGCAGCTATTCAAGAGAAATATCAAAAAACAATTGATGATTTGAAAAAGGATATCGAAGATCCAGATTATGCAGAATACAAAGTTGCCAATCAGGATGATTTAACAAAATACGAAGCGGTATTAAGTGCATTAAAAAATAACCTCAAATATCGTGCAGTTTATTTTGATCCATTCCCAGCATCATTACCTCAAGAAGAGTCTGTGAACGGAAGTGCTGAAACACGACAAATTGCCTTAAATGCTGACAACTATACCGTGACGACTTCACCAATCGGCATTGGTAGTGAAATTACGGTGTCTAGTACAGGCGAAGCAAGTATTGTGGGTAATCCACCACATGACCTGCACTGTGATTGGGATGCTGGAATAAAACAAATCGTTATATATCGCACCAGTGGGGCAACAACAGCGCCTACCGAATACGGTTTTTGTAAATATACGCTAAAACAAAAGACAGGGAGTCAGGCGGAATCCTCTGGTGTGGTCCGTGTGGCATTTAAAAATATGACCCCAGTGGCCAAAGCTGCTCAATATACAATTAGTCCGTCAAATAATTTGTCTGTTACCGTCAATAATTTATTAGAAAATGCTAATGATGATGGTGATGGTCCAGTTACATCTATGCCAGCGGGCAAATCGGTATGGCATAAAAATGAAGAAGGTCAAATTATCCCAATTCGTTTTACGAAAATCCCAGCAGGTTTAAACTTTGAAGCTGAGTATAGTGGCAGTTGCCCAGCAAGTTATTTAAAGGAAACTTGCTACGGTGGCAAGATTACCTTCTCTGTAAAAAATGGCTTTAGTCAGTTTGACTATCCTGTTGAATATAGCGTTGTCGATAGTGATGGCATTGCATCAAGCAATGCAATTCTGACTCTTAAGAATACCGCGAAAAACACCAACTCTTCTTCTAGCGGCGGTGGTTCGATGGGATTATTTGGGCTGTTGACACTGATTGGTTTAGGTATGTATCGTCAACGTCGGTTGAGCAAGTAATACAATAAAAAAGCCTCGATAAGAGGCTTTTCATGGCTTAACTAATTTAATTGATTTGATTTTCGCAACATGCTGCTGTTTTAGATTAGTGAGCGACAGCGATAGGCTGTAAATATTTGTTGATATACTCATCGCGAATAGCAGGTCGTTCATCAGGACTAGCTTTTTGCATACGTGTCGCGAGTTCTTTACGTTCTAAAGTACTCATTTTTTGCCAAGTTTCGCGCATACGTTGCTTTTCACTATCTGGAAGTTGAGTGAACCAATCCATGCGCTGTTGCAAGCTGACACGTTGATCTGCAGGAATCTCTTTGAGTGCCTGATACTTTTTAATTAAAGCCTGTTGTTCTGCTTCAGATAGCGAATCCCAAGTTTCATTGACTTGAGTATCAGCATCTTTTGAAAAAATCCAAAAGCGATCAAAGCCAGCAAAACTGGTTTGCAAAAAACTAAAAGCACAGAATGCAATTGCTAATTTTTTAGCTGCCATGTGGAACTTTGTCCTCACCCAGAACCATCAACATTTCAAGATCTTCCACCATTTGAGGGGAGAGCTTAGGGGTTGAAATCACCTGATTTTGTGGTTTGTCATCCAGTACAGTCGCATTCGGTAAAATGACAAAACCTGCAATTGCTGCTGCAAGTGCAAAGCCAGACATTTTCCAGAAACCATAACGAGAAGTTTCGCGCTGATGAATATCTTCAAGCACGTTATTCATGACAGTTGCTTTGTCTTTATGGTGCTGTGCGAGTCCATCAAGTTTGGAAGTTACTTGCTTTAAGAAATCATCTTGTTTCATTCGGATGATCCTCCCATATGTGGATTCAAATGTGCCAAAGCGGTACGTAAACCTTGAATGGCACGGTGGTAATGTGTTTTCACACTGCCTTCGGAACAATTCATAATTTCTGCAGTTGTATGCGTATCAAAGCCTTCCCAAGCTCGCAACATAAATGCTTGTTGCTGGCGGACTGGAAGTTCTGCGATAGCATCTTGTATTTCCTCTGCAGTGACAGCCTGATCCAGAAAGTCGAAAGGGTTTGGTGTAGATTCATCTACAACATCCTGTATTTCGACATCGTCGTCATCTAGGCTGACTTTTCTAAATAGGGAAAACGGCTGCGAACGACGTGCTTCCTTTCGACGCCAATCTTGCAGCTTATTATTTAAAATGGTGTAAAACAGGGGATACCATTCCTCTGTGGACTTTTCAGCATAAGCTTTATGTAAGGAAATAAAGGCTTCTTGCACCAAGTCCATGGCAATGCCATGTTGACCGTGCGTTGCACTTTCCATCATTACTAAAGCACGCCCCGTCACTTCATTCATGAAGTTTTTCAGGCGAGACTCAGCCGTGCTTTTTAAAACACTGCTGTCTTGCGTCTCGGACTTTTTGGGTGCTAAATCCATAGAGATGGAAAATCCTGTCATCGGATACCCACCATTATTTCCATATTCATATACAAATAACGATGGAAATAACGGTTAGGTTGACAAAAAGAATTATTATTTTTTCTAGTGTAGTCTATTTTTTTCAGGCTTAAGCGCTAAATACAATAAAATAACGATTTTACTGACGCTGACGTACCATTTCAAAAAAACAGATCGAGCCAGCAATGGCTACGTTTAGTGATTCTTGACCACCCGGTTGAGGAATCGCTACGGCTTCTGCATGTTGTAATGCATACTCAGAAACACCTTGACCTTCATTGCCTAAAATCCACACACATTGTTTGCGCAAATTTTTGCTATATAGGTTTTCAGACTGATGTGAGCTTGTTGCATACACTGGAATTTTGAATTTCGTCAAAATATCTTCAAGGGCAATATTTTCAAAGGTATTTAATGAAAAATGTGCGCCCATACCTGCGCGTAATACACGCGGTGACCAGAGTGATGCAGAGCCTTTGGTACAAACGACTTGCTCAATACCTGCTGCGGCAGCAGAACGGAGTAGGGCGCCTACATTACCAGGGTCTTGAATGTTGTCTAAAATTAAGGTGTCTTCACTGAAGTTAAGCGCTTCACTTGAACTTGGTAAATCCACAATCGCTAAGCAAGCAATAGATGTTCCAAGTGTACTGATATCTTTGTATAAAGATTCACTTAGAATAAACACCGCACCTTGATATTGTTCCGCAATGCGGTCGAAGTCGGCATGATTAATTGCTTGTTCAGTGGTGAAAATCGATTTGATTGGACGTTTTGAGTCTAACCATGACAACACCAAGTGTGTGCCTTCCAAAACAGTTTGACCTTGTTTTTTACGGTAGGCATTTTGTTCAATTAAGCCACGTAGGTGCTTAATTTTCGGGTTGTCTTTTGATTCGAGATAAATCAGAGCCATGGGGGAGATATCCACGAAAGTCAGCAAAAATACTGACTTTCGTTATAAGAAATTAATTATGGTATGACGTAACTAGGTCAACTTCGTTTTTAGAACCAATAATCACAGGAACACGTTGATGAAGTTCTGTTGGTTGGATGTCTAGAATGCGGACACGGCCTGTTGTAGAAGCACCGCCAGCTTGTTCCATCAACATACTCATTGGGTTTGCTTCGTACATTAAACGTAGACGGCCTGCTTTTTTCGGATCTTTGAAGTCGTATGGATACATGAAGATACCGCTACGGCAAAGAATACGATGAATATCACCCACCATACATGCGACCCAACGCATATTGAAGTCTTTTTCACGCGGGCCAGTTTTACCTGCAAGCAGTTCGTCGATATAACGTTTTACAGGTTCTTCCCAGTGACGTTGGTTCGATGCATTAATTGCATATTCTTTAGTGTCTGCTGCAACCGCAATCGCATCTTTAGTTAATAAGAATTCTTTGCTTTCTGGATCAAAAGTAAAGAAGACTACGCCAGCACCGACAGTTAGAGCCATCATTGTTGATGGACCATACAGTACATAACCTGCAGCCGCTTGATTCACACCCGCTTGCATGAAATCTTCAGCTTGCGTTACCGCATTTTTTGCAGGAAGAATTGAGAAAATTGTGCCAACACACATGTTGATATCGATGTTGCTTGAACCATCTAATGGGTCGAACAAAACAAGATAATCGCCATTTTCTTGAGCTGGTGTGAATTCATCTAATTCTTCAGATGCCAAACCACCGACATGTGGATGAACTTTTAATGCATCGATGAGGTAATCATTTGAAATGACATCAAGTTTCTTTTGTTCTTCACCTTGAACGTTTTCGTGTTGCGCGCTACCCAATACACCAGCCAAAGCACCTTTTTGTAAAAGAAGGTCGATGTCTTTGCATGTATTACCAATTGTTTCAATAACTTGTGCTAATGCAGGAGTAAGATTACCACTTTGTTGTTGTAGAAATTGGGAAAGGGTGAGATTTGACATAACCGGAAAACTCCAAATATTAATTTATCAAAAATGATAAAATGTGATTGTGCAACATTTTAGATGAGAACGAAGGAAAAGAAAAATTAAACTAGACTATTTGTCGTGATTTTACCCTTGCAAGTCCTGAATAACATGCTATGTTGAATCTAATGTATAAATCGAAAGACAGGGAGCACAACAATGACCACACAAAAATTTGATGCGACTCCGACTGCAACTGAGGGATTGAATTTAGACGATATTTCTGCGGATACCGTTAAAGCTGCATGGAGCAGTTACGAAGCAAAAGCAGAGTATAAAAAGTTCAATAAACATGATCTCATTGAGTCGATGCAAACAGAAAAAGAAAATGCTGAACATCCAGAAGCAGAAGCGTAATGATTTGGATTATTAAGCTAATTTTCTAGTTGGTAAAGCTAAGGATATCGTTTTAAAAGTCGTTCATTTGCATTTTTAATTGGATATTTTCTTAAGTTCTAAAGCCGCTAATCGAATTTATCCTGAGTTAAAGGGCTAAATTGAGTTAAAGCAAAGAACGTTGAATAGAACGGTGCAAATGAAACGATATAAATTAAATGATACAGGTTAAATCAAAAAAGCACTCATTAATGAGTGCTTTTTTAGCTCAGTCTTATTCAAGTCTTATTCAAGTCTTATTTAAGTAGCGGAGGAACAGCTTCGTAGTTAATTTCTACGCGGCGGTTTTCTTTCCATGCATTTTCATCATGACCCGCATTGATTGGCATTTCTTTACCATAACTAACTGCTTCAAGCTGATTTGAACTTACGCCTGTTGTAATCAGGAAGCTTTCAACAGCTTTGGCACGACGCTCACCAAGCGCCATGTTGTATTCACGAGTACCACGTTCATCGGTATGACCTGTTAAAGCTACGCGTGAGTTTGCATTAGCAACAAGGAACTGTGCATGAGCTTGAAGGGTTTGTAAGTCTTCATTGCTAAGCTCTGTACTGTCGTAGTCAAAGTGTACTACGCGCTTCGCTAAAAATGCTTTATTCGCTTCAGTTACACCTTTAGATGATGCACCGGCTAGGTTTTGTGCATTGAGTGCTGCATCTTCACTTAAACCAGAAGTGTTTACAGTGGTTGAGCTATTTGGGTTTTGTCCTGCTTGTACGTCTGCTGCAGGTTTACGGCTGGCACAACCAGTCATTACTAATGCTGTAGCTAAAACAGGTAATGCAATCAGTTTCATCGCTTTCATATTGATCTCCATGACGGTTATTTATGATGTTTCATTAAAAAGTTATTGTTGAATAAATCATGCAGTGTTTATTTCGGTGCCCAAGCTGGTTCACGAACTTCACCTTGTTCACTTGGTAAGTTCATGCGGAAACGACCATCTAAAGACATGATCGAGAGCAAACCACGGTTTGCTTCACGCGTTGCGTACACCACCATTTGACCATTTGGTGAGAAGCTTGGGGATTCATCTAAACTTGTTGGCGTTAAAATATTCGTTACACCAGAACCAATGTCTTGAACCGCAACTTTATAGTTACTACCGCTAGGACGATGTACCAAAGCTAATTTTTTACCGTCCGCACTTAACGTACCACGTGCATTGAAAGCGCCACGGAAAGTCAAGCGTTTGACACTTTCAGCACTTAAGTTGTAGGTGTAAATTTGTGGAGAGCCACCACGGTCAGAGGTAAAAATAAATGATTTACCGTCAGGTGCATAACGTGCTTCTGTATCAATCGCTGTGTCATTGGTCATGCGTTTTAATTGGCGAGTCTGTAAATCCATTTGATAGATTTCAGGATTGCCATGCATCGATGCGGTAAATAACATTGATTTACCATCAGGTGAGAAGCTTGGTGCACCATTCAGGCCACGGAAACTTGCTACTTTTTCACGGTTACCACTTGCTAAATCTTGGATGTAAATCGCAGGGCGTTTGGTTTCAAATGAAACATAGGCTAGCTTTTTCGCATCAGGCGTCCATGCAGGGGACAAGATTGGATCACGTGAAGTCAAAATGGTACGGGGTTGTTCACCATCCGTATCTGCAATTTGTAGGGTATAGCGCTGATCTGGTGTTGCTGCATTACGCAATACATAGGCAATACGGCCGCTGAAGTCACCTGGAATACCCGTTAAAGCTTGATAGATTGCATCACTGATCATATGCGCTGCTTGACGATAACGTGAAGCAGGCACAGTGAGTAGTTCATTTAACAGGTATTGTTTTTTTTCAACATCATACAGTTGGTAGTGAATTTCATAAGAGCCATCAGCCGTTGTTTTTGATGTGCCTGTCACGACATAGGGTACGCCCGCAGCTTTCCATGCTTCTGCATTAGGTGAATTTATTGTTGCAGTTGCAGGTAAGTTTTTAGAGGCACTGGTAAATTTACCTGAGCGGTTCAAGTCATTTTCAACCACTGGATAAATATTTGAGTCATTACTAAAAGGCACGATCGCAATTTTAGGTGCTTCTTCAGGAGCTTTAGTGATTTCGAGGTGAAGCTGCGCATGCGTTTGAGTCACTAAAACTGGGCTCAAAGCAGTGAATACGGCTAAGCAAAGAAGATGTTTACGCGTCATTTCCATCATTCGCTAATTACTCTAAAAATGTGAGTTATTGTCTGTATTTGGTTGTGTCACATAATGGCATGATTTTGGGATATTGAAAGCACAACATTATGATTAATCTGTTATTCGTCTGTGAATTCGTGTCTAAACAATCACATTTTATGATGACACTCATTTAAATCTAATGCTTTGATTCGCTAATATTCTTATTTGGATAGAAAAGAAATGGAAATGAACTGAGATTCACGGCGAGCATCTGGATTTTCTGGTAATTCAAAAGGTGCAGAACGGCGTATGGATTTTTCAATACTTTTTTTAAAAGCTGAATTTGGTACATCATTAATGACAATAGATTGAATTGAGCCTGATGGTGTTAGAGTAATTCTCGCGTGGGCTTTTTGCCCAGTTGATTCTGCTGGCGCTTGCCAGTTGCTAAGGATAGTTTGCTGTATTATTTTCTTTGTATTAGATGCAATTTTTTTTGCTTCAGCTTTTTTAGCCGCATCTACTTCAGCTTGCCGTTTCGCTTCAGCAATTTTATGTTCTAGTTGAAGCTTATCTTGTTCAGAATATGACTTCGTCTTAGCCGCTGTTGCGTTCGAGGAACGCTCTGCTATTTTCTCAGGTTGAATCTTGTCAGCCGTTTGAATGCTGGTAGGGGTTGCAAAGGTTAATGATGAGCCTGCGATTACAGAAAATAGAAACGAAAATTTAAAGAAATGCATCATTTTAGCTTAATCCAATTGGAAGATTAGAGATTTTGATCAATAGAAAAATCCCCGCAATCAATGCAAGGATTTATCAAACTTAATTTGAAGATCTAAATGTAGAGGTAAAACTTTGTGCTTCACGTCTAGCATCTGGGTCGCTAGGCATCGGATATGGTGCAGCAGCACGAACTGCAGCCTCAATACTGGCTTTCATATCAGGATCACTTGAGCTTACGATGACTGCTTGGACAGCACCTGTTTCAGATAAAATCACGCGAGCAATGGCCGTTTTACCGCTAGAGCCAGGTGGTGTATCCCAAGCACGTTTGATTTTATGTTCAAAATCACGTTTAGCGGTTGAAGCGATTTTCTTGGCTTCCGCTTTTTTCTTTGCATCTTCTTCATTTAGAGCATGTGAAATGGTTTTAAGAGGCGTTTTTACGTCCTGTACTGATTTCTCAGGTTGAGTTGTTTTAGCATGATCCATCAGCAAAGCATTAAATTGTTCAGGTGGAATATGGTCAGGCATGGTCGAAGAAGGGATGTAAATTGAACGATTTTCGGCGAATGATTGAGAGCCTAGGAGTGTTAGTGTCGAAAATAATAATGTTTTCATGTTATATAATTCAGTATATAAGTAAATGAAAAATCCCCACAAGGTTTGCAGGGATTTAAAAATTAACGTGATGACTTGAAGGTGGACGTAAAACTTTGAGCTTCACGTTTTGCATCTGGGTCACTCGGCATTGGGTATGGTGCAGCAGCTCGAACAGCAGCCTCAATACTGGCTTTCATATCAGGATCACTAGAGTTCACAATCACTGACCGAACTGAACCACTTTCCGTAAGGGTAACGCGAGCAGTCGCCGTTTTACCTGCAGAGTCAGAAGGCGTATCCCACGCACGACGAATTTTATTTTCAAAATCACGTTTAGCAGTTGAGGCAATTTTCTTCGCTTCAGCCTTTTTCTGCGCAGCTTCTTCAGCGGCTTTGCGCGCAGATGATGCTTTGGCTTCCTCAGCTGCACGTTCACGCGCTTCGGCATCGGCTTTAGCCTTTGCATCTGCCTTGGCTTTTGCATCGGCATCTGCTTTACGTTTTGCAGCTTCTGCATTGGCCTTGGCTTTCGCATCAGCATCTGCTTTACGTTTTGCAGCTTCCGCATTGGCCTTAGCTTTGGCATCAGCATCTGCTTTACGTTTTGCAGCTTCCGCATTGGCTTTAGCTTTTGCATCGGCGTCTGCTTTACGTTTTGCAGCTTCTGCATTGGCCTTAGCTTTTGCATCAGCATCTGCTTTACGTTTTGCAGCTTCCGCATTGGCTTTAGCTTTCGCGTCTGCATCTGCTTTACGTTTTGCAGCATCCGCATTGGCCTTGGCTTTTGCATCTGCATTGGCTTTTGCCGTTGCTGCAGCTTTGGCTTTGTCAGCTTCTGCTTTTCTTAAAGCATCGGCACGGATTTTTTCAGCCTTGGCTTTGGCATCAGCATCGGCTTTACGTTTAGCGGCTTCAGCATTGGCTTTGGCTATCGCATCGGATTTGGCTTTAGCTGCATCCGCTTTGGCTTCTTGTTGTGCTTTTAGTTTTGCAGCTTCAGCAGCTTTAGCTTGTTCTTGAGCACGTTTTGCATTGTCCGCAGCTTTTTGTTCAGCAAGCTGCTGTGCTTTTGCCGCAGCGAGTGCCTGTTGAGCAGCAATCTGTGGATCTGCCTTAGGTGGTTCTGCTGGCTTAGGTGGTGCAGCCGTTGGAATCTCGGGTGCCGGTTCAACGCTAGGTTCTGCTGTTTGCGTGATTTGTTCAGCTACATTTTCATGCGCGGTTTCATCAAACTCAGTGACTTCACGTGTTACAGGTTTTAAATCTTCCGGTTTTACCAAAACAGTGGTTATTTTTTTAGGGGGCTCAGGTGGTTTACTCATGCCAAGATAAAGTAAGCCAACCACAGCGACGATATGCACACCTAGTGTGAAACCAATCGCAACGGCTTTTTGTTTAAAAGGCGGCTTGTTGAAATCTTTCATAAATTATTTTAATGGCTCAGTCAGTAAACCTACTTGTGTTAAACCTGCATCTTGAAGGGCAGACATGAGTTTCATGACTTCACCATAAGGACGAGATTCACTGCCGTTAATCAGGACACTCATTTGCTTTTTCTGTTCGCTCGCTTCATTTTGCGAGGCCGTTAAAACAGATTTAAGTTCATCGAGTGTGAGTACATCATCTTGATGATTTTTATCTTCGAGAGTGATCGTGCCATCTGCTTTCAGTGTAACAATCGCTCTACTATCTTCCGCTTGCATAGGCGTGCCATTTGCCTGTGGTAAGTCGACTTTGACACCTGTGGTGATCATAGGTGCAGTGACCATGAAAATCACCAAAAGAACTAACATGACATCAATATATGGTACGACGTTCATGTCACTTTTTAATGGTTTTTTGATGCGCTCAAAGCGTCCAGAACGTTGAATAGCCATTAGTCATTGTCCTGAGTTGAACCTACAGACTGGCGTTGTAATAACGCAACCATTTCTTCGGCAAAAAGAGCACGATCGTTATAAACGGCTTCACCTTTGGCTGTAAAATGGTTAAATGCTAGTACAGCAGGAATTGCCGCAAAAAGACCAATGGCCGTTGCAATCAATGCCTCTGCAATACCAGGAGCAACCGTAGCAAGGGTGACTTGGTCAACATCTGCTAAACCAATAAAAGCGTTCATAATGCCCCAAACGGTACCGAATAAACCAACATAGGGTGCAACCGATCCAATACTCGCAAGCGCGCCTAAACCATTTTCTAAATGTCCTTGGTCACGGCTTAAACCCACACGAAGAATACGTTCTGTACCTTCAATGGATTGTTCTGCGCTGGCATTACGCTTTTTAAGTTTGAAAAACTCGCCTAAACCTTGATAGAAAACATCTTCAAGGCCAACACGTTTCGAGTTGAGTTGAGCATTATTGTATAAAGTGTTGAGTTCGGCGCCAGACCAAAAGATTTTTTGGAAATGTTCATCATCGGCCTGCGCTTTTTTATAACTCATGTGTAACTTGGCAATCAGATACCAACTGAATAACGAAGCTAAGAGCAGCAGGAGCATTACCAGTTGTACGACAGGACTTGCTTGTAAGATGAGGTCTGAAACTTTGAGTGTTGATTCTAGTTGAGTTGCCATAGTTACTACATGTGCCAAATAATTTTTTTAATCTTGTTCCAATTCTTTCAGAATCAGTTCACGTATTTCATCAGGAAGGCGACGGGGTTTCATCTCTGCACTGATACATGCCAATTCTACCTCACCTGATGCCAGCATAATATCACCACGATAAATATTTTGTTGCAACACAAATGACGTAGCCTTACACGAAACTACACTTGCTGTAACAGTAATCAGGTCATCCATTAATATAGGACGTGAATATTTCACATTAATTTTATGAACGACAAAGTTGTAATCTTTTTGATGCCAATAATGGTCTACACCTGAAGCGCGCAGCCATTCTGTGCGGGTACGTTCCATAAAGCGAATATGATTTGCGTGGTAAACAATGCCACCTGCATCTGTATCTTCAATATATACACGAATGTTGAATTCGAATTTATTCGCCATGAGAGTGTTCCGTCTTTATAAAATCTGAAAAATATTGTTCTGCACTTCAGCATAGAATTAGAGCATTTAAAAATGGCGATAATTCAATGATTCGTCAAGTGCTTCAATGACGGGCAGTTTAGCACCGTGAGTCATCAGTCCAATGGCACAAGGTTTCAACTCACGTAAATCTTTAACTTTCGTAGTTGTCATTATTGGTTAAAAAAGAGACTACTTTTAATTTGTTTGTTCATCTAATTTAAATTTTGCATCGACAAAATCCTGTAGATGAGCTGCTAAATATCCCGCAATATGAAAGTGAGTTTCTTCCATTTTCTTTTTCTGTTGCTTTGGGAGTAATGCCTTTAAAGATTCATACATATACGTTAAGCAGCAAAAGCCAAGGCCAATAACTAACATAAGTAAAAGTTTATTAGCTAGATCTATCCAGAAAAACACATAAACGAGTATGACTAAAGCAAAGAATGAGAGGCTGAAATAAAATGTATTAATTTTTGCTGGCTTAAAGTTTTCCTTGACCAAAGCTTGTACGTCGTCGTGATAGTACGTCCCAATAAAAATGAGGGCAGAAGTATAGTTGAAGCTCAGGTTTTTTATATGATATGCAGAAGGCGATTGTTTAATAGTTAAGATATTATCTTCACTTACTTCTATGGTTTCTTTGCTAAGAATGTTTTCACATTCGACAGTGATAAAATAATTGTATTCGGTGTGGAATAAGCTTTCAAAATCACTCATTTGTTTAGGGCTAAATGAACTGATGGGTTGTTCTCTGGGAATGTTTTCAATGGCACTGTCTAATGGAAGGTTTTGAATGTATTCGCTATTAATTTTGTTAATTATTCTATTCTCAAGATTTATCATTTTAGTCTATTGTTTGTAGTGGCTTGAATTTATTTTAAAAATTTAAATAAACATGCAGGGAGCATTTAACTCCCTGAAGTCGTTCAGTGAATTATCGTTTACTTATCTTTCGGCTCTGGTGGTGTCATCCCAAACTGTAAATACGCCATATTGGTGGCAATACGTCCACGTGCAGTACGCATGACATAGCCTTGCTGAATGAGGTAAGGCTCGATCACATCTTCTAGCGTCCCTGAGTCTTCTGCCATAGCAGCAGCTAAAGCTTCTACGCCTGCAGGGCCACCATCAAAACGCTCTAGTAGCATTGATAAATAACGGCGGTCTAGCGTATCTAAACCATCTTTATCGACATTCAGCATGTCCAAAGCACGTTGAGCCATCTCTTGGGTTACTTCACCCGTACCTTTAACTTGCGCATAATCACGGACTCGGCGTAATAAACGGTTTGCAATACGAGGTGTCCCACGAGCACGGCGTGCAACTTCCTGTGCGCCTTCGGCAGTCATGGGTACATCCATCAAGTTTGCAGATCGAGTCACAATATGCGTTAAGTCTTTGACAGAATAAAACTCTAAGCGTTGTACGATACCAAAACGGTCACGTAAAGGAGAGGTCAGTAGGCCTGCACGAGTCGTCGCTGCAACAAGAGTGAAGGGTGGTAAATCCAGTTTGATCGAACGGGCAGCAGGGCCTTCACCAATCATGATGTCGAGTTGGTAATCCTCCATCGCTGGATAGAGAATTTCCTCGATGACCGGTGAAAGACGATGGATCTCATCAATAAATAAAACATCACCTTCTTCGAGGTTGGTTAGCATCGCAGCCAAATCGCCTGCACGCTCAAGGACTGGGCCTGATGTCGATTTTAAGTTGCCGCCCATTTCACGCGCAATAATATTGGCTAGTGTGGTTTTTCCTAAACCCGGTGGGCCAAAAATTAAGGTGTGATCGAGTGCTTCTTCACGGCCACGCGCAGCACCGATAAAGATTTCCATTTGTTCACGGACGACAGGTTGCCCGATGTAGTCATCAAGGGATGTTGGGCGGATGGCGCGGTCGAAGTGGTCTTCGGGTTTTTCTGAACCACTGATAAGACGGTCTTGCATATAATTAAATCAATCTCTGGCTGAACTTTCGAGGCACAGCCTCAAGTTGTGATTTGTGTTTAAGTGCCATTGTGTAGGCATTGCTTTACTTTTGAAAGATCAAAAGTAACAAAAATCTTGTGTTGGATTGAGGATATATCCTTATATCCCAATCCAACATGGCGACATCCATGTCGCCTTCGTGTATCCAATTTAGGTGTATTGGTATGTCTATTTGAATTATTTATTCATCGACTTAAGTGCTGCACGGATAATGTCGCTGGCTTCAGTAAAGTCACCTTTGGCAGCATTCACTAATTTTTGTGCTTCAATTGGTTTGTAACCTAATGATTGCAATGCCGCCTCAGCTTCGGCAACTGCAGAGTTGCCTGTAAATTGAATTTGTTCAACAGTTGAATTGGTTGGTGCAGTGCCTGAAGCCATGGCTTTAAAGCGATCACGAAGCTCAATCATGAGGCGTTCAGCGGTCTTTTTACCCACACCCGGAACTTTGACTAAAGTGTTTACATCTTCATGTTCAACCGTGTGAATCAGCATTTCAACACTTAATGTTGATAAAATGCCCAGTGCCATTTTAGGGCCTACGCCGTTAACTTTTAACAGTGTGCGGAAGATCAGTTTTTCTTGAGCATTGCTAAATCCATACAGCAGTTGTGCATCTTCACGTACAGCCAGATGTGTCCACAAGGTAATTTTTTGACCTTTCTGTAGTTGGCAAAATGTTGAAAGTGGGGTGTCAATTTCATAGCCCACACCATTTACATTGAGTAATACCGTTGGTGCTTCCAATGCCAGCACTTCGCCAATTAAACATCCGATCATGTCATTTATTCACTTTATTTCAGTTTAGTCTGAGCTATTTGCTCAATTTCAATTTGTTGCGAGATTAGCGTGAAGGCCAGCGAATTACTAGCCTTCACATTTTTTCAGCTTTAAAAGAAACCAACTTTATTGCCTTGAAGTTCCTGTGCAAGGTTATAAGCCTGATGGTCTGAAAATTTAGAGATAATATCCAATACTTGCATGATGTTTTCATAATGCAACGGCCCAAAATGTGCCCCCGAACGGTGGAGAATGGACATCAGTCGCTGTTCTTTAAAACTCAAGGTTTTATTTGGCGTAGTTAGAGGAATAAATGCATCTAAAATATTTTGTAGACTTTGATGCGCAATAATCTCTAAGCCGGCTTTTTGTGGATGTTCAAAAATTTTATCGCGAGCTAATTCTTTTGCTCGGTTAATTCCACGCTCAATATCTTCACTGCAATATTGCAATAAACTGCCTTTGAGTTGACCTGACAAAATATCATGATGATGACGGGCAAAGGCAGTCGTGACTTCTTCGACTAGACGTTTCATCACACGACCTCGTAATGCGGCAATTTTTTGTTGCCAAGTGGTATCAGTCATAGCCAATTCGGCAGGTATGCCATAGTCACCGACCAAATCAAGGAAAATGGGCTCAACTTCGTTATAGTTCAACATGTTGAGGATAATGCCATCTTCAAGGTCAATTAAGGCATAACAAATATCATCTGCGGCTTCAAGCAAATAAGTCAAAGGATGACGACAGTAGTGATATTCGCCCAGTTGAATTAAACCCAATTGTTCTGCAATTTGCTGCAAGATTTCTTTTTCTGCTTGATAACAACCAAACTTTGCTCGTTGGCTTGCAGGTTTATTGCCTTGCGATGCAATAGTTTTGGATAGCCACGGGTATTTTAAATATGCACCTAAAGTTGCATAGGTTAAACGCATACCACCATCATTCGGGTGATAGTCAATTTTAGTCAGTAAACGTAAGCCTTGTGCATTACCTTCAAACTGACGCACATCGGCTTCTTCTTCAGGGCTTAAGTCCTGTAAAAAGTTGGTATGCGATGCGTCATCAAACCATTCTCGAATGGCATATTCGCCTGCATGGCCAAAAGGTGGATTACCAATATCGTGTGCCAAGCACGCAGCTTGAATAATTGCACCGACATCGGCAGGTGAAATCCACATCGGGAGTTCATCTTTAATTTTTTCAGCCGCCAGCATCCCCAATGAACGTCCAATACAAGACACTTCTAAAGAGTGCGTCAGGCGAGTATGAATGCCATCGTGTTGGGTTAATGGATGGACTTGGGTCTTGCGATTAAGCTGTCGAAAACTCTGCGAAAATATAATGCGGTCATAGTCTTTATGAAAAGGGCTACGTGCCTGTTCAGAACTGTGTTTATTGCTACCAATACGAACTGTAGAAAGAAGTTCAAGCCAACGCATTTGAGTCATTTATCATTATTCATTTATTACTTGAATTGAATAATGCCAAACTTAGTTGAAAATCACTAGTCTGGGGCGACACAACTTGTCTTAAAAGATGTATGAGTGATTTGCCTTAATGAAATGCAAAACAAAACAGAAATTTAAAAATGGGCTGTTAGTATAGATGGGCAAATTTTACCTTTTATCCCATTTTTTAATTTTCAATGAGAATAATTTAAATGTATAGAAAGCAATTTCTTCCTACTTTGACTGCACTAAGTTTGGGCGTGACATTTTTTTGTCAGGTTGTACAAGTTTCAATACAGAAAAAAATATAACGAAAGTGCAGCCAAACCAAAATGTTGCTGCATCAGAAAATAGCATGATGCATCATTTAGAAACATTTGAAGAAATTGCGGAACAAAATGGTGGCAATCGTGCAGTAGGTACAGCAGGTGGATTGGCTTCTGCACAATATATTCTTGAACAAGCCAAGAAAGCAGGCTTGCACGCGCAAATGTTGCCATTTGAAAATCGAGAAAAGACCGTTGGGCAAAATATTGTGATTGAGATTGAAGGGCAATTCAAAGATACCGCTGTGATTGTCGGCGCGCACTATGATTCGGTGAAAATGGGGCCTGGGATTAATGATAATGCTTCAGGCGTTGCAGTATTGTTAGCATTATTACAAGACTATGCGAAGCAAAAGGTAAAACCTAAACACACACTATATCTTGCCTTTTGGGATTCGGAAGAGGTTGGTATTGCAGGTTCACAAGCTTTTGTGAAATCACTCAGTGAGAAACAGCTTCAAGGCATTCAAGCCTATATCAATGTTGATATGGTGGGAACAAAGAATCCGAATATCATGATTGCCGATGGTGACCATTCATCAATTGGAGAAATGGCGGCACAGTTTAAAGCCAATGGACTTGCACAAAGTGATTATCAGCCAATTTTAGACAGCATGAGTCAATTACCTAAGCACCCGCAGGATGCTGCATTAGAACAAAGTATGCGTCAATATTTTAAAACCAATAATATGCAGATTAAAGATGATGTAACGACTTTAACAGCAAGCGATACTTTGCCATTTTTAGGGAAAGTTCCCGTTACTTCACTAATTTTATTTAATGAGCAAATGAAAGGTGATGAACTCGAATTTGCACCGTGCTACCACAAGGCTTGCGATACGATTGATGGTGTAGATGTAAACTCACTGAACTTAGTCCTTAATGTAATTCAACATCTATTGTCAGATTTGAATAAATAAAATGTTTCAATTTCAAATGTGAATTGATTTTAGTCTTTTATGAATTTCAGGTTTAAATCTCACACATTTAGACCTGAAATTCATTTTCAAATATGGTTTTAAAGCTTGATTAAAAAGTGAGTTGTTGTTGAAAAATAAAACATTTTTCTAGTTTGAATATTATTCTTAGGATGAAATGAAAAAATCAGATAATTTTGTGTTAATCTGTGCGACTAAATTCAATTTTATTATTTAAAAATAAAAGCATTGTTGCCTAAACTTCCCGATATAAGCACTACAATTTCACTTTCACATCTAGCTGATTTAACTAATACACAGTAGAATATGCGCTCTCTCAAGTCACATTGTGGCATGGTCTTTTCGATCATCCCGTGGAGCCAAAATCAGCATGTTTATCGTTGCCGGTGCACCTGCACATTCTTCATTTAAGAAAACTCAACTATTATCACGTTTAACGTCAATTAGTTCTGTTCAATCAATTGAAAGTCAATGGGTTTACCTTTTTGACCAAGCGCTCAACGAGCAACAACAGCAATCCGCTTTACAGCTTCTCAACGATGGTCAATCTTTTGAATTGCGCCAAGCAGCAAGTGACGAAGTCCAAATTTTAGTGACGCCACGTGTTGGAACCATCTCTCCGTGGTCGTCTAAGGCAACAGACATTTTTGCCAACTGTAATACACCGGTTCATCGCCTTGAACGCGGTGTTTTGTTTACTTTGAAGGGCGTAAATGCTGTTTCTGATGAAGTAAAACTAGCATTACATGATCGCATGACAGAAAGCGTTTTCAATGCTATTGAAGATGCTGCGGCACTTTTCTCTGAAACTGAACCAAAGCCTTTAAACTCAATTGATATTTTGGGTCAAGGTAAAGAAGCGTTGGTGAAAGCTAACTCTGAATTTGGTTTTGCGCTTTCTGATGAAGAAATCGATTATTTAACCGATGCATTCACAAAAATGGGTCGCAACCCGCATGACATCGAATTGATGATGTTTGCTCAAGCGAACTCAGAGCATTGCCGTCACAAAATCTTCGGTTCTGAATGGACAATTGATGGTGAAGTTCAACCATTATCATTGTTCCAAATGATTAAAAACACCTATAAAGAATCACCTACAGATGTATTGTCGGCATATAAAGACAACGCTTCTGTAATTGTGGGTTTTGACACACAACGCTTCTATCCAAAGCAAGATGCTGAAACAGGTCACCATGTTTATAAGTATAAGAGCCAAGCTGCTCACATTCTTATGAAAGTGGAAACCCATAACCATCCGACAGCAATTGCACCATTTGCTGGTGCAGCAACAGGTTCGGGCGGTGAAATCCGTGACGAAGGCGCAACAGGTCGTGGTGGTAAGCCAAAAGCTGGTTTAACAGGTTTTACCGTATCTAACTTGAATATTCCAGGCTTTGAACAGCCTTGGGAAGAAAACTACGGCAAACCATCTCGTATGGCATCTCCACTTCAAATTATGATTGAAGGCCCATTGGGCGGTGCAGCCTTTAACAACGAATTTGGTCGTCCTGCTTTAAATGGTTACTTCCGTACATTTGAACAAAATGTAAATGGCGACGTAAAAGGCTTCCATAAGCCAATTATGATTGCCGGCGGTTACGGTAACATCCGTCCTGATCATGTAGAAAAAGATGCAATCCAACCGGGCGATCTTTTAATCGTACTTGGCGGTCCTGCAATGTTGATCGGTCTAGGCGGTGGCGCAGCATCTTCTGTGGACAGCGGTAAGTTAGGTGAAAACCTAGACTTCGCATCTGTACAGCGTGAAAACCCAGAAATGGAACGCCGTTGCCAAGAAGTGATTGATGCTTGCTGGCGCATGGAAGATCATAACCCAATCGTGTCTGTACATGACGTAGGCGCGGGCGGTATCTCAAATGCAATGCCTGAACTTGTGAACGATCACGAGTTAGGTGCGGTACTTGATCTGCGTAAAATTCCATCGCTTGAAAAAGGCATGTCTCCGATGGAGATCTGGTCGAATGAAGCGCAAGAACGTTATGTTTTGGCGATCCGTCCATCATCTTTAGAACTCTTTGAATCACTGTGTGCACGTGAGCGTTGTCCGTTTGCGGTATTGGGTGAAGCGACTGAAGCGCGCCATTTAACCGTTGAAGATCCATTATTCGGCAACAAAGCTGTGGATATGCCAATGCAAGTGATGCTTGGCGGTACACCACGCATGAGCCGTTCATACGAAACCATTGAACGTAAAGGCGATGACTTCACTGCTGAAACAGTAACAGATTTGAAAGATGCGATTTACCGCGTTCTTAAGAATCCAACTGTTGCATCTAAATCGTTCTTGATCACGATTGGTGACCGTTCGATTACAGGTATGGTTGCACGTGATCAGTTCGTCGGTAAGTGGCAAGTGCCTGTAGCGGATGCTGCAGTAACAACAACTAGCCTTGTTGGTTATACAGGTGAAGCGATGGCAATGGGTGAGCGTCCACCAGTTGCGTTGTTGAATCCTGCTGCTTCTGCACGTTTATCTGTAGCAGAATCAATTTCAAACATTATGTCTGCAAAAATCGACCAGATCAGTGACATTAAATTGTCTGCAAACTGGATGGCTGCTGCAGGTCAACAAGGTGAAGACCAAGCGCTATTCGAAGGTGTTAAAGCCATCGGTATGGAAATGTGTCCTGCACTAGGTATTGCAATTCCAGTAGGTAAAGACTCATTGTCTATGCGTACCACTTGGAATGACGAAGGCATCGATAAATCTGTAACTTCTCCAATGTCAGGCGTGATCACTGCATTTGCACCTGTGACTGATGTTCGCAAAACACTTACACCTGAATTGAAAAATATCGAGTCTGTACTGGTACGTATTGATTTGTCTAAAGGTCAATTCCGCCTTGGCGGTTCGATCCTTGCTCAGGTTTATAAAGCAATTGGTTCTGTAACACCTGACGTAGACAGCTTCGATGACTTCAAAGCATTCTTTGCATTGGTTCAAGACTGGAACAACCGTGGTCTAATCAAGGCTTACCATGACATCGGTGATGGCGGTCTATTGGCAACTGTTGCAGAAATGATGTTCGCTTCACGCCTAGGTGTAGCACTTGAAGATCAATCTGTTGAATCATTATTTGCAGAAGAAATTGGTGCAGTATTGCAAATTTCGAAAGCAGATTGGGCAACACTTGAAGCTGAAGTTGCAGCATCTAGCTTAAAAGATGCGATTGCAGTGGTTGGTACAGTGAACAGTACAGATCAATTGTCTGTAAATGGTCTTGTATTTGAGCGTGCAGACTTGCAACAAGCATGGACTGAAGTGTCTTATCAAATCCAACGTCTGCGTGACAACGTAGAAACTGCGGATCAAGAATATGCGTTAATCGCTAACAAATCACATGCAGGTTTAATTGCAAAACCAACATTTGATTTGAACGAGCCTATCGAAGCACCGTACATCAATGAACGCCGTCCAAACATGGTGATTCTGCGTGAACAGGGTGTAAACGGTCATGTAGAAATGGCTGCTGCATTCGATAAAGTCGGCTTCAACACTGTAGACGTACACATGAGCGACTTGCTTGCTGGCCGTATCAGTCTTGATGACTTTGAAGGTTTAGTTGCATGTGGCGGTTTCTCTTACGGTGACGTATTGGGTGCAGGCGGCGGTTGGGCTAAATCTGTATTGTTTAACCCGAAACTTCGTGACCAATTTGAGAAATTCTTCAACCGTGATGAAACTTTCTCTCTAGGTATTTGTAACGGCTGTCAAATGCTGTCTCAGCTTGCACCATTAATTCCGGGTGCAGAAGCTTGGCCTCGTTTCCACCGCAATACTTCAGAGATGTTTGAAGCACGTGCTGTCAACGTACGCGTTGAAAAATCGAACTCTGTATTGTTAGAAGGTATGGAAGGTTCGATTCTTCCTATCGCTGTAGCACATGGTGAAGGCCGTGTAGTTGCTAGCGCGGAAAACATTGCAGCATTGAATGCAGGCGATCAAGTGATCTTGCGTTATGTAGACAGCCAAGGCAACCCAACGCAGCATTACCCAATGAACCCGAATGGTTCGCCAGAAGCGATTTCAGGTGTAACGTCTAAAGACGGTCGTGCAACGATTATGATGCCGCACCCTGAACGTAACTTCCGTGCGATTCAGCATTCTTGGAAACCAGAAGATTGGGATCAAGACGGTGCTTGGTTACGTATGTTCCGTAATGCACGTAAATTTATTGGTTAATCTTAGATAGATGAATAATAGAAAAGAGCCGCCTTCGGGTGGCTTTTTTTATGGTTGAAATTTACCAAAAGATATATTAATTATTGTGAATGCTTGTTTTTACACATATAATCGCTTTCGATTTTTAACCACCTACGGGTGGTTTTTTGTTGGTTTTTAAATTTTATTTCTCCCGCTGAACTTGGTTTAGATTTTGCTTTTATATTTGTGGAATCATGCTAGTGTGTATTTTATGCACAATAACTATGCAAGATAAAAGATAGCAAGATAAAAGAAAGATGGATAACTAAACGAGTTCAGTATCAACACTCATGATGAGGTGATGACATGATTAAAACAGTGGAATATTCGGCAGTGGATAAGTCTGCGTTGCGTAGAAAGGGCTGGAAGCTTTTTGGTGGAGTGGTGTGTTTGCAGTTGGTGTTTTTAGTTTTGGGTTATGTTTTACAGATGTAATATTTGAACAATTGAAACCGCCGTGAGGCGGTTTTTTATGTAAACTAATGCATAATTAAAAAACTGCAAAAATTAATAATGAGCTTTAAACAATTTGTATTATTAAAAGATATAAAAATATTTTTACTTTTAGGCTTTATGTTTCCGTAAACATTGTTAAGTGGGTGCTTTCCTATTTTAAAAACGAAGCATCCGAAAATTAATATAACTGTTATCAATGAGCAAAATGAAAAGTTGGACGATGCAGAAGTATTTTTAAATCTTACAACATGGCAAGGCAAGTCTTTTACTGAATCTACATTAAAAAAAACACAGGACGGAATTGCTACATTTTCTGCAGAGAAAAGTTTGCAATTTATTCATATATTTCCAGCAAAATATAGTTGGTCGATTTGCGTTTATAAAAATGGATATAGTCAAAATAGTTTTGTGCCAAAAAGTTCAAATAATCGAACACAAAATTTAGTATTGTTGTTAGATAAAGCTGAATTAGGTGTAGAAAAAAAACAACATTGTTGGAAAGAAAAATCCTAAAATATTGAATTAATAAAACCACCCGAAGGTGGTTTTTGATTAAATAGCCAATTGGATCTGCTTTAACACCGCCTTCAACGTATTTTCATAATCAAAAGCAGCATTAGTACTGTCTTGGTATCGCCAAGCGACATAACCATCTGGACGAACTAAGACAGCGCCTGATTCATGGATTTCAGATTTCGCATTCCATGTCCCATAAACGTCACGATATTCACGTGATCCAATTTGAATCACATCTAAATAAGGTAGATTCAACGATTCAGCAGCAGATTTCCAACCTTTGCCTGAAAGACCTGTCAGTAGGGTGAAACGACCATGCCCTGTAATATCTAACGTTGATTGCTTATCGCCTTTGGCATCAATAATCCAAGTATGTGGAACTTTAGCCCCCGGACGCGTGGTTGCTTGCAAGTAAAGCTGTTGATCTTTGGCAAAGATCTCAGGTTCAGATTCAGCAATCATGGCATTGGATGTATAGCGCTGATTCAACTCTACACCTTGGGCATTAAACTCAAAGTTTTTAATTTCTAAGGCTTGATATAGCTTTTGACGAATTTCTGCAGCTTGTTCATCTTCCGCAAAAATACGTTGCATCATTTGAGCTTGAGTTGTGATGCCTTGGTCAAAGCCAAATACCTCTTTGAGATGCTTATAGTCAAAGCGAGATTGATTGGCACGCGCCACGATTTGCTTGCCGACAGGCGCACGCTCAGTGGTATAAGATTCAAGTAGAGCTGGAGCAGCCCAACCTTTGATGGCATACGCCAATTTCCAACCGAGGTTAAAGGCATCTTGCATACAGGTATTTGAACCTAAGCCACTTGATGGTGGATGACGATGCACCGCATCACCGCCGCAGAATACACGACCTTTCGAGTATTCAGTTGCCCATGTTTGGTTCACATACCAATAAGACAGTTTTTGAATCTCGACATTTTCAATTTCAGCACCGACAAAGGCATTTAAACGACCACGCAATTGCTCTTCGGTGACTTGTGGTTCACCTTTGGAAATATCAAAGCCCCAACCCATAATCCATTCATTCCACGGTGTAATGGCACGGAGTAAGCCCATGCCCAGATCACCAAAGCTGGCTTCAGGATTGGCAATCCATTGCAAAATGGCAGGGCGGTGTTGCACATATTTGGAAAGATCAGCTTTAAACGTGACATAGACTGTACCTGCGCGAGACATCACCCCTTCAAGTGGTAAATCAAGCTGTTCAAGGACTTTGAATTTTGCCCCATCCATACCGACCAAATATTTGGCACGTAAGCTGAATTCAGTATTTGTAATACGATTTAAAAAGGTTGCTGTTACACCATGCTCATCTTGCACATGGGACAAATATTCAGTATTAAAATTATAAATTGCACCACGTTCAGCCGCATTTTTTACCAACAAAGCTTCCATTTTCGGCTGAATGAGATCGACCAATGGACAAGGACTGCCTTTAATATAATCGCCATGACGTTCATCGCCCGTTCCCCAAGCACTCATGCGGACTATTAGCTAACCAATTAAATTGGGTAAAAAGCTGAACCTGTATGCCGTAATTTGCCAAGGCCAAACCTAAAGTAGAACCTGCAGGCCCTGTGCCAATAATCAGAACATCGGTATCGAATTGCTGTGTCATACAAAACTCCATGTGTATGTGAAGCGCAAACTTGGAATAGTCCGCAGTCTAGGCAAATGGTTTTCCGAGTAGAATGGATATTCATATAAACTATAGATCTATTGGTATTTTGACTGCATGACACAGGTGATGTAGTGAGTGTGTGGAGTGAAGTGAATGGAATTACGACATTTACGTTATTTTGTGACGGTGGCGAAAGAACAGAGTTTCACTAAGGCAGCGGAAAAACTATTTACAGCACAACCATCACTCAGTCAGCAAATTAAAGATTTAGAGCAGGAGGTTGGGGTGCAATTATTTGAACGTTCTGCTCGTAAAGTCTTACTGACCGACGAAGGGCAGGCTTTTCTCAAATATGCCGAGCAAGCAATTCAAAATGCCAAACAAGCTGTAGCTGCAGCTCGCCACGTGGCGCAAGCTAAAAATAACCAAATACATATTGGCTTTTTAAATGTCGCAGAATTGAAAATTATGCCTAGTATTTTGGCGTAATTAAAACAACATATCCCAGATTTAAAAATTCATTTACATAGCTTGACGTGTACAGAGCAAATCCAAAAACTCAAAAATACTGAATTGGATATTAGTTTTACTCGTTATCACTTAAGTCATGACGACTTCACCAATATTCAGGTTTTAAGTGAGCAGATCTATCTAGTCGGTGCAGCGCATCTGCATCCATCAGATCGAATCTTAAAACTTCAAGAGTTAAAAAATCACACCATTATTATGTGTGAACAAAATGCTTCTCCTGTTTTTTACGATACCTTAAATGCCTTGATTCCTTTTGATCAGCAACAACATGATCACATGCTGTGGGTGACCAATGTCATGCAGCATTTAAATTTGATTAATATGGGCATGGGCCTGAGTTTTGTGCCCGAATATTTACTCAAATTTTTAAATGATTCGGTCAAAGTCATTCAAACAGATGTGGAATTACCGAAACTAGGTTTATATGCAACCTATCCGAATGCATCGAATAATGTGGCATTAAAAATGATTTGCAGTGCTTTAAATAATGTGACTGCACAATAGCGTCTGGAATAACCAATGTTAAAACTGATTTATTATGTACCTGAGTCTCACCTAGAGTCGACTAAACTGGCTGTTTTTGAAGCTGGAGCAGGCGGTATCGGAAACTATGAACACTGTGCTTGGCAAGTGTTAGGGACGGGGCAATTTAAACCTGTAAAAGGCGCAAATCCTTTTATTGGTGAGTTGAATCAGCTTGAATCTATCCCTGAATGGCGAGTGGAAACCATCGTGCCTGAAGATAAAGCGAGTGAAGTCGCAAGGGCTTTAAAAGCAAGTCATCCTTATGAAGAGCCAGCATTTGAGTTTATTCAAATGGTGGATGTGAGTTTTTAATTCACAATAAAAGTCCCCTCTCCTTTTAAAGGAGAGGGTTAGGGAGAGGATTTATCAGATTATGCCCCCTCATCCTCTTGCGGAACATGCTCCTCATCCCGAAGAGAGAAGGGACTTACCGATTATTTAAAGTTATGCAGCTAATTGTGGTTGTGACCATTCATTTGAAAGCAATTTATATCTTCTGAATAAACAGCTCACGGTCAAAACGATACTGCGGGAAGAACACACCATCTTTAGCACGTTCACCTGCACCAATCACCATCACTGGGTATTGCTGGGCATTTAATCCTAAAATCTTCTTCACCAAAGGTTCATCAAAACCTTCCATCATACAACTGTCAAAACCATAGGCACGTAAAGCCAAAACTAAGTTTTCACAAGCCAATGCTGTGGTTTTGCTCGCCCAAAGTTTTGCATCTGCTTCATTAAAAGCTGTTACAGGCAATTGTTTATCCAGTGTACGTGCAACTTTGAAAGCAACTTTCTTAAAGTTACCTAGGGCGTTGAAGTAACCAGTTTTATAGTTATAAGGAATAAACTTGTAATACTTCTGTACCGCTGCAGGTGCTTCAGGAAATGGAAATTCCGAAATATTCCGTTTTGCCATTTCATCTACACGGTCGGTACGCGCGACACAGACAATCAATTCAGCAGCAGTTTTTGCAGCTAGTTGCCCTAAGCAAGCTTTCACCAATTGTTTTTTCTTTGCAGGGTTCTGAACGACATAGAATGTCCACGGTTGTAAATTCGATGAATTCGGTGCAAGCAAGGCGAGGTCTAAGCATTCATCTAAAACGTCGTTTGGAATGGCCTTGTCGGTAAACTTACGTACAGAACGACGGCTTTGTACAACTTTTTTAAAATTCTCGATATCGATGCCTTCAGGCGCAGGCTCGTAGTAGCGTTTCTTTTCAGGTTTAGTTTCAGTTTGTGATACTGCAGTCATGTGGAAACATCCAGTTTTTTAATTTAGAAAATAGATTGGGGCTGAGATGAAAAAAACCACCCAAATATGAGTGGTTTTTTAGTTCCATTAAAACATTAATTGAACTGAGAGAAGTCAGGTTTGCGTTTTTGCATAAAGGCGGCAACAGCTTCCATCATTTCTGGAGAGCCTACTCGATCCATGAAAATTTCAGCTTCATGGTCAATCCATGCCACGATTTCATCTACATTATGTTTCATTAATGCTTTTGATTGAACCAAAGATGCTAGTGGAAGTGCAGATAACTGTGCTGCTTTTTTCGCAGCTGTCGCATAAGCATCTTCTTCAATGCTATTGACCAAATTTGCTGAAAGCGCTGTCGCACTGTCAAACTTCTGAGCAGTTAACAGTAATTCCGCCGCTTTATGGTAGCCGGCTTGTTGAACCAATAGCTTGCTCGATGCACCTTCAGGCGATAGACCAAGGCTCACAAACGGAATTTGGAATAGGGCAGTATTGTCGCTGTAGACAAGATCGCAATGAAGCAGAATCGTAACACCAATCCCAATGGCAACGCCGCGAACCGCAGCAATCAGCGGCTTAGAAAATTGAGCAGCAGATTTTAATAAAATGAACGGTGCGCCTTCTGAAGCTGGAGCTTGTCCTTTTTGAGCAGCAGATTTCATAAAATCTTGCATGTCATTGCCCGCACTGAAGTCCGCATCTTGACCACGGAGTACAATTACACGCACTGAAGTATCCTGATCAGCTTCATCTAATGCTTTTGCAATCCACAGATATAATTCTGTATACAGCGCGTTCTTCGCCTGAGGTCGGTTAATGGCTAAGGTCAGTACGCCATTGTCCAAATTCGCATTCAAATGTTCATGGGGTTGTTGAATACAGCTCAGTGTCATCGTACTATCCTTGCGTAAAAGTTTCGTTTTGATTTTATGCTCGACATTATGTCGCATATTTCAGCCTGTGGCACAACTGCTCAGTTCATAAAAAGTTTGATTTGATATGAAATATACATTTGATTATTTGGTTTTCATTGGGCGTTTTCAGCCGTTCCATTTAGCGCATTTGCAAACCATTAAAATAGCTTTGCAACAGAGTCATTATGTGCTTTTGGCGCTTGGTTCGGCGCAAAATGAACGTAATATCAAAAATCCATTTTTAGCGTCAGAACGTGAGCAGATGATCCTGTCAAATTTTTCAGAGCAAGATCAGAAGCGAATCAAGTTTGTGCATGTGATAGATGTATATAACGATGAAAAATGGCAAAAGTTAGTCAAATCTTTGGTGAATGAGGTGGTTGAAACGAATGCAAAAGTCGGTTTGATTGGACATTTTAAAGATGATTCTTCTTATTATTTAAAATTCTTCCCCGAATGGGAAATGGTTGAGCTGGATAGTCTAGAAGGGGCGATCTCTGCGACACCGGTACGCGAGGCGTATTATCGTGGTGAAATTCAGCATTATGCTTTTCCTCAAGGTACCGTCGAATTTTTGCAAAAATTTCAACAGACAGACATTTATAAACAACTTCAACACAAATTTATGACTCAGGATAAAACAAATCTGCTATAAAAAAACGCTAAAATTTCTAGCACTACAATGGAGCAAAAAAATAAACGTTGTAGTGATTTTAGGCTGTGTTTTATTCAGGAGAAAAACATGAATTTGCGTCACGGAACGTTAGCAAAATATATGGGAGCCTTCGCTTTATGCTGCGTATTGCCCCTACATGCTGCTGAATGGACGCTAACCCCTAATAGTCAGGTCACTTTTGGTATTAAATCTGTGGGGCTGTCTATTGTAGAAGGGCGCTTTAATAAGGTTCAGTCGAACCTTAAGTTTGATCCTGAAATTCCACATAAAGGTTCAGCTCATTTGGTGTTAGATGTAGATAGCATCAGTTTTAGTAACCCAAGCTTAAAGGGATTAATCTTGGGAAGTGAATATTTTGATGCTGCTGAATTTAAGCAAGTGAAGTTCGTCAGTAAACAAATCGAACCCGTGGCTTATGCGAAATATATGATTCGAGGGGATCTGACCATTCGTGGTATCACTAAACCTGTGATCTTCGATACTACACTTACCCCTAGTCCGCAAAATCCAAAAGTGTTGGATGTTCAATCTTTAGCAACCATTAAGCGTAGTGATTTTGGTATGCGTAAAGCACTCGGTGGAGTTGGTGAGCAAGTACTGATTCAGCTCAAAGGCCAATGGCGGCTTGAATAACCGCAGTCTTACAGGGTTTAACACATATGATCTTTGGCATGTTGCAGCACAACAGCAGTCAATTTTTGTAATTGAACAGATTGTTGGTTCCAATGATGCCAATACAAAGCTAGATCAATACTGAGTTCTGTTGAAAGCTCTATCAATTTTCCCGCTGCTAATAAGTCTTTACTTTGATAGTCGGGTAACCATCCATAGCCCAAGCCCATCGTAATGGCATCAAAAAATGCCGTTGAAGAGGGAATGAAATGATGTGGATATTGTGAAGGGTTGAGTCCGAAATTCTTCTGAATCGATTGTGTATGTAAGTCATCTTTCTCATTAAAAATCAGTGCAGGCGCAGCCCTTAACGCATTTCGCGTCACACCTTGACCGAACCATCTTTGGATAAAATCAGGGGTTGCTACAAAGCGATAATGCATTTCTCCCAGATATTCTGCGACGCAGCCCTTCATGGCTTCTGATTCTGTTGTGACACAGGCATTGACCAAACCGGCTTCTAATAAATGATGTGTTTGTGACTGATTATCGACCTGAAAATGAATCACGATTTTTTCTTCAATTAAGAGATCTTTGAGTAGCGGAAGCAACCATGTCGCAAGTGAGTCAGCATTGGTCGCAATATTGACTTGATAGAAAGCATTCGCCGTTTGTCCTGTTAGATTTTGCAGAAAATTATGTTCTAGTAATTTGCTGTGTTGTAAATAATGTAATAATGATTGGCCCGCGAGTGTTGGGCGGCAGGGTCGTTCACGTACAATGAGTACATGACCTAATTTCTTTTCTAAGGTTTGCAGCCTGAGCGTGACCGCAGATGCCGTAATGTTTAAACGCAGTGCCGCTTGTTCAAAGCTTCCTGTTTCAGCAACTGCAAGAAAAGCTTCGCTATGTTTGCTTTGTAACATGAGTCACCTATGAGCATTAGAAATTTCACAAACTAAGAAAAACTTAGTTATATTGATATTTATTTATAAATACTTATTTTTAGCAATTAGCTTGGATAATAGCAACATTCATTTAAAGCTTTGAAAGTGTAGTTAAAAATGTTGCACAGTTATATGCAAGGGCTCGCAATTGGATTTAGCCTAATTATCGCGATTGGTGCGCAAAATGCGTTTATTCTCAAGCAGGGGTTAAAAAAGCAGTATGTCTTTTGGCTCTGCGCTATTTGTGCTGCTTCTGATTCGATACTCATCTTACTAGGTGTGCTCGGATTCTCCCAATTGGTTGAAAGTCATCCGGAAATTGTCAATGGAGCTAAATATTTGGGCGCAACTTTTTTAGCAGTTTATGGAGCACAGCATTTTCTGCAAGCCTTCAAAACTTCGAGCAGTTTAGCGCCCAGTGAGAAGAATGAAACCAAACTATTGAAGTTGGTACTAATCTGCTTGGCTTTAACATGGTTAAATCCACATGTATATCTTGATACGGTTGTGCTGATTGGGTCTATTTCCACGAAGTTTGAATCGACCGCAGTATATTTTGCGATTGGGGCAATTACAGCTTCATGGGTATTTTTCTTTGTCCTCGGTTTTGGTGCGCGCTATTTATTACCGCTTTTCCAAAGTGCAAAGGCATGGAAAGTTTTAGACTTTATTATTGGCGTTGTGATGTGGGGAATTGCAGCCTCATTATTGCTCTAGTTAGAAGCTTCTTATTAAGTTTGAGCCCATTCCTAAAGGAGCGGGCTCAAATCATTACTGTTATGCTGCTTGTAGTGCTTTTAAATCTTCTAAGACTTGTTCTGCATGGCCTGCAGCTTTGACTTTGCGATATTCTTTTACCAGCTTGCCATGATGGAAAATAAAGGTTGAACGTTCGATGCCCATAACCTTTTTGCCATACATATTTTTTTCTTTAATCACGTCAAAATGCTGACATAGCACTTCTTCTTTATCACTGATTAAATCAATGCTTAGATTTTGCTTTTCAGTGAAGTTTTGATGGGCTTTAACCGAGTCACGAGAAATGCCGTAGATTGGGGTATTAAGCGCATCAAACTGATCTTTTAAGCATGAAAACCCAATGGCTTGCGTCGTACATCCTGGTGTTGAATCTTTAGGATAGAAGTAGACGATCAGCCAGTCATTGTTGACTTCTGCAAGGTTGACTTCACCTGAGGTGGTTGGGAAGGTTTGATTTGGTAAGCTAATTTCAGTCATGAAGATTTCCTTTTTCATGTCTTATCCCTAAACGGGCTTAAACAAAGTATGTGAAATATGACCATCATACAGAATTTACTTTGAACTTAAAGCAGTAAAAAAGCCTGCAATTGCAGGCTTTTTTGAGACGAAAAATTATTTTTTCGCTTGAGCTGATTTCATTGCTTCTTCAGTTAAGGTTTTTAATTTACCTGTTAACTGAGGACCGAAACATGCTTGAAGGTCTTTATTTTGTTTTTGAACAAAAGCGAGTGTTGCAGGGCTTTTCTTCTGGTTGATTGTGCTTTGGATTTCCCATTTTTGAGCATTGGTTAAACGACCATCTGCTTCAACAGCACAAGTACAGTATTTGCTAACTTCAGCGGCAGTTAGTTTTTTACCTTTGCCAGTTTCTTCTTTACAAACATTAATTAACGAAGATTTTACGTTAGTGCTCTTATATGCTTGTTGAAGCTTGTCGTTGTCAGCGTGTGCAACTGAAGCAAACAATGCAGCCGCAGAGAAAGCAGCAGAAAGAATAATGTTTGATTTTAAATTTTTCATAAACCCTACCTTGTTATTTCGGTATGTAACGTGTCGGATCTTCAACACCTGCGTCAACGAAACCTTGTTTACGAAGACGGCAGCTATCGCATTTACCGCAAGCACGACCTTGGTCATCTGCTTGATAGCAAGACACCGTTTGACTGTAGTCTACGCCATGTTCTATACCTAAGCGAATGATATTTGCTTTGGATAAATGTAACAGAGGTGTTTCAAATTTAAGTGGTTTTCCTTCAACGCCAACTTTAGTTGCAAGGCGAGCCATGTTGGCAAATGCTTCGATAAACTCTGGACGACAGTCTGGATAGCCTGAGTAATCAACTGCATTAATACCAATGACAATCGCTTCTGCACCAAAAACTTCCGCCGCAGCTAAAGCATATGACAAGAAAATCGTGTTACGCGCTGGTACATAAGTTACAGGAATACCGGCTTGTTCATGATCAGGAACTTCAATGCTATGGTCAGTTAACGCAGAGCCGCCTAAGTTACCTAAGTCGATATTAATGACACGATGTTCTACACCAGCCTGCTTAGTTAACTCACGAGCAGCATCTAGTTCTGTCGTAGAACGTTGACCATACATAAAACTTAAGGCGATACACTCATAACGTGCTTGAGCCCAAGCTAAACAAGTGGTTGAGTCTAAGCCGCCAGACAATAAAACTATGGCACGAGGGCGCATATGCATTACTCCAAATAATTCTTTAAAACTTAACGACCAGTTTCATCGTTCCAAAGCAACTTATGTAATTGCAATTGGAAGCAAACAGGGAGATGGTCTTCTAAAATCCATTGTGCTAAATCACGTGCAAGCTGAGGCAAACGAACAGCACCTTTTTCAACGGCAAAGGCCGGAGAGAACCAAATGGTGCTAACTTTTTCATTTAGCTTATAGCGCTCAACTTGCTGTTTTGACCATTCATAGTCTTCACGATTACAAATCACAAATTTGATCTGATCATGCGCTGTTAAATGGTCGAAGTTGCTAAGCAAGTTTCGTGCAACTTCACCCGATGTCGGGGTTTTTAAATCCATAACCTTTGAAACACGTGGGTCAACTTTAGACACATCTAAAGCACCACTGGTTTCTAAAGAGACTTCGCAGCCTAAATCGGCCAGACGAGTCATGAGGGGAAGGGCGTTCGGTTGAGCAAGCGGCTCACCACCCGTCACGCAAATATAAGGAGTTTTAAAATCTAAAGTGGTTTGAATAATTTCTTCTAATGATTGGCGTTCACCGCCTTCAAACGAATAGGTTGTATCACAATAAGTGCAACGTAAAGGACAGCCTGTTAAGCGGATAAAGACCGTAGGCAAACCTGCGGTATTGGCTTCACCTTGCAATGAATAAAAAATCTCCGTAATACGTAAACCCGCAGACGGATCAGAAACAGGAATAGCGGAAGATCGAAGGGTACTCATAACAAAATTAACCAGATATAAAAAAACAAAAAATCTCTACGATCATTGCTAACCGTAGAGACGAGGAGCGATAGAGGCTCCACGGAACACGAATGCTCCGCTGAAATAAAGACTTAGTCTTCGCGTAATAAGTCGTTCAAGCTTGTTTTCGCACGAGTTTTCGCGTCAACTTTTTTCACGATTACTGCAGCGTAGAGGCTGTATTTACCGCATTTAGACGGCAAGCTACCAGAAACCACAACAGAACCAGCAGGAACACGGCCGTAATGGATTTCGCCAGTTTCACGGTCATAAATCTTAGTTGATTGACCAATGAATACGCCCATTGAAATCACAGAACCTTCTTCTACGATCACACCTTCAACGATCTCAGAACGCGCGCCGATAAAGCAATTGTCTTCAATGATTGTTGGGTTCGCTTGAAGTGGTTCAAGAACACCACCAATACCAACGCCACCAGATAAGTGAACATTTTTACCAATTTGAGCACATGAACCAACGGTTGCCCATGTATCAACCATAGTACCTTCGTCAACATATGCACCAATATTGACATATGAAGGCATCAATACAACATTTTTTGCTTGGAAAGAACCTTTACGTGCTACAGCAGGTGGTACTACACGTACACCAGCAGCTTTAAATTGTTCTTCAGTCCAGTCAGAGAACTTAGTATCAACTTTGTCATAGAAGCGTAAGTCACAAGCTTCCATTGGTTTGTTGTCGTTCAATTTGAATGAAAGCAAAACGGCTTTTTTCACCCATTGATGAACAATCCATTCACCATCAATTTTTTCAGCAACACGTAATGTACCGTTATCTAGGCCAGCGATCACTTCTTCTACTGCTGCACGTACTTCAGCAGGACAGTCAGCTGCAGTGAAATTAGCACGGTCTTCAAATGCTTGTTCAATGATTGTTGAAAGCTGAGACATGTTCTTCCATCCAGAAAAAAATTTTCCAAGATTTTACACTATATCGAGTTAAAAATAGATGGTAAATCGGTCTAGGATCGGAATTAATTATTAAGCAAGCACTAAAACCAAGAAATTAAGAGTGATGAATTTAGCATTTTCATAAGGTTTGTATAAAAAATACGCAAAATATACAGAATTGTTCCTTAACATCATTATTATATTTAAAAAAATGAAACAAAAACTCTTTATTAATCAATATTAAAATCTAAATGTATCAAAAGTTAACAAAAAATCAGTAAATTTGCATAAATGTTGAGCTGTGTTTCCTTTTAACATGTGCCATATAAGAAGTCTGTAAAATCTGAATAACAGTTTATTTTGAGGAGAAACACATGAAATCATTACGTTTATTAACAGTAGCTGCTCTACTTACTGCTGCAGGTACTGCAATTGCAGATACCTCTGTAGTTCATGATGGTTATGCATTTGATCAAAACCAACTTATCCCAACTGGCGCTCGTCTAGAAGTGGGTACGACTGGTTATGGTGGTGCGTTACTTTGGACTGCGAACCCATACGTCGGCCTTGCATTAGGTTATAACGGTGGTGATATTTCATGGTCTGATGATTTGTCAATCAATGGCACTAAATATGACATGGATATGGATAACAGCGTTGGCTACTTAAATGCAGAAATTCGTCCATGGGGCGCAAGTACGAGTCCTTGGGCACAAGGCTTATATGTTGCTGCAGGTGTAGGTTATATCGATAATGAATACGGTCTAAATAAACATAATAAAAATGCCGAAGGTACGATTAAAGTTGATGGTACCAGCTACACTGGCATTGGTGGTGTGAAAGGTAACTTATCTTATGATAACGACATTGCGCCTTATGTAGGTTTAGGTTTTGCACCAAAATTAAATAAAAACTTTGGTGTATTTGGTGAAGTAGGTGCTTATTACACTGGCAACCCTACTGTGAAACTTCAAGAGTACGGTAATCTTCAAAACTCTGTAACAGGCTCACCTTCAATCAGCGAATCTGTAGATAATGAGGCACGTAAAATTGCAAACGATGACAAATATGAATGGATGCCAGTAGCTAAAGTAGGTGTGAGCTACCATTGGTAAGTTCTTACTGAAATAAAAAAAACGAGCTTCGGCTCGTTTTTTTTGTTTTTAGAAAGCGTTTAAAATCTGTGACCAAATTTCAGACCATAGATCATGGCATCATTGTCTGAGACACTTGCAAGACCTGAAATATGAGATGTTTCAGTATTCGATGGTTTTGAGAGTTTCATATAATACAGGCCAGTCGCTAGAAAATTGTTCGGGTTAAATTTATACATCATACCTAAACCTAAACCTCGATAGCCATCACTTGGGTTTAAGGTAGACGCCGCATTTCCTGTCCCGTTGTCCCAAATAAACTCTGCAGCAGCGAGCCAACTCGGATTCAATTGATGTGCAATCCCTAACTTTCCTGACCATTGATCTTTCTGATATTCCACCAATTGGATATCAGCTAAATCACGGTATTGTGGATCGAGTGCTGCGTATTGAAGCACGGCATTAAACTGCGGTGGCTGAATGTTGAAATCTTTCCAATTAATCCACCGAACTGTGCCATATACAACATTGTGTGGGCTAATGGCTGTTTGAAAATCAAAATTGACGCTTTGTGGCGTTTGAATTGAGGTATGGGTGTCAAGTACTAATTGAAAAGGACCATTTGAATATAAAGTTGATTCAGAGGTCTTATTTTCATGTTTTATTTTTGAACGATAGGTTAGGCTAGTTTTAATAGCATATTCAGGGATTTGATAACTGAATCCGAGCAGCCAACCAATCGCTTCATCTTGTTTAAAATCGGCATGGTAGCCATTGAGAGCAGCATATTGTTGCCCAGAAATTTTTAAATCACCTTTAAATGTTTGTAGGCTTAAACCGCTATAAATATTCCAATTATTATTGGGTTGATAGCCTACCAGTCCAGTTAGGTTATGCGTTCTAAAGTTAATATCGGCGCTTTCAATATCGATATTTGAGCTATCTGGTAAGCGAGGACTATATTGATAACTGATATCAGTATGAAAAGGTTGCTCATAAATTACTCCCGCAGAAATATTTTCATGTGGTTGAATTTTAAGTGCAAATTTCCCAGAAAATTGTTGATGAGCGAGATTCCCTGTAGAAAAATCAGTGATGCCCAATTCACTAATTAAGCCTTGATTCTGAACTTTGCCGTCAACTTGAGCATCGACATAAGCGAAACTGGCTTCAGTATAATTTCCGGGTTCAAGAAAGGCCGAGATCGATTGATCTGAGTTTTCTATTCCTGCTGCATACATGATCTGTATGGGGCAGACGATACCGACTGCCACTGCGACGAATTGATTTTTCATAAATATGGGTCGGAAGTAATAAGGTTTTAATTTTTATTGTGTTGGATGTATTTTAATCAAAATTAAAAATAAAGCCAAGAAAACTTAGATAAAATATGTGTTTACCAAAAAAAGAGGACAGTAGGTGTCCTCTTTAATTCGTCAATTGGCCTATCATTCTTCTGGGTAAGCGACTTTTTTCAACGCTTTGATGTCAGCATCTGGTGAACATAAAGAAATAAACTCATAGCCATAACCGCGTAGTAAATGTCCTTTGCGAACAGCAATCCAAGTGGTATTAACACCAAAAATATCGGTAGGAATTTGTTTTAAACGGTAATCACGTTCTGGGTCATATGCTACATCGTTGACAATACCCACTCCCATATTAAGTTCAACATAGGTTTTAATAACGTCTGCATCAAGTGCGGACATCACGATATCAACATCAAAGCCTGAATCTTCAAAGGCTTTATCAATTTTTGAACGACCTGTAAAACCACCGTGATAGGTAATAATTGGATAGTTCGACAAATCTTCAATAGTGATATTTGATTTTTGGGTCAGTGGATGCTCTTTAGGCGTGATGATGCTGTGTTGCCAGTTGTAGTAAGGCACGCTTGCCAGGTTATCTTCATTGGTTAATGATTCGGTTGCGATCCCGATATCCGCTTCACCTTGAAGGAGCATTTCTGTAATTTCAACAGGGCTTGCTTGTTGCAAAATTAGATGAACTTTTGGAAATTCTTTTTTAAATTGGTTCACAATCGGCGGCAAGACATAACGTGCTTGCGTATGTGTGGTCGCAATCGTCAATGTCCCTTCATCTACTTTGTTAAAGTCATCTGCCAGACGTTTAATATTGTCAGCATCCACGAGCATGCGTTCAACGATACCCAATAATGACTGGCCTGGTTCGGTTAAACCGAGTAGACGTTTACCTTTACGAATAAACAGCTGTACACCAAGTTCATCTTCTAAATCTTTGATGTGTTTACTCACGCCAGACTGCGAGGTGTAAAGTGCAGCAGATGCTTCTGTTAAATTAAAATTCTGACGTACGGTTTCTCGAATAATTCTTAATTGTTGGAAATTCATAATTTTATTTTACCTTAAAAGCAAGTGGGGCTTGTGAAGGCCCCAACTTATTGTTTTATGCAACTTGGTTTTCAAATAAATGCAAGTTAGTTGCACTTAACCATACCGTTTGATTTGGGCGGAATTGATGTGCTTTCGCTTCATCAGCCGTTAATGAAATTTCGATCAGATTGCCTTGGCGGTCATGCAGTTCAGCAATGACTTTACCTGCAATCCAAAGCTCACGTACAAAAGTCGCTTGGATGGCATTTTCTTGCGGCTGTGCATGAATACGCAGTTCATCCGGACGAGCAAAGGCAATGACATTGCCTTGCGGTGCATTGGCATTTTGTGGCAACAAAATTCGGTCTTCACCAATTTGAAAAAGGCCATTGCTATTTTGACCTTCAAAACGGTTGGCTTGACCTAAAAAGTCAAATACAAACGGTGTTGCAGGTTTTTCATAAACTTCACGCGGCGAGCCAATCTGTTCTACGTTGCCTTTATTCATCACAATGATTTGATCGGCCACTTCAAGCGCTTCTTCTTGGTCATGGGTCACGAAAATAGAGGTGATGTGGAGTTCGTCATGCAAGGTACGTAACCAGCGGCGTAATTCTTTACGAACTTTGGCATCCAATGCACCAAAAGGTTCATCCAGTAATAACACACGCGGTTCAACCGCTAAAGCACGTGCTAGTGCAATACGTTGACGTTGACCACCTGAAAGTTGAGCAGGGTAACGGTCAGCCAAGAAACCAAGCTGAACAAGATCAAGCAAACGAGTAACCCGCTTTTTGATCTCGGCTTCAGATGGGCGTGTTGCACGTGGGCGTACGCGTAAACCAAAAGCAATGTTGTCAAATACGGTCATATGACGGAATAGTGCATAATGTTGGAATACAAAACCAACTTCACGTTCACGGACATGAACTTTAGTGGCATCTTCACCTTCTAGAATGACTTGACCGCTATCGGCAGATTCAAGTCCTGCAATGATACGGAGCAGGGTGGTTTTACCACAGCCTGATGGGCCAAGCAACGCAACAAGCTGGCCATCAGGGAAATCTAAAGAGATATTTTTAAGTGCATGGAATGCACCAAAGTGTTTTTCAATATTTTTTACTTGAATACTCATGAGGTCATTCCTTAAGAAACTTGTGAATCTTCTTTACGCTTGTCTTGTCGTTCCTGACGTAGTTCAACCCATGTTTTTAAAATCAGGGTCACAATCGCCAAGAGCGCTAATAGTGAAGACACAGCAAAAGCAGCACTAAAGGTATATTCGTTATAAAGGATTTCTACGTGTAGCGGTAAGGTGTTGGTTTCGCCACGAATGTGACCTGAAACTACAGAAACAGCACCAAACTCACCCATTGCACGTGCATTACAGAGAATCACGCCGTAGATTAAGCCCCATTTGATATTTGGAAGTGTCACTTTCCAGAAAGTCTGCCAGCCTGAAGCACCCAATACGATAGCTGCTTCTTCTTCCTCTGTCCCTTGAGCTTCCATTAATGGAATCAACTCACGTGCCACAAAAGGAACGGTAATAAACACAGTAGCAAGGACAATGGCTGGAACGGCATATAAAATTTTGATGTCGTTATCCATCAGCCAGCCGCCTAACCAACCTTGAGTACCAAAAATCAATACCAACATTAAGCCAGCAATAACTGGAGAGACTGAAAATGGCATATCAATAATCGTGGTTAAAATAGATTTACCACGGAAATTAAACTTGGCAACACACCATGCCGCAGCTACACCAAACACTACGTTTAGCGGTACGGCAATCACAGCGGTCAGTAAGGTCAGTTTCACCGCAGATAAGGTGTCTGGATGAACCAGTGCTTGGAAGTAAACGCCAACACCTTGTTTAAAGGCTTCAACGAAAACCAAAACCAAGGGCAAAATCAGGCAGCTCGCAAAGAAAATCAATGCAATCACTATCAGTGTATAGCGTACCCATGTCGGTTCACGCGTTGCATCACGCGACTGTAATTTTTCCGCAAGTGCATTACTGTTCGTATTCATCGTGCAGTTCTCCCTGTACGGCGACTCGCCCATGCTTGAACCAAGTTAATTAAGAATAAAATGGCAAAAGAAATCACCAGCATCACAACAGCAATCGTGGTCGCACCTGCATAATCATATTCTTCAAGGCGAGAGATAATCATCAATGGGGCAATTTCAGTCTTGAAGGGTTGGTTACCTGCGATAAAAATCACCGATCCATATTCACCCACACCACGAGCAAATGCCAAAGCAAAACCTGTTAACAGCGCAGGAAATAGAATAGGTAAGATCACTTTGGTCACGATCTGAAAGCGATTTGCGCCCAGTGCCGAAGCTGCTTCTTCAAGTTCAGTTTCTAGATCACTCAGTACAGGCTGTACAGTGCGAACCACAAAAGGAATACCAATAAAGATGAGAGCCAAGGTAATACCGATTGGGGTATATGCGACTTTAATGCCAATAGGTTCAAGGTACTGACCGATCCAACCAGTCGGTGCATATAACGAAGTCAATGCAATACCCGCAACGGCAGTTGGCAATGCAAAAGGTAAATCAACCAATGCATCGACAATACGTTTACCGGGGAAGGTATAACGAACCAAACACCATGCTAAAAGCAAACCAAAAACCACATTAACTAACGCAGCAATAATGGCGGCACTAAAACTCAGTTGTAACGATTTTAAAATACGTTCTGAGCTTAAAATCTCCCATAGTCCGTCCCAACCGATACCTAAAGACTTAATAAATACGGCCGAAAGGGGGATGAGCACAATTAAGGATAAATACGCTAGGGTAAAGCCTAGAGAAAGACCAAATCCTGGCAGCACTCGGGATCGCTGCGACATGATGACTCCTCAAAATGAGAAAAGCTGACTTAAAAGGTCAGCAAAATTGAATAAATGATTTTGCGACAAGCTTAATGCTCAGTATTTAAAAAGCAAATTGAAATAAATACTTGTTTTCATCAGTAAAGCTGATATGTTTCATGTGGTTTTCTGAAATTAAGTAATTGAAAATTTCAGGAAACGGTCCAAAACCTGATGCAACATTAATGTGTCCTACAGCGCCCATATTTACAGGGTAGAGCTTCCAAGCATCTGCAAGTTGTTTTGCATCTTCAAAGCCAAGCCAAGGATCATTTTCACTAATCAACATCGTTGTCGGCACACGAATACTTAGCTGATGAAAAAATGCTTTGTAATCCGTTGTACTGTCGCGTGCAAAGCCGTTTTCTCCAAAGCGAGCTGGATTGGCTGGCGCAACCAAAACTAAATTTTTGATTTTTTTATTGAGTTCAGGATGCAAGGCCAATGCTGCCACTGTGGTCAAACAACCAAAGCTATGCGCCACAATTTGAATTTCACCCTGTAGAGGTCGTACGGTTTGAACAAATTGTTTAATCCAGTCTTTTAGTACAGGGTGATTCCAATCTTTTTGCTGAACACGAGAGCTAGACATGAGCTGACGTTGTAACCAAGATTGCCAATGTGCGTGTTCACTACCGCCTACACCCGGGACAATTACTGTATGTGTCATGTCAAGTTCTCCTGATTCAGTCAATGACTGGTCTTATTTTCCGTTGTTGGTTTTGACGATTTGGTCAAACACGCCGCCATTTTCAAAGTGTGCTTTTTGGACTTTATCCCAACCACCAAATTCTTTATCAATGGTTACGAGTTTAAGTGGCTTAAAGACTGATGCGTATTGTGCAAGCGTTGTAGCGTTACGTGGACGGTAAAAGTTCTGAGCCGCGATTTGCTGACCACGTGGTGAATAAAGGAAGTTTAAATAACCTTTGGCTAAATAAAGATTGCCTTTTTTCTCTGCGTTTTTTTCTAAAACAGCAACAGGGGGCTCAGCTAAAATTGAAAGTGAAGGGGTCACAATTTCAAATTTACCCGGTTGTTCACGAATCGCTAAATGTGCTTCATTTTCCCAAGCCAGCAATACATCACCAATACCACGTTCAGCAAAGGTCGTAGTCGAACCACGTGCGCCTGAATCGAGCACTTTGGTGTTTTTATAAATTTTACGGACAAATTCTTGAGCCGTTGTATCATTACCACCCGCTTGATGTTTTGCCCAAGCCCATGCAGCTAAATAGTTCCAACGTGCACCGCCTGAGGTTTTCGGGTTTGGGGTGATAATACCCACGCCTGGTTTAACTAGATCGCCCCAATCTTTAACTGCTTTTGGGTTGCCTTTACGGACTAAGAATACAATCGTTGAGGTATATGGCGTTGAGTTTTGTGGAAGTTTCTTCTGCCAATCTGCAGGTAAAAGTTTGGCTTTTTCTGCAATCACATCAATATCCGCTGCAAGTGCTAAAGTCACTACATCGGCATCTAAGCCATCAATGACTGCACGCGCTTGTTTGCCTGAACCACCATGAGATTGTTTAAAATTAATTTTTTGACCTGTACGGCTTTCCCAATATTTACTGAAGTCTTTATTCACACTTTCATAGAGTTCACGCGTAGGGTCGTAAGATACGTTTAAGAAGTCTTTTGCAGCTGCACCAAAAGAAATCGTCGAGATGACTGCAGCAAGAACACCCAATTTTAATTTTGCGGAAATACTCATGTGAACCTCAATAATTTTTACTTTGTCTGTAACATGGGTGAAGAATAGCGCCAATCTTTATGCATAAAAAATAATTAAAAACGAATTTTATATGAATAAAAAAGATAACAGGTGTGTATACGAAAAAAAAGCATCGACCTTATGCGAAAGGAAGATGCTTTTCTGTATTTAAAGCATTATTTTGAATTATTGGTCTTCACGATTTGATCAAAGACGCCACCATTTTCAAAATGTTTTTTCTGTACTTTGCTCCAACCGCCAAACTCTTTATCAATAGTCACTAATTTTAAAGGTTTAAAAACATTTTTATATTTTGCCAGTACCGCAGCATTACGTGGACGATAATAGTTCTGTGCTGCAATGGTTTGACCTGCAGGTGAGTACAGATAATTTAAATACGCTTTGGCTAAATTTTCATTGCCATCCTTCTTGGCATTTTTTTCTACTATCGCAACAGGCGGCTCGGCCAAGATAGAAAGTGAAGGGGTCACGATCTCAAACTTACCCGGCTGTTCACGAACTGCCAAATGTGCTTCATTTTCCCAAGCCAATAACACGTCACCAATACCACGTTCAGCGAATGTAGTTGTTGCACCACGTGCGCCTGAGTCGAGGACTTTGGTTTGCTTATAGATTTGGCGGACAAATTCTTGGGCTTTTGTATCATTACCACCTGCTTGATGTTTGGCCCAAGCCCACGCTGCTAAATAGTTCCAACGCGCACCACCCGATGTTTTTGGGTTCGGGGTAATAATGTCGACACCCGGTTTAATTAAATCGCCCCAGTCTTTAATGCCTTTCGGGTTGCCTTTATGCACTAAGAACACAATGGTCGATGTATATGGCGTTGAGTTTTGTGGGAATTTCTTTTGCCAGTCTTTTGCAACTAAACCACGTGCAGCTATTTCATCAATATCTGCAGCCAAAGCCAAAGTGACGACATCTGCATCTAGACCATCAATAACTGCACGAGCCTGTTTGCCTGAGCCACCATGAGATTGTTTAAAGTTAATGTCTTGGCCTGTGGTTTTTTTCCAGTAAACACTAAAGTCTTTATTGAAGTTGTCATACAATTCACGGGTTGGATCATATGACACATTTAAGAAATCTTTGGCAGATGCACTGAATGCTGTGGCAGAAATGAATGCAGCCAAAACCCCAAGTTTTAATTTCGATAGATTCATGTTGTCCTCAATTTTTATACATGTTTTGTTGGATGAGGCAAGAATATCTGTAGTTTTAATGCAGAAAAAATAATTAAAAAAGAATTTAATATGAACAAAAAAGAAATATATGCTGAGCGATTTTTTTTTAAAATAAAGTGATGTAATTGGGATGACGACGTATGCAGTGTTTTAAAAATGCGCAGCAAATAGAACAAGTTGATTTACTTGATCGAGCCTTTCACTATGGCGATGGCTGTTTTAGCACGGCACGTATTCGCCAAGGACAAATAGAACTTTTAGCTTTACATATTGCACGATTAAAACTGAGCAATGAGCGATTAAAGCTAAATGCAGATTTAAACCTTATTGAATACACTCTAAAATTGTTACGTAAACAAGATGTCGTCAATGGCACTTTAAAAATTGTGTTGAGTCGTGGTATTGGTCAGCGTGGCTATAGTTTACCTGAGCACCCAGCAGATGTTTGGGTGTTTTATTACCCCAAAACCGTTGCAGATTTTGAGTACGAAACTGTCGAAAGTGGTGTATTACATCAAGCCATTGGGTTAACCATGCCAAGTTTGGTGGGCTTGAAGTCCTTAAATCGATTAGAACAAGTCATGCTTAAAGCAGAGTTGGATCAAACCCCATGGGGGGAAGCTTTGGTGACGGATGTGCAAGGTACAGTTGTTGAAGGTGTGAGCAGTAATTGTTTTATTCGCACAAATGAAGGATGGATTACGCCTGAACTTCGTTATAATGGCGTGCATGGTGTCATGCGTGCAGAAATTTTAAAACGGATGCAGCAGCATCAGATTCCATGTACTCAACGTCACGTCAATATGGATAAAATTACGCATTTTCAGAGTGTTTTTTTCTGCAATGCTTTAAGTCCCATGAAAATTGCATCAACTCTGAATGGAGTTGAGTTAGATGTTCAAGCTTGTATTGAACTTTTCCGAACACTTCAATTAAGTCAGATTCGTTAATATGTCCACCGTGTCTAAAAAAACAAATAAGAAAAAATCTGCCAAAGCAGGTTTTCCATTTAAAGCATGTTTGGTTGTGCTACTTGGTATCGTTGTACTTGTGGCGATCTTACTGTGGTCGAGTTTGTTTAAAGCCTATCCTGTGCAAGGCAAAAAGCAAATGTTGGCGATTGGTGCAGGGGATACCTATTCAGGATTTATTGACAGACTAGCCAAAGAGAAACAAGTTCATTTTCCTATTATTTTGAAGTTGTACCAAAAGTTCATGATCAATGACACCTTGAAAGCGGGTGTGTATGAAATCCATGAAGGCATGAGTGTGCGAGAAGTTATGGAGTTGATTTCGAACTCTGAAAATGCACAAATGAATCGTATTTTAGTGATTGAGGGGACGACATTTAAGCAACTCATTGATGCTTTAAAAAATGACCCATTGGTAACGCATGACATTAGCAATCTGCCTTATTCAAAGATTTTGCAGGAACTGGGTATTCCTTATTCACACCCAGAAGGTTTATTTGCTCCGAATACTTATTTCTTTGCAAAAGGCGAGTCTGATCGCAAAATTTTGAAGGATTTGTATAACCGACAAATCAAAGCCTTAGATCAGGCTTGGAACAATCGAGCTCAAAATTTACCGTATAAAGATAAATATGAAGCCTTGATCATGGCATCGATTATTGAAAAAGAAACCAGTATTGATAGTGAGCTTGAACAAGTGTCTGGTGTATTTGTGCGTCGTCTCAAACAAGGGATGCGTTTGCAAACAGATCCAACTGTGATTTATGGCATGGGCGATAAATACCAAGGCAATATCACTCGCCAAGATTTACGTACACCTACAGCATATAATACTTATACGATCAATGGCTTACCGCCTACACCGATTGCTTTGCCGAGTCAAAAAGCAATTGAAGCCGCGATGCATCCTGATTCATCTAACAATGTATATTTTGTTGCAACAGGAAATGGCGGCCATAAATTTAGTAGTAATTTGCAAGACCATAACCGCGCGGTACAAGAATATTTATCTGTAATTCGTGCGAAAAACTAAGGAGTGAGCATGTTTATTAGTTTTGAAGGCACGGAAGGTGTGGGTAAAACCACGTTGATTCGTAAACTACATGAGCATTTCCAACACTTAGCAAAAGATGTGGTATTAACCCGTGAGCCGGGTGGTACACCTATGGCAGAGCAAATTCGCTCACTGTTACTTTCGGTGAACCACGAAGAAACCATGAGTAATGATACTGAATTATTGCTGATGTATGCAGCGCGTGCACAGCATTTAGAAGCCGTGATTCTACCGGCACTGTCTGCAGATAAAATCGTTTTATGTGACCGTTTTACAGATTCGAGTTTTGCATATCAGTGTGCAGGTCGTGGTTTGGACCGAGAAAAACTCAAAGTTTTAAATGACGGTTTTGTGGCGCGTATGCCAGATATTACCTTTTGGTTAGATGCACCGATTGAAACGGGGATGTTACGTGCACGTGAACGTGGTGCTTTGGATCGATTTGAGCAAGAGAAAGCAACGTTCTTTGAGAAAGTGCGTTCAGGTTTTGCTGAAATTCATGAAAATGAGCCTGCACGCATGAAGCGCCTCGATGCGACGCAAACACCTGAACAGGTTTTTCAACAGGCATTATTGCATTTGCAACAGATCTAAAATGCCATAGTAATCTTTAGGTATTTGATTTAAAAATCATTCATAGCATAAGTTATGGATGATTTTTTTATGCCGCATCGAAAGCAGGCGATTATTGATTTTTTACAACGTGAATTTGCCCCAAGTTTAAAAAATTGCACGATTAAAGAAGTTGGACAGCAAACCGCGACTTTAATTTGGCATGTCACAGAACAAGATCTAAGACCGGGCAATACGATATCTGGCCCAACCATGATGACTTTGGCTGACTTTGCATTGTATGTGGCCATCTTGGGGGAGATCGGGATTGTGGGACTTGCGGTCACGACCAATATGAATATTAATTTTTTAAGAAAGCCAGAAGCCAATAAAGACTTAATAGGCGAGTGTCGATTGCTGAAAGTGGGCAAAAGTATAATTTATGGTGAGGTGTTGGTGTATTCAGCAGGTGTGGATGAGCCTGTTGCACATATAACAGGAAGCTATTCTATTCCACCGAAGCGATTATAAAGGCTCAATTGCATTTGCTGATTCAAATAAAAAGCCGAATTTACATTCGGCTTTTTATGGTTTTTAGACATTTTAGATGTTTAAGAAACCAGTTCTGTATTCACCAATGGACATTCCACTTGGAAATTGGGTGGAGTTAGGACTGTTTTTCGTAATTCTGCTGCTTGTTCAGGATAGTCCAAAGTGAAATGCAGTCCACGTGATTCTTTACGTTCCATTGCACAGCGTACAATCATTTCTGAAACCAACACTAAGTTACGTAATTCAATCAGATTTTTACTGACTTGGTAGTCTTGGTAATACTCGGTAATTTCACGATTGAGCATTTCAATACGATGGAGCGCACGTTGAAGCCGTTTGGTTGTTCTGACAATACCCACGTAGTTCCACATGGTTTGGCGAAGTTCATCCCAATTCTGCAAAATCACCACGTCTTCGTCAGGGTTGGTCACTTGCGAGTCATCCCATTCTGGGACATGAGGCGCCTGATAGGATCCCTGATGCTGTGCTGTGATATGTGCTGATGCACTCATGCCATAAACGAAACATTCCAGTAAGGAGTTACTCGCCATACGGTTTGCACCATGTAGACCAGTATAAGAGGTTTCCCCAATGGCATATAGGCCTGGAATATCGGTCTGACTGTTTTCATCAACCACAACGCCGCCACAGGTGTAGTGAGCAGCAGGAACCACAGGAATCATTTCTTTGGTGATATCAATGCCAAGTTCCATTAAGCGTGCATACAATGTAGGAAAATGTTCTTTGACAAATTCTGCAGGTTTATGGGTGATATCAAGCCAAACATGACGTATGCCCAGACGTTTGATTTCATAATCAATAGCGCGCGCTACAATATCGCGTGGTGCTAATTCTGCACGCTCATCAAAGCGCAGCATAAAGCGTTCACCGTCAGGAAGACGTAAATAGGCACCTTCGCCACGCATCGCTTCGGTAATTAAAAAGGAGCGAGCTTGAGGATGGTACAAACAGGTTGGATGGAATTGGTTGAATTCCATATTGGCAACACGACAGCCTGCACGATAAGCCATGGCAATACCATCACCCGTCGCAATGTCGGGATTCGATGTATATAAATAAGCTTTCATTGCACCGCCACAGGCAAGGGCAGTAAATGGTGCTAAAAAGGTATGTACTTTTTCGGTTTTTTCATCTAATGCATAAAGGCCTAGAGCACGGCTTTCAGCTTCAGGATTTAACTTTTTTGCGGTAATTAGATCTATCGCGATATAGTTTTCAAAGATCTGAATATTTGATTTTTCTTGGGCGCGTTCTACCAATGTTGTGGAAATTGCACGTCCAGTTGCATCCGCTGCATGAATTATACGGCGCTGAGAGTGGCCACCTTCTCGGGTCAGATGTAGCTGTTCTTGTTCGTCTAAAGTAAATTGCACCCCTTGATTCAGTAGAAAATCGACAGAGGGCTTACCACCTTCAACGGTTTGTTTTACCGCCGCCATTTCACATAAATGTGCACCTGCAATCATGGTGTCATCGATATGTTGTTCAATGGAATCTGTTTTATCGAGGACGGCTGCCACGCCACCTTGGGCAAAATATGTACTGGCATCCGTCAGCGTCGACTTAGCTAAAACAGCAATATTAAAATGATCTGGTAACGAGAGGGCTAAACTTAAACCTGCACCGCCACTTCCCACAATAATCACATCAAATTGATGTGTCGTGTTTAAATTAGACATGTCCATCAGCTAATTTTAAAAATGTCCGATCATCACAACTGTTTTTGCCTAAAAACGCAATGACTATAAATTAACTAAATAATGAAAAATATTCATGGATCTGTAATATTTAAGGAATGTTTAAGATTGTTTATCCTAAATATTCATCAAACATTTTATTACGAAGCCTAGACTTGCATTGTGATAAAAACTAACGTATTTCAAATGATAAGCACAATTGAGTGAATGCTAACAATGAATAAATCGTATTTACAAAAGGGACTTTATGCAGCTGTGTTTACGGTTGCTAGCGTACAAACGCAGGCAGCAGGTCCTGTTGATTTTTCCAATTTGGTTGAACAGGTCAGCCCAGCTGTCGTAAGCGTGAATGTGGTTAAAAAGCTCAGTCAAGAAGAGCTTTTACAGCAGCAAGTCCCAGAAATATTACGACGCTTTTTTGGTAATCAGGTCGTTATCCCGCAGCAAAAAATGCCGCAAGAAAAGACCGGTTATGGAAGCGCATTCTTTATTAGTAAAGATGGTTATCTATTAACTAATCACCATGTGGTAGAAGATGCATCGAAAGTCACCATCGTATTGAATGACCGCCGTGAAATTGATGCCACCGTTGTGGGTAGTGATGAGCGGACTGATGTGGCTTTGCTAAAGGTGAAAGGTTCAAATTTTCCAGAGCTACGCACAGGTAATGTTGACCGTTTACGTGTAGGTGAGCCAGTGTTGGCTATTGGTTCACCATTTGGTTTTGACTATTCAGCTTCGGCAGGGATTGTCAGTGCGAAAATGCGCAATATGATGGGAGAAACCTCGGTTCCATTTATTCAAACCGATGTGGCATTGAACCCCGGAAACTCAGGCGGCCCTTTATTTAACCAGTCTGGTGAAGTGGTTGGGGTGAACTCTCGTATCTTTAGTGGTACGGGTGGTTATATGGGTTTATCGTTCTCGATTCCTATTGATGTGGCGATGGATGTTGCAGACCAATTAAAGAAAAACGGCAAGGTGACACGTGCTTACTTAGGCGTTATGCTGCAAGATATCGATCGGAATCTTGCTGAATCCTATAACCTTTCAAAACCTGAGGGCTCATTGATTACTCAAGTTGCACCGAATTCACCCGCAGCAAAAGCTGGCTTTAAAGCGGGTGATGTCATTTTGAAATTTAATGGTACACCGATTTCACGTACTGGCGAACTACTGAATTATCTCAATCGTACAGGTCCTAATCAAAGTATTCAGCTTGAAGTATTACGTGATGATAAACGCCAAAACATTTCAGCAACCTTGATCACTGCACCAGATGATACGCCTGCAAAAGCTGAAATTGCACCTGTGAAAAAAGGCCCGGTGATTGGGGTGTCAATTCGCAACCTAAACGCAGATGAACTAAAACAACTCAGTCTCAAAGGCGGTGTCTTAATTCAAGATGTACGTGCAGGTGGTATTGCTTCACAAGCACGAATTCAGCCTGGGGATGTGGTGACTCAAGTTAATAATAAAGCCGTAAATAATGCTGAAGATTTTGTGAAAGTTATTTCAGAGTTGAAAAATGGTAGCATTGCACGTGTTTCTTTGATTCGTCAGGGACAGCGTGCGATTGTGGGCATGCGTATTCAGTAATGAGTTACTAAATGAAAACCACTCCAAGCGAGTGGTTTTTTAACTTTAGCGTTTTTGCAATTCACCCTTAGATAAAAATGGGTAGACTGTGGGCCACAATTTAAAATTTGCAGGACGCTATGAGCGATATCTTTGATTTAAAAATTACAGTTCAAGCTGAACATATCGACACATTAAATCATGTGAATAACGTGGTGTACGTCAGTTGGATGCAAGATGTCGCGACAGCACATATTGAAGCTTTGGGTTTAGGCTTAAAAGAATATATTGAATTGAAGCATGCCATGGTCGCTGTTGAGCATCATGTGCAATATCGTAAAGCAGCGCTCGAAGGTGAGGAGATTATTTTACGAACTTGGCTAAATGATATCAATGCATTGTATTCGTTTCGGCAGTATGTATTTTATCGCCCTAAAGACAAAGCGATATTATTTACAGGCAATACACAGTGGGCATGCATTGAAATTGCTACAGGCCGTCCAAAGCGCATGTCGCCAACCTTTACCCAAGCTTATCAACCCATCGTAGATAGCATAAATCCGCTTGATTTTAGTGCTTATGATTTCTGATTTTTAATTGAAACCTCATATTAAAGCGAAGACTAGTTAAGTTCTACACGCAGGATAAGTGCTTAGCATAAAAGCAATGCATTATTTTCGATACTTTGAAAAATCCATCTGCTATAATCCTCGGCAATTTCTATTCGGCTTTTGCTATGCATAAAGAATTGCATGCATAGCGCTTTTATTTTTCCAAGGTAGCCCATGGCGCAAGCTAAAAAATCTGTTGATATAAAAAACATTCGTAACTTCTCGATCATTGCGCATATCGACCATGGTAAGTCGACGCTTGCCGACCGATTTATTCAAACTTGTGGTGGTCTGCAAGATCGTGAAATGCAAGCACAGGTTCTAGATTCTATGGAATTAGAACGTGAGCGTGGTATTACGATTAAAGCTACGTCTGTGACTTTGTATTACACTCATCCTAACGGTGAAGAATACCAGCTTAACTTTATTGACACACCTGGGCACGTTGACTTTTCTTATGAAGTTTCACGTTCACTTGCTGCATGTGAAGGCGCATTATTGGTGGTCGATGCTGCACAAGGTGTAGAAGCCCAGTCTGTTGCTAACTGCTATACAGCAATTGAACAAGGCTTAGAAGTCCTACCTGTTTTAAATAAAATCGATTTGCCGCAAGCAGAGCCAGAGCGTGTTATTCAAGAAATTGAAGACATTATTGGTATCGAAGCGACTGAAGCACCTACATGTTCAGCTAAAACCGGTCTAGGCATTGAAGGGGTGCTTGAAACACTAGTCAATGTCATTCCTGCACCCGAAGGCGATCGTAATGCACCATTACAAGCCTTAATTGTTGACTCTTGGTTCGACAACTATTTGGGCGTGGTTTCTTTAGTTCGTATTAAAGAAGGTCGTGTGCGTAAAGGCGATAAAATGTTGATGAAATCAACTGGTCAAACGCACATCATCACCTCAGTAGGTATTTTTAATCCTAAACATACAGAAACTGACATGCTCGAAGCAGGTGAAGTTGGTTTCGTGATCGCGGGTATTAAAGATATTTTTGGTGCTCCAGTTGGTGATACGATTACCTTGGCAACTACACCAGAAGTTGAAAGCTTACCGGGTTTCAAAAAAGTGAAACCACAGGTCTATGCAGGTTTATTCCCAATCGATTCAAGTGAATTTGAACCGTTCCGTGAGGCGCTGCACAAACTGCAAATTAATGACTCAGCGTTGTTCTTTGAACCTGAAAGTTCAGATGCACTTGGTTTTGGCTTCCGTTGTGGCTTCTTGGGTATGCTGCACATGGAAATTGTACAAGAACGTTTAGAACGTGAGTATGATCTGGACCTGATTTCTTCAGCACCAACCGTAATTTATGAAGCGGTGATGAAAAATGGTCAAACCATTTATATCGACAGTCCTTCTAAAATGCCTGATGGTTCAACAGTTGAAGACTTACGTGAGCCAATTGCTGAATGTCACATTTTAGTACCGCAAGAATACTTGGGTAATGTGATGACTTTATGTGTTGAACGTCGCGGCGTTCAAAAGAATATGAAGTTTATGGCGAACCAAGTGGCCATTACGTTTGAAATCCCAATGGCTGAAGTAGTTATGGATTTCTTTGATAAATTGAAATCATGTTCACGCGGTTTTGCATCGTTAGATTATAACTTTGTGCGTTTTGAGTCTTCATCTCTAGTTAAGGTGGATGTGTTAATCAACGGTGAAAAAGTTGATGCCTTGGCCATGATTTGCCACCGACAAGATGCTCGCCATCGTGGTATTGCACTTGTGGAAAAAATGAAAGATTTAATTCCACGTCAAATGTTCGATGTGGCTATTCAAGCAGCGATTGGTGCACAGATCATTGCACGTTCAACTGTAAAAGCGATGCGTAAAAACGTTTTGGCTAAATGTTATGGTGGTGACGTGTCGCGTAAGAAGAAACTTCTTGCGAAACAAAAAGAAGGTAAGAAACGTATGAAACAAGTGGGCAGCGTCGAAATCCCACAAGAAGCGTTCCTTGCGGTATTGAAAGTAGAAAGATAATAAATAGAGGTTTATGAGCTCATGGATTTTGACTTTAATTTGATCCTTGTTCCTGCCACAGTCATTTTTTTCTTAATTTGGCTGTTGGATAAGTTTGTCTGGAAGCAACGGCAGACTAAAGGTAAAGGGAATGAAAATGTCGTTATCGCATGGGCTTATGACTTTTGGCCGATTCTAGCGATAGTTTTGGTAATGCGTTCATTCTTATATGAGCCATTTAATATTCCATCAGACTCTATGGTTCCAACTTTAGAGACAGGTGATTTTATTGTGGTGAATAAATATCAGTATGGCGTACGATTACCTATTATTAATAAAAAAATTATTGATGTTGGTGAGCCTGAACGTGGAGATGTCATTGTATTCCGTTATCCACCACAACCAACCATTAGCTATATTAAACGTGTGGTTGGTTTACCAGGGGATCATATTATTTATGATCATGGTCAACTGAGTGTGAATGGTCAGAAAGTGGCAAAAGTTCCTGTGGAATTTAGCCGTGAAAAAGATCAACTCGACACACCTACATCGATTTATCATAAAGAAACCATGGGTAAGCATACGTTTACCATGCGTGAGCTTGAAGGTGTCAATGTTGCGCGCCAAGCGCCATTTATCAACTATGTTGAAAATGGTAAATATTCAACAGAAAATGGTTTATATTGGGAAGTTAAGGTTCCTGAAGGTCACTATTTCGCGATGGGGGATAATCGTGATCAAAGTGCGGACAGTCGTTTTTGGGGCTTTGTACCTGAAGAAAACCTCACTGGACGTGCTTTTTACAAGTGGATGCATAAGGAACCTGGTTTAAAACTGCCTTCATTTAGTCGTAATGGCAGTATTGATTAGTCTTACATCAGGAAAATAAAATGAGACATCAACGGGGAACGTCTTATATAGCAATTTTAATTGCTATTATTGGTTTTGCTTTTTTAGCTAAAGCTTTAATTGCGGTTTGGGGACCGTATGTTGACGACCGTCTCGTCAACAATGAAATTGAAGATTTGATGAAGAGCAGTCCTAAAAATATTGCTCCTAGTAAGTTTGAGTCACAAATGTCACAACGCTTAGATATGAATGGTGTGCGTGATTTAAACTTTAAAGATATTGCTCAAGTCACTAATGTAGACGGTCTACAAGTGAAAACAGATTATGAAATAAGAAAACCTTTCTTATTGAATATTGATATTGTGTTGAAGTTCGAGAAAAGTTTTGATCAAAGCTCAGTCCAAGCTAAATGAAGCTCGTTTAGCAAGTCGTATCGGTTATCAGTTTAAACAACCTGAATTGTTACAACTGGCCTTGACCCACCGATCGGTGAGCCATAAATACAATTATGAACGCCTAGAATATCTGGGCGATTCATTATTGGGTATGATAATTGCCAATTATCTGTACCATGCCTACCCGCACGAAAATGAAGGGCGTCTAACGCGTATGCGTGCAACACTGGTTCGTCAGGAAGCGCTAGGTAAAATTGCCAATGACTTAAAACTCAGTCAAGAATTAATCTTGAGTACAGGTGAGTTGAAATCTGGCGGTCATCATCGTGAGTCTATACTTGCAGATACCGTTGAATCGATCATTGGTGCAATCTATGTCGATTGTCAGGATTTAAAAATTCTGGAACCGATTGTTCTTAAATGGTATGTACCATATTTAGATCATATTGAACCGACCGATCAACTAAAAGATCCTAAATCACGTTTGCAAGAGTATTTACAAGCACGTAAAAAACCTCTCCCGGTTTACGAGGTTGTAGATATTCAGGGTGATGCTCCGAACCAACATTTTAAAGTTGAATGTACAGTCGAAGGGCTCCCTGTTAAATACGGTGAAGGTTCAAGCCGTCGCTTTGCTGAACAAGCTGTAGCGGCAGAAATCTTAGAAATTTTGGAGAAAAAGTCTTAATGACTACTCATTCCGATCACGTAGATGCTGATCACGAGTCGCAAGGCGACAGCAACGATTTAATTAGTCAGTTTTTTAGTGCACAAGGAACTGAAATTCCTGCCGATTTTAAAAGTGGTTTTGTGGCGATTGTTGGTCGTCCAAACGTGGGTAAATCAACGTTAATGAACCATATTTTGGGTCAAAAACTTTCAATTACGTCTCGTAAACCACAAACGACTCGTCATAAAATTGTGGGTATTGACTCACGTGAAAAGTCTCAAGCGGTATTTGTTGATACGCCTGGGATGCACAAAAAAGAAGTCCGTGCCATCAATAAAATGATGAACCGTGCGGCGCATTCTGCACTTCGTGATGTGAACTTGGTTCTGTTTGTGATTGATGCAGACAAATGGACACAGAATGATGATTTAGTGTTAGAAAAGCTAAAAAATGCCGATATGCCGGTTATTCTTGTGATCAATAAAATTGATACGCTAGAAAACAAAAACCATGCATTACCATTGATACAAGAACGTGCAAAATTGATGAATTTTGCGGAAATTGTTCCTGTATCAGCGTTACGCGGTGCAAATTTGGATCATTTGCGCAGTACTATTGAGAAATATCTGCCGTTCCAACCACCACTGTATTCACTTGAGCAATTGACCGATCGTTCAGAGCGTTTCCTTGCCTCTGAAATTATCCGTGAAAAAATCATGCGTCAATTGGGTGAAGAGCTGCCTTATGATTTAACGGTTCAAATTGAGTCGTTTAAAACAGAAGAAGCAACAATTAATCCAAAAACAGGTCGTCCTAAAGCGGCGTGTACCTATATTGATGCGACGATTTTTGTCGATCGCTCTGGCCAAAAAGCCATTGTGATTGGTGAGAAAGGTGCCAAACTGAAGAAAATCGGTATGGATGCACGTGTGGATATGGAAAAAATGTTCGAGCAAAAAATCATGCTAACACTTTGGGTGAAAGTTAAAGGTGGTTGGTCTGATGATGAGCGTGCATTGAAAAGCTTGGGTTATAGCGATATTTAATTGCTAGAGATTTAAAACTTTGAGGGAAGAGTAATGATGAAAGTATTGGCCGTAGTTGCATGTGTTTTGTTTCTACAAGGGTGTATTCATAAAATCGTTACTGTTCCTGTCAAAGTGGCTTATAAAACCACAAAAGGCGTGGTTAAAGGTACTGCTGCAGTTGTGGGTGCAGTCATTCCAGATGGGGATGAAGATGAAGACGACAAGAAAAAGAAAGGCAAGGATTAATATTTCAAATCATGCGTAATGAGATACTGCATGGTTATTTAATTCACCATCGTAAATATCGTGAAAAAAGTCATATTGTGCACTTGTTTACTCAGGAGCATGGTCGAATTGATGGTATTCTCAGGCAAACGCCACCTCCCCAGTATCAACCAATTTGCTTGCAAGCATCTGGTAAGTCCGAACTTAAAAACTTTAGTAAACTCGAAATTGTAAATCAACCGATTTTCTTTTTTGGTGATGCTTTTTTTTCAGGGTTTTATCTGAATGAAGTCTTATTGAGATTATGTCCCTTAGAGGTTGAGATGCCTGAGACATTTGCTCAATATGCACACACCTTGGAAAAACTTCAATGCATGTCTGTCCAGGCCCACCCAGATCTATTCTTACGGCAAATCCTTAGACAATTTGAGCATGTGCTGCTTGAAGAGTTGGGTTTTGCGTTGGATTTTTCAACTGATGCAAATCAACAGCAAATTCAGCCTCATGAAAATTATCAATTTCATTTAAACGAAGGTTTTCAACCTGTCATTAAAGCCTCACGCGCAACATTGTCAGGTCAACATATTTTAAGTATGTGTGATTATGAAAAAGGTGGGGAATTTAATCCTGAACAGTTACAATTACTGTCTAAGTTGTACCGACAAATGATTACTTCCTTGCTTGGCGATCGTCCATTAAAAAGTCGTCAATTGTGGATACAGAATTCTCAAACTCAACGTCATTAGGAAAGAATTATGGCAGCTTTGCTTGGTGTAAATATTGACCATGTGGCAACACTACGAAATGCACGTGGGACAACTTATCCAGATCCTGTGAATGCCGCAATTATTTGTGAGCAAGCGGGGGCGGAAGGGATTACGCTGCATTTACGTGAAGATCGTCGCCATATTAAAGATGATGATGTACGTCGTATGCGTTCTGTATTAAAAACCCATATGAACCTTGAAATGGCAGTGACCAATGAAATGGTTGAATTTGCCAAAGAGATTCAGCCGCATCATGTATGCTTTGTTCCTGAAAAGCGTGAAGAAGTCACGACTGAAGGCGGTCTAGATGTGGTTGGGCATTTTGAAGATGTGAAAAACGCGACTCAAGCACTCGCGGCGATTGGTTGCGAAGTTTCATTATTTATTGATGCTGACTTTGCTCAAATTGATGCAGCGATTGCCTGTGGTGCGCCTACGATTGAGTTGCATACAGGTGCATATGCAGATGCTGAAACACCTGAAGCGCAGAAAGCAGAGCTGGAACGTATTATTCGAGGTGCTGAATATGCGGCATCTAAAGGATTGATTGTGAATGCTGGTCATGGCTTAAATCTTGAAAATGTCACTCCGATTGCGCGCATTGCTCAAATTCATGAATTGAATATTGGTCACTCGATTATTGCTGATGCTGTATTTATTGGATTGGCACAGTCTGTAAAACAAATGAAAGCTGCGATTAAATCTGCACGTTAATTTTTAAGTAAAGTATATGTCAAATATTGATTATGATGCCCTAATGAAGCCAGTCATTGGCTTCTTGGGGTGTGAAACACCAAAAGCATGGCTAGATGAAGCTTTAAATAATTTGGATATCCTGATGCAGGATCATGCCAATTGTGAAAAGAAAGCAGCAAGTACAGCAATGAATTTGATGTTTCGTTATAGTTTTTTCTCGGATTTACAAATCAAACTGGCACAGCTAGTACGTGAAGAAATGCTGCACTATGAGCAAGTGCTGGAACTGATGGCAAAACGTGGTCAGGAATGGACTGCAATCAGTGCTGGTCGGTATGCAGGTGGTCTACGTAAAGAAGTGCGGACTTACGAGCCAGAAGCGTTAATTGATATCTTGGTGATTGGCGCATTTGTTGAAGCACGGTCATGTGAGCGTTTCTATGCGCTTGCACCACATGTGGATGAAGAGTTGGGGCGGTACTACCGCTATTTGCTAAAGTCTGAATCACGCCATTATGAGGACTATTTAGCATTGGCCATGGATGTGGCGACGACCAATAAGCTAAAGAACCCGAAAGAAGATATTCAGATGCGTATTGAGCATATTCGTGAAGTTGAAAAAAATCTGATTAGCAGCCCAGATGATTTATTCCGCTTTCATAGTGGTGTGCCAGTCAAAGCAGCTTGATAAAATAATCCTCCAGAATGGGGGATTTTTTATGCACTTAAAATAAATGATAATAAGAATTATTTACAATTATCTTGGGTGAATCTAAAATGAAACGATCTCTATGAATCAAACAATTTAAGCTCACTTATTTAATATGAAATTACAATTCACTTTATTCTGTATCGCTTTGTGTGCGGTTGGTCAGGCTGAAGCGCATTATCCTTATGTGGCGCCATTAAACTATCAAATATTTAATAATCATAGTGCCATTCTTTCTGGTTTTTATGACAATCCGTTTGTTTCTGAAATAGCTATTAAAAACTTGGTGGTGTTTCAAAAAGTATGCTGAAAAAAAGCAGGTTGGATTTTGATAAAATAGAGAAATGCGAATAACTCTAGAAATCAAGTGTCCAGCCTGCCTAAGTGACAGTATAAAGAAAAATGGCACAAAAGTAGATGGTAAGCAAAATTACCAATGTAAAATATGCAGACGTCAATTTATTGGTGATCATGCTCTCAGTTATCAAGGCTGTCACTCAGGTATCAAAACCAAAATATTACACCTCATGGTGCGAGGCAGTGGTGTCAGGGATATAGCAGAAATTGAAAGAGTAAGTATCGGTAAAGTTCTACGGACACTTAGCCAATCAAAATATCAACTTCGAGCACAGCAAAGTCATTATGAAACCCTTGAAGTAGATGAGTTTTGGACTTTTGTTGGTCATAAGCAAAATAAACAATGGCTAATTTATGCCTATCATCGAGAAACAGGTGAAATTGTTGCTTATGTATGGGGTAACCGAGATTTAGCCACTGCAAAACGACTTAAATTAAAATTGAAGCAGTTAGGTGTAAGCTATACATGTATATCAAGTGACCATTGGGATAGCTTTGTTACGACCTTTAAAGAATGCAAACAGTTGATTGGTAAATTTTTCACTGTGGGTATAGAAGGCAATAATTGTCGATTACGGCATCGGATCAGGCGAGGCTTTAGGAGAAGCTGCAACTTCTCCAAAAAGCTTGAAAATCATTACAAAGCCTTTGATTTAGCGTTCTTTTATATCAATAATGGATTCGTTTAATGCCAGCATACTTTTTGAAACACCACCAAAAACTTTAATTTCCATGTGCATACACCGTCAGGTGATAAGCTACATTTAACGGAAACTGATTGGGCAAAAACGCAAACAGTCAGCAGCTATAGTTTAGAAAATAAGCAAGATGGCACGTATCGTATTCGCGGTGAAAAGCAGGGAAGTACAGCGCGTTTTGCTTATGATCAAAAGCAATGGAAAGCGTTAATCAATGGTGTGCGTGATCCTCAAAAAACTGCGAATGCAAATGTCATTTATACAGCCGAGTTGACTAAAAAGTCGCAAATCAAAAGTATTCAAACGCAGGAAATCATTGAAACTTTTGTATCACGCCGTGCAACCTCTACACATGTGGTGAATCATTTACATGATGGCTTTGATGTGCAATTTAAAACCCATCCAAATGCTATAAAGCATAATGAGCCTGTGCAACTGAAAGTGCTAGATCAGAAAAAAGCGGTTGCGGGTTTACAGGTTGAAATTTTGCAGCAAACCACGGATTACAGCCGTGAAGGAAAAGTTTATAAAACGCTTAAAACTGATCAAGATGGAAATTTGAATTTTAACCTATCAGATCGTGGTCAGTATTTGCTGAAAATGGATTATCAACAGCCTTTTGAAATGAAGGAACACGCATTAAAACGATATAAATATACTTTGAGTTTTAATGTGATTTAAAGAGAAAAAGCTCTGCGATTTGCGGAGCTTTTTTATGAAAATGATTTAGCTATCTTTAGGTTCAAGATAAAACATCGATAAACCTATCAATAAAATTAAACTGGTTTGAGTGAAAAAGTGTTTATTAAAACCACCATAATATTGCTGCGAATAGCCTGCAATCAGTAAACAACCCGTTAAATAAAGCAATCGATAATATCGGCTCTCAAAACAATAACAGACACTTGCAAAACATAAAATCAGGCAGCCAATCACCATATAATGGATATCCCAAATGATGGTGTTGATTGCAAATAAAAGTGCTGAAAGTGCGCCGATAGATAAATTACGCAGGCTTTCAAACCCTTGAAAAATGTGCATCAAAGCTAATATGAAGAATGGCAATAGAGCAAGTGCATATTTTATTCTTATACTGTTTTGCGTCATGAGCATAAAATTTTGCTGTTTCTCAACAATGGGGCTAGTACTGATGCTTAGCCTAAGCCATTGCAGGGTTAAGTGTTCAGGGATGTTGGCTTTAACTAAAAATTTGAGAGTGGCTTGTGGTGGAATAATATAATTTTCTTGGAATTCATGGCCATAAAACATCCATGACTTATTGGTCTCTAGTGTGTGATATTGCGTATTTTTTTGAGTTGAGATGTTAAAAAGTTGTCCAGTTGCATTTAACCCAGCTTTCATACATGGTGTTTCTTTCTCGTGAACAATACATAACGGAAGTACTGAAATTTCAAGATCTTTTCGTGTTTGTTGCTGACCTGCAAAATCAATATGAACATACAGTTGATCAGATTGGTTTTGCAGTGTAATCGGTGTGCTTGACCAATATTGTCCTTCTGTCATCTCGTTCAATACAGATTCAGATATTTCCGGAATAGTATTGTGATTTTGAATCTGCTGAGGTGGAATCAACCATTGTAGGCTGCTGTCAAGAAGGGTGTTGGTTTCACTATTATATAAATTGGGTGGCGTTTTGAAATGTTGTTCAATTTCACTTTCGGGTGTGCAGCTCACCAAATAAATTGCAAATGGGCTGATAATAATTAAAAGAAAAATGAATGCAGTGAGGTAGTGTCTTAAGGCAGTTTTATTTGATTCAGCATCAACTTGAATGAACATTTTTTATTTTAATGACAATGATTTATAGATTATATGTAAATCATAGGCATTAAAAAAGCCCATTTAAATAAATGGGCTTTAGAATTTGGCTCTCCAACCTGGGCTCGAACCAGGGACCTGCGGATTAACAGTCCGTCGCTCTACCGACTGAGCTATTGGAGAATCTGAATGCGATTATAAGCAGATTTTGAGGAGGGTCAAGCTAAAAATACGAATATGAGGAGAAATGCGTGATAGATGTTTTTTATTTGAACAAAAAGAAGGATTTTTTAGAAAAAATGAATCTTAGGCTTGCAAAGAAAAAATTCAATTGATAGTCTGAATGCAACAACAGAGCGTTTAAACATATGTTTAAACAGTGTGGATTTAAACCCAACTTGCCAGCACTAAAATGGCTAAACAGGAGAAAGCGAATGAATACGCTGACTATTTCTCAGATTTTTTCAAATTTTTCTTTTTATCAAGAAAACTATCTTTCCATTATTAGTAATCAAGAGCAATATCAAACACCTGTGGAAGGTGCGTACGTTGACGTTTGGCCTTTGGGTCGACGTGACTTGGCATTGGGTGATTTATTACAACTGTGGTTTAGTGAAAAATGGTTGATCAACACGCCATGTCATTTACGTTTTGAACATCAAGATGATGGCCGTCGTGTGCCTTTGCAACGCAAGCAAGATTTGTATTTATACCAATTGGCCGGTAATGCGTTATCAGGCTCAAATCGTTCTAAAGTATGGTCTATTTCAGAACAACAAGAACTTCGTGTTGAGTTAGATAGTGCTTTAAAATATTACTGCTTTCAAAAGGGCAGTAATCGCATTGATCTAAGCGAAGGCCAATTAATTCGCGCCTTACATTCAGCAATTTAAGTTTGAACCATCATCTGCTCGCATTGAATTGCGAGTAGAAAAATAAAATATTAAGGACGTATAATCATGCATGTCGCTGTTGCATGAGCATATATCTTTCCATTGTTATCCATAATTCTGCCTTCTGAAATTGCTAAATTTTTGCTGATATTAATTAAATGGCCTATTGCTGTTAAATCTTGATTTTTAGGGATAGGTCGACAAATTTTTATATTGAGATCAATGGTGCCATAGCCTATACCAGCTTCTAATGCCGAGTGTACGACACACCCTGTAACTGTATCTAAGACTGTTGCTGCAAAGCCACCATGCACACCACTAAGTGGATTTAAATGGCGCTGATCGGCTTTTACAACAAACTCTACATTACCTTGCTCAATCTTTTTGGGTTGCATTGGAATAATTTCACTAATGCTTGCAGGTGGAATTTGGCCTTGCATTATTGCCTTTAAAATTTCCGAGTCCAGTCATTTCTTTGATGTTCATTGGTATATCTCTGGATAGGTTAGTTTTGTGGTTGTTTTGGGTTCTAAATTGGAAGTTATTTAAATAACATAGCTGAAAACGTAAAAAGAATGCAAACCAAAGATTTGAATATGAAGGTTAGTTTTAGGTTTTAACGTTTGGCTTTTTAATATTTAAGTCGATTTGAAGGAAGTCAAATGGGCTGGATGAGCTTTGTTATTTAGTTTGAACCGCGAAAAAAATTGATCAAAAGCGTGTTGAAGTGAAGCGTATTTATTTATTCTTTTGATGAGTATAAAAAACCCGCGATATGCGCGGGTTTTTTAAATCTAGCTTTTTAAAAGCAGATTATTTTTCAGCAGCAATTGAAGCAATCGCAGCGTCTACGCCTTCGATTGAGTCAGCAGCTTTCTTGATACGTGCAAGCGCATCTACAAGAACTTCGTCTGCAGTTGCATAAGAAATACGCATATAACCACCTAGACCGAACGCATCACCAGGAACTACTGCAACACCAGTTTCTTCCAATAACCATGCAGAGAATTCTGTGCAAGATTTTAAACCTTTTGCACGAATCAATGGACGGATGTTTGCGTATGCATAGAATGCACCATCAGCAGGAAGGCAAGTAATACCGTTGATGTCGTTCAAGCCTTTCACAACTAGGTCGTGACGGCGTTTGAATGCTTCAATCATTGGCTCAAGAACGTCTTGAGGACCATTCAATGCAGCTTCAGCAGCAACTTGTGAAATAGAAGTTGGATTTGAAGTTGATTGAGATTGGATTTTTTTCATCGCACCAATAAGTTTAGCAGGGCCCGCTGCGTAGCCAATACGCCAGCCAGTCATTGCATAAGCTTTAGATACACCGTTAAGAACGATTACGCGATCGTAAAGGTCTGGTGCAACTGTTGCGATGTTGTAGAATTCGTCGTCCCAACGGATTGGTTCGTACATATCATCAGAAGCAACTAAAACTTCAGGGTATTTACGTAGAACGTCAGCTAAAGCAAGTAATTCTTCTTTAGTGTAGATCATACCTGTTGGGTTAGAAGGGCTGTTTAGAACCACTAAACGAGTTTTGTCAGTGATTGCAGCTTCTAATTGAGCAGGCGTAATTTTGAAACGTTGGTCTTCACCACATTTCACGATTACAGGAGTACCTTCAGCAATGATCACCATGTCTGGGTAGCTTACCCAGTAAGGAGCAGGGATAATTACTTCGTCACCTTTGTTTAACAAAGCAAGTGCCAAGTTAAAGAAAGATTGTTTACCACCACAAGAAACCAAGATTTGGTTTGCAGCGTAATCAAGGTTATTGTCGCGTTTTAATTTAGCAATAATTGCTTTTTTAAGACCTGGAGTACCGTCAACAGCTGTATATTTAGTGAAGCCATTGTTGATAGCAGCAATTGCAGCATCTTTGATGTGTTGTGGGGTATCGAAATCCGGTTCACCTGCGCCTAAACCAATTACGTTTTTACCAGCAGCTTTCAATTCAGCAGCTTTGTTAGTAACAGCAAGTGTAGGGGACGGTTTGATGCTATTTACACGATCAGACAGACGTACGTCCACGGCAGTATTCCTTCTTATAGGGATTAAAAAATAAAAAGCACACTATCTTAGCTTAAATGCACAGTAATGGGGAGTGGCAAAATCAACAATGTGCAAAAAAGTGTGATATTCTATCCTAACCATATAATTGAGAAAATTTACATTGAGTTACTTAAATTTTTAATCAAATTTTATGGCAAATTCTTAAAGTCACGGATAAAAAAAAGGCATAAAAAAGGCCACAATATCTGTGACCATTTTTAATAAAATTTTGTGCTTCAAATACTTTGCTTATTGAACAAAACGCGATAGATCTTCTTCGGGGCGAGCAGTTAGCACTTCTACACCATTTTTTGTTACAAGTAGCGTGTGTTCGTACTGTGCAGACAAGCTATGATCTTTAGTAACGACAGTCCATTTATCACCAAGAAGTTTGGTTTTCCAGTCGCCACCGTTCACCATTGGTTCGATGGTAAAGGTCATGCCTTCTTCTAAGATCATGCCTGTATTGGGTTGACCGTAGTGTAAAACTTGTGGTTCGTCATGGAAAACAGTACCAATACCATGACCACAATATTCACGTACAACGCCAAAACGTTCTGATTCAACATATTGTTGAATGGCATTACCAATATCACCCATGGTTGCGCCTGGTTTTACCACCGCCATACCACGGTACATGGCTTCTTGAGCAACTTTACATAAACGGTTCGCTAAAATAGATGTTTCACCGCCTACGATATACATCATGTTGGTATCACCGTGGTAACCATCTTTAATCACAGTGACATCGATGTTTAAGATGTCACCTTTTTTTAACTTTTTGCTTTCAGATGGAATACCGTGACACACCACATGGTTCACTGAAGTACAGATCACGTGCTGGAACGCTGGACGACCCGGCGCAGCACCATAACCTAAACAAGCAGGAATAGCTTCTTGTTTGTTGACAATATAGTCATGACAAATCGTATCAAGTTCTAGGGTAGTCACACCTGGAACAATATGCGGTTTGATCATATCCAAAACTTCTGCCGCCAGTCGACCCGCGACGCGCATTTTTTCAATTTCGTCAGGCGTTTTAATTAATCGACGTGGAGCTTCGTAAGTACTGTTCATGATCTCTAAAAACTTTTGGAAATTTGTATGTGACTATGGTATAAATAGCCGCCCATTTTATCAAATGCTTTTTCGTGAATATCTTTCACGAGCTTTGTGCGATGGGGCAATAAAATCCGCACATATATCGACACATTTCTCTGGGTGCCTTTTTAGGTGGAGAATGCGGGTATATGGAGGCCTAACCCAAACTTTAAGGTAAAGAAAATGGCAGATTACAACGTAAGCATGCGCGACCTTCTTCAAGCAGGCGCACACTTCGGTCACCAAACACGTTTTTGGAATCCAAAAATGCGCGAATACATCTTCGGCGCGCGCAACAAAATTCACATCATCAACCTTGAGCACACTGTTCCTGCGTTAAATGATGCTTTGAACTTTGCTAACAACTTGGCTAGCAAAAAGAACAAAGTTTTGTTCGTTGGTACAAAACGTGCAGCTTCTGCAATCATCCGTGAACAAGCTCAACGTGCAGGTCAACCATATGTTGATCACCGCTGGTTGGGTGGTATGTTGACTAACTGGAAAACTCTTCGCCAGTCAATCAACCGTCTAAAAGACCTTCAAACTCAATCTACTGACGGTACTTTCGCTAAACTTACTAAACGTGAAGCTTTAGAACGTACTCGTGAGATGGAAAAACTTGAACGCGCTCTTGGCGGCGTTAAAAACATGGGTGGTTTACCTGACGCATTATTCGTAATCGATGTTGATCACGAAGCAATTGCAATTAAAGAAGCTAAAAACCTTGGTATTCCTGTTATCGGTATCGTTGATACAAACTCTAACCCAGACAACGTAGACTACGTTATCCCTGGTAACGACGATGCGATCCGTGCAGTTACTCTTTACGCTTCTGCTATGGCTGATGCGATTCTTGCTGGTAAAGAATATGCTCAATCACAAGCAAATGCACAAGCTAAAGGCGAAGAAGCTCCTGCTTCTGAGGCTTAATGCGTTTGACGTAAGCTTGTCATTTTTGCGACACGTGATGGTGGCAAAGTAAGCGTCATGTATGCAGACGGCCCAAGAGACAGCTCTGGGCCGTTTCTGTTCTAAAAAGAATTCATTTTCTACCGTATTTAGGAGATTAACATGACTGCAGTTACAGCAAGCATGGTTAAAGAATTGCGCGATCGTACTGGTCTTGCAATGATGGAATGTAAAAAAGCATTAACAGAAGCGGGCGGTGACATCGAATTAGCGATCGACAACCTTCGTAAATCTGGTCAAGCTAAAGCTGCTAAAAAAGCGGGTAACATTGCTGCTGACGGCGCGATCACTATCGCTCAAGAAGGCAACAAAGCAATCCTTGTAGAAGTTAACTGTCAAACTGACTTCGTTGCTAAAGACGAAAACTTTGCTGGTTTCTCTGCTAAAGTTGCTGCTGCTGCGCTTGCTGCTGGTGTAACTGACGTTGCTCAAATTGCTGAATTGAAACTTGAAGATGGTGCTACTGTAGAAGAAGCTCGTATCGCGCTTGTTCAAAAAATCGGTGAAAACATCCAAGTGCGTCGTGCTCAAATCGTTGAAGGCGACAACCTTGCAGTTTACAAACACGGTTTAAAAATCGGTGTTGTAGTTGCATACGCTGGTGATGCTGATACTGGTAAAGGTTTGGCTATGCACATCGCTGCATTCAACCCAGTTGCTGTAAACGAAGCTGGCGTTTCTGCTGAACTTATCGCTAAAGAAAAAGAAATTGCTGAAGCCAAAGCAATTGAATCTGGTAAACCAGCAAACATCGTTGAAAAAATGGTAACTGGTTCAGTTCAGAAATACTTGAACGAAGTTGTTCTTGAGAACCAAATGTACGTTATCGACAACGATAAGAAAGTTGCAGAAGTTCTTAAAGCAACTGGTACTACTGTTGCTAACTTCGTACGTTTCGAAGTTGGTGAAGGTATTGAGAAAAAAGCTGAACTTTCTTTCGCTGAAGAAGTTGCTGCTGCTCAAGCTGCTGCAAAATAATCTCTGATTATTTGTAGAAAAAAGCCCTCGTTTTAGAGGGCTTTTTTTATGGCTGTAGCTTTACTGATTTCAAAGCTATTTAAACTTTATATTGTGTGCATTCTTGTGCATAGATTCTATTTTTATCCATATTAATGACTATAATGAGTTGAAAATTTAGATTTAAACTATCTTATGGCAAACAAAACAAATTTAACCATCGGCGGAATTATTGTTGCGCTTACAGCCGCTTATTTCGGAATCGATTTACAACAACAAAAATCTGCACCAGTTCAGACGACAGCGGAACAAAACGCACAGCCAAAAATAGAATCAGTACAACCTGTAGATGCTCAACAAAAAGGGCAGAGTGCTGAAGATATTATTGCACATGCATTTAAAAATAAACTCAGTAATGTTCAGGTTGAGGGTGCAGGTCAAGTCAAAGCGGTACTTCGAGATGATAATGAAGGTAGCCGACATCAAAAGTTCATTTTGACCTTAAATAATGGTCAAACGCTTTTAGTCGCACATAATATCGATCTTGCTCCACGCATTGATGACTTGGAAAAAGGCGATACAGTTCAATTTTACGGTGAATATGAATATTCAGATAAGGGAGGTGTGATGCATTGGACACATCACGATCCGAATGGACGTCATCAAGATGGTTGGTTAAAGCATCAAGGTAAAACCTATCAATAAAAATCACGTAGTCATTTTTAACTTTAGTCATTTAAATGATCATGATTCAGATGAAGCTATCAACATAAAATTGGATTAACCATATTGAGTAAAAGCCAGTGTTTAAACACTGGCTTTTTGGTCGTATAAATAGAAAAAATGATTGGAAATACCAGAGATAAATACACCTATAAACAATAGGGTTTTAAGCATCGAATATGAAGAAAACCAATGTCGAATAAGTGAAAAAGAGATCTATGAAATTAATCGTGCTCTAAATGCTCTTTATTTGCGATTTATGGTGTGTTTTCCAATTACTAAGTACTTTGCTTGCAAATGTATCTAAACACCAAATAGGGCCAATGAGGAGGAATTGGAGATCTTTGAAAAAAGAGGGCTTTTTACCTTCAATTTTATGGCCATAAAATTGACCAATCCATGCGAATACAAAGAGTGCGATATAAAAGCCATAACCAACTGGTAGTACCCAAATTAGCCATACCATGATTAACGTTAACGCGGCCATTGCAACAGCAAGGACAATGTCTAAACGTGCGTAAAAGATAAATGCTAAAGCAAGTAAGACAGCAGTAAGTAGCGCGCTAAAATGTGCCAATATGCCAACGATTGAAAAATAAATCGTGGGTACGCAAATCCAGTGAATAATTTTATTGGTTTTATTTTGATGACTTTCGCTGTATTCATCAAACCATTCGTTGATTGTTTTCATGATAGTCCTTAATCATGGGGAAGGACTTCAATATAAACAAGAATGCGGGAAGGGTCAAAATCAGGATTACTGAAGATTAGAAAGGCTAAGAGGCTTCAAATAAAAAACCACGCTAGGCGTGGTCTGTTAAATGCAGTCACTTCATTGGAGAATTAAGAATTTGGACCGTCTACGCGCTCAATGCTCACATTTGCAGTACCCGCACTGGTAATACCCAATTGCTTAGCAGCACCATAAGATAAATCAAGAACACGGTTACCATGGAATGGACCACGGTCATTTACTTTCACCACGACGCTTTTACCATTATTGCGATTCGTAACACGAATAAAGCAATTAAGTGGTAGGCTACGATGTGCTGCTGTAAGTGCGTTCATGTCAAACGTTTCACCGCTTGCTGTTTTACGACCGTGGAATTGACGACCGTACCAAGAAGCAGTACCTGTTTGAGTGAACTTACGAACAGTATTCGATGCAACAGTATTTAACTTTTCAATCACTGAAGGCTCATCTTCAGGAATTTCGATTTTAGCAGCGATTGTTTGACGACGAATTTTATCGCCAGAACGCTCAGTGATTGAAAGGCTACTTAAATTCGTAAAGTTTGAATTGAAGCTTTGAGCTTCTTTATTCAATACACGAGCTGCAAGACGAGAGTTGTCATTATCATGATTGAATGATGATGACTGAACCATCTCAGCTTGTGACTGACTTAGCGCAACTGCCGTGGCAAGCGCTAAGGCATATTTAATAATTGATGACTGCATTGTTTATCTCCCAATGGCATATTTACTGGTTCAACTAAGTCGCTGATATCCATGTAAACACGTCTGATATTTCACTTTTGCAACTATATTTAACGAGATGGATAATATTCATGCCATCAATAGGCTGTCTAGTGTTTAATTAAAATACTTTGAAAATGTCTAAAAAATTAACAATAGTTGGTTAAAAAATAATCAATAATGTAACAAGGTGTGTAAAATGTCGAATAAATGCTCATTTTGGTGAAAATATTTGTTGACTTTTTTGCTCTATAAGAAAAAAACCAGTCTTATCGACTGGTAACTTCAGTGCCTAAAAGCCATAGTGCAGTCGCATACATACGGCTTTTGTTATAGGTTGTAATGACCTGAAAATTTGGATAAGTAATGTAATAAATTGGTCCATAACTATCTTGCAATTGGATGACATTGACTAAATCGAGATCATCGATTTTTACCAATGGATTCATAGGGGTTACACCTTGAGCCTTGAGTACACCATAGGGTGTTGGCTGGTTTAAATCCTTTGCAATAATAGCATCTGGGTTATTTCCGCTATAGCGAGCAGCAAAAGCAATCGGTTGATTACGCTGCCAACCATAATTTGCTAAATAATTTGCAATTGAACCAATGGCATCGACAGCTGAATTACGCAGGTCAACATGACCATTGCCATCGTAGTCCACACCAAATTTTGGAATGTTACTTGGCATAAATTGAGGATAACCCACAGCACCTGCATATGAACCGACAACAGAGTTGGTTGGAACACCATCTTTATATGACCAAGCAATCAGTGCAGCAAGTTCATCTTGGAAATATTGCGCACGGCGTTCATAGCCAAAACCAAGGGTCGCCAAAGCATCACGGGTAATAAAATTACCTTTATTGCTGCCATAGCCTGTTTCAACACCCAAAATGCCTAAAATCACGGATTGAGGCACACCAAATTGTTGTTTTGCACGATTTAAAGTGTCGGCATATTGATTTTTGAAGCGAACACCGCGTTGAATTGTACTTTCAGCTAAAAAATTGGTTTTATATTGATACCAAGGCTTTGATTCGCCGGGTCGATTCATAATGCTAATAATATTGGGTAGGTTTTTACTACCTTGCATTGCCCAATCAATTTGACTCTCACTTAAACCATAGGTTTGCATGGTATTTTGTTTAAAAGCTGCATAGGCTGGATGAGACTGAAAGTCGTTGGCTTGACAGAAACTAGTCAGTGAAATTGAACCGGCCATAATGGCAATATGTGATAGTTTTTTATAAAAATTTCGATTTAGCATAAATAAAAAATTTCCAGTTGCTTTAGCGATGAGTATGAACAAAATTTCGAGGGGAAAAGATCCTGAAAATTGTGATGACCTTCTGGTTTCATAGCTCATTAAAGGTAAACGTTACCAATAGCAACTAAGATACCACTGACAGCGCATGCTTTCATAAATAGATATACAAAAAAAGACAAAGCAAAGGGTTTTTTCGCAGTTAACATATTGAAAAGTGACATATTCATTTACATAACTTTCAAATATTCACAAATCATTTGAAATAAAGATGACTCTAAAACTCATGCGTCATAAAAACGCAGAACGAGTAAACTTTATCGCGTTGCGAAATACTGTTTAGAAGCTACAAAAGTTGCAATGTTATATCTAAAAATAAAGGGATAGGATTAAAAAGGTATCGGTCTAAAACACCCATATGCAAGCAGTGTTTTATTCATTACATAGTTTTTGTTCGCCAGCGCTTCAATGCTGTTGAAAACGTCGCTATATAGTAGAAATATAGACTGAATGATAAAAAAGAAAGAGATTGAATATTAAAATGGACGCATTGAAATTTAAGCCAAAATGACGGCTCACATTAAAATATGATCTATATTCAGGTTCTTCCTGTTCTTTGTAGATTTTTAAAAATTGTGGATATCAATGTACTGTCTTTCTTTTAATAAAAATCTGTTCAATTCTAGAACTGTGTTTGCATGACTATATAGTCATTGTATCGGGATTCGATTTTATGCGTTTAGCCATAAAAAAACCTAGCTGAAGCTAGGTTTTGACGAGTAGTGCGATTTATTTGTTAAACATCGAATCATGTGCTTCTGCAAGGGCACCTAGCTCTTCTTTGGTCAGATTTGGGAAAATCTTATCAATTGCAATATGAATAGCTTTAATCACAGCAGAAGAACCGATATCGGCTGCTTTACGCTTAATCATGCCTAAATCGAGTGTTTTATTAAAGTCATTCATAAAATGACGCACTGCAGCTTCAGCAAACTGTTTATACAGTTCACCAAAAGCAGCTTTATTGATATCTACACCCGATTTAATTTCGGCATAACTGTTCTTAAGGTTAGTGACCAATCCTGCATCTAAGCTCAGACCTACACGATAAGTGCCAGTCGCGTCTTGAAATAAACTTCGTTCTGAAAATTCAATGGATTGTTTCACCACATCATTCGGAGATTTACCCAATAGCTGCTTTAACAATACAGCGACTGTTGATTTGACATAGCCAGCCAGTTTTTCTGCTGTGTCGCGCTTATCGCTTGCAGGAAACAGATGAACAGGAGCTAATATAGTTGCACCAATGATTTCTTCATTAATCAGCAAAGCTGTTTTATCACGTAAAGGATAAAGGGGTTCACTCGAATTTTTTTTCGCGTGACCATTTTGGATACTGCTTAGAAGTTCCTCAGAAGGAATAAAACCAAAAAATGGCATCACTAACCTCAATTTTTTTATTGTCGCGCCAATCGAATGGGGCGAGGCATCCATGTTAAATCCGATACACGACAAGGGTTGATATCCAATCCACCACGGCGTGTATAGGCAGCATATACCATCAGCTGACTTGGTTTTAAATGTTGCCAAATATCGGCAAACATTTGCTCCACACATTGTTCGTGGAAACCATTATGCTGACGGTAAGAAATAATATAAGCCAGAATACTACGATAACAAGGCTTAGTACCTTTATACCTTATAAATACCGTTCCCCAATCAGGTTGACCCGTGACTGGGCAGTTACTTCTTAATAAATGTGAATAAAGTTGAATTTCAACTTCTTCTTGCGCTGCATCTTCGTCTAAAGAGAGTAAAGCTGCATTTGGATGATTTTCTAACTGGGTGGGTTCTAAGTCATCAATACAGATGCCTTGCGGTTTTGAAATTTCAACTTCATCAACATGAAATAGATCAATAGTCACAGCGGCATTGGCTGCAGCAGATAAGTCTTTTTCAACGGTTGCTTTAAACGCTGCCTGAGAATCAAATTTGGTAAAGTTCATACTATTAAAGTAGAGCTTTAAAGATTTCGATTCGATGAGGTTGTCTGAACTTGCAGGCAAAGTTAAACGGCCAATAGCGACTTGAGGCACACCAGAAGCATTTAACCAAGAAATTTCAAAAACATGCCACCAGTCTGTACCTTGGCGGATGCCTTCCACATGGGCATATTGTTCACGTGCAGTGGCACGTGCAATCGGAAACAGAATAGCAGGTTGATATTCTGTTGGGTAATTGGTGTCTTTGCCTAAAAGGGATTGTTCTACACTCATTATTCACGCATTCCTGAACCACGAGAAAGTAAATGATACGCCACGCCATAAAGTACAACGCAACATGCAGTAATAACTGTCAATGAAATGCCGACATTCACATCGCTATGACCTAAAATACCGTAGCGGAATGCATTGACCATATACACGACAGGGTTGATTAAAGAGAGATTTTGCCAAAAAGGACTCAGTGATGAGATGGCATAGAAAACACCGCCTAAATAAGTCAGCGGAGTCAGGACGAAAGTCGGGATAATCGAAATGTCGTCAAAAGACTTTGCATAAACAGCATTAATAAATCCGCCAAGAGAAAACAGCAGCGAAGTAATGAGAACTGTATATATAGTTACGAAGATATTGGTCAGGTGTAATTCAGTAAAAAATAGGCTCATCGCAGTGACAATAAAGCCGACTAAAACACCACGGCAAACACCACCGATCACATAACCCCAAAGCACCATGTGTAACGGCACTGGACTCATGATTAATTCTTCGATGCTTTTTTGAAATTTTGCACTAAAGAAACTGGATGACACATTGGCATAGCTGTTGGTAATGACCGCCATCATAATTAAGCCGGGCACGATGAACTGCATATAGCTAAAACCACCCATTTGCCCAATGCGTGAACCGACTAAATTACCGAAAATCACAAAGTACAAACTCATGGTGATTGCCGGTGGGAGAAGGGTTTGCGGCCAAATACGCATGAAACGGCGAATTTCTTTATACACTAAGGTGTAGAGGGCAATACACAGTTGGTTAAAATTCATTGTGCTGCACCTTCAAGATTTTTTTCGACCATACGGACAAACAGTTCTTCTAGTCGGTTAGATTTATTACGCATACTTCGAACCTGAATACCTTGAGATTCCATGAGTTGGAATAAATCATTCAAGGTATGGCCTTTATCCATAGTGACTTCTAAGGTGACAGGATCTACTAAGTTGAAACGGACACCAATAATTTCTATATGGATCGGTTCAATGGGTTCGGCTAGATCGAAAATAAATGTTTCTTCATTCAACTGGCTGAGGAAACCTTTCATGCTGGTGTCTTCTTTAATCACACCACGATCAATAATTGCGATTCGACGGCACAACATTTCAGCTTCTTCTAAATAGTGTGTCGTTAAAATAATGGACGTGCCTTTTTCGTTCATTTCAGTGAGGAAATCCCACATCGAACGGCGTAGTTCAATATCAACACCAGCAGTCGGCTCATCTAAAATCAGCAGTTTAGGTTCATGCATCATGGCACGAGCGATCATTAAACGGCGTTTCATACCGCCCGATAGCATGCGTGCTTGGGTGCTACGTTTTTCCCAAAGGCCAAGCTTTTCTAAATATTCCTCTGCACGTTTCTCTGCTATCTTTTTAGAAATACCGTAATAACCAGCTTGAGTCACCAAAATATCAAATGTTTTTTCAAATTGACCAAAGTTAAATTCTTGAGGTACAACGCCCAAACACTGCTTTGCATGCGAGGGATGGGTATCTAAATTGTGCCCAAAAATTTCGACAGTACCTGAAGTTTTACGGGTTAGTGAACTGATAATACTAATCGTGGTAGATTTTCCTGCACCATTGGGACCTAAAAGTGCATAAAATTCACCTTCGGGTACTGTTAAATCAATACCTTTAAGCGCCTGAAACCCATTTTTATAGGTTTTTGACAGCTGCTTTAACGTTAGTGCATCAGTCATAAATAATTCACTCTATAAATAGTATGAGTATTGTGCGATATCGGGGCAAATAAACCAAGTAAATCGTATGGAATTCTGCATTTTAAAAATAGAACGTTGTATAAAGCTTAAGCAGAAAAATACCTAACATCTATATAGTTGCTTTACCTTACAGTTTTTTTTGTTATGATGTGCGCAATCCAAAATAAGCGCTCATAGCTCAACTGGATAGAGTACAGGTCTCCGAAGCCTGTGGCGTGGGTTCGAGTCCCGCTGAGCGCACCAATACATACTATAAGAACAATAACTTATATGCACTTTGGCGTAATATTGGCGTAATCCATATTTTAAACAAGAAAAACCCCGCTATATTTTGCGGGGTCTGCCTGTCTTAATTTTCAAATCTTCAGGTCGTTCACTTAACCAGTCAGATAGTTTTTTAAGGTTCCATCTTCGACCTTTTGTGGTTTCTGTAATGTATCTTGGTTTTGGAAAACCTTTTAAGCAAATAATGGATGATTTGAAATACACACCACCATATCCTAAAAATTCTGCCGCCTGATCATCTGTCAACCAAATGTCTGAAGGTGGCAGGGCAACAACCAAGCTGCCCATATTTGCCATTGCTGTCATATTGCTACCTCCAATCTTTTACCCGCTTTGATTTCTTCATCGGTGGCGTGTCGAATAATCTTACTCCATCCGCAAATAGCATTAACCTCGAATCCCTTGCTATCATCTGAAAGCATTAGGTTGAATTTATCAATAAAATCAATATTTAAAACGCCTTGATATTCAATAAATGCGCTGTTGATTGAAACTACCTTATCCCCAACCTCAAAAATATTGTGCTGGCGGCGGTATTCTAGAAGCTCATCTTTAAAATAAGGCTTTGCCGGAACCTCGAAAGGACCAATAGTTACCACATCCGAATCACTAAGACTTTGATATTTTTCTTTAGCCGCATCATACCCACCCAACTGCTCAATTAGATTCATGACACCTCCTTCAAGCTTTCCATCACATTTCTAGGCAACCCACTCAAATAACAACTAAACAAGTGGTATAGCTCATCCGCGTTCATTTCATTTACTTCGATCATGCCGCCTGTGCCATTCACTACACGCTGACGAGACCACCCACGCATATTGAAAGTAAACTCATTGTCGTAATCGACTGCATTCACAATTGCATTAAACAATCCAATTTCTTGCGCATCCCAATTTTCAAAGTAGGGCATATCTTTTGAAGTTAAGTTGTCAATTTGGAGCTGAGCGAATTGGGGTTTTGTTAATTGAATTTCAGTCATTGGTTGGCTCCTGTGGTTTCGGCGGTTCAGGCAACATTCCCCAGTGACTAATCAAGCCCTGAATAAGCGCTTCGCCTTCAACTGGATCTGAAAATCCAAAAGGTGATTGCCAGTCAGCAGTAATTTGCTCTCCACTAATAAATATTTGATAGCGACCATCAATACGCGGTGACTGCTTTGTGTAGTCAATCCATTCCGGCACCGCTTGGGCTTTGGCTGCTTGCCATGCTTTCCAAGCAAAGTTCATTGTTTCAGGGGCATCGCTAGGGCAAAAATCCTCATTGGGCCAATATGAATTTGTTTCTTCGTTGTAATAAACATATTCACTTTTGATTGCCAATTCAGCTAAAGGCAATCTTTCAAACGCTTCTCTTTCTCTCTGAATATCCATCACGCTACCGCCTCAATATTTATATGCTTTCCATCAATAAGCACCTGAATTGAAATCACACCTTGTGTGCGATCTTCCATTAATTTTTTAAAAAGAGCGGGTGCAATCATTAGCTCTTTTTGTGTCGCTTGCGCAGGTCTAACCGCAATGGTTTCAACAGCAATAAGCAGTGCGCGAATTTCTTTATTTGTGATTTGCTCCATCACACCACCTTCATTATTTGATTAGCCACGACACGCGCTAAATTTTCATTCGTTTCATCTGATATAGCAGGGCTGCGCAAGTGCATTTCATATTCATCAAATAACACTTGGCACGCCGCATTGCCTGTTAAATCATTTTTTACAAACACATAGCTCAAAGCCTTACGGGTGCCTTTGCCGCTGAAAGTACAGCTACCATCTGCAAGGACTTTCTTCACATAACCGAGCTTTTCTAACCAAATTTTGAAGCCATCGGCATGTTTATTTTTGATGCGGAAGATCATGCTGCCACCATTTTTTCATAAAATGATTCAATGGTTTCATTTTCAAAAACAAAGCAACCGCCTTGGCTAGATGCATTGATCATATAAACCTGAATGCCTTTCACTTTCCTAATTTCATCACCAAATGGCAGGTCGTCAGCACCTGAATAACCAACAGTGACAAGGTTTTCAGTGACGCACTCAATCTGTGAAACATTAAGAATTGTGTTGCCAATTTTTATGAATTTCATGCTGCCACCTCATACTCTGCATTCAACTCAGCCATTGCTTTATCGACGACAATGTTGAAATTAATGACTGCTTGCTCAACACCTGCAATGTCTAAATCTTTTGCAAATACCCGAATAATCACAATTTGCAGATGCTCAGGCAGGCGAGGATCAAAGCTAATAAAGTCACACCATTTACGACGAGTACACGCCAATTGCCAAGTAATCTGCGGGATGTATTCCGCAGGCACTTCTTTAGTGAGTAACGTGTTCAAATGAGTTGTTGTAGCAGGGCACTTAACCTCAATTTGACCATCTAAATTAATTAATCCATCAGGCGATGCACCGCTTAATTTAATGACTGGATGATCAATTAACCCTGTGCCTTTAACAAAATTACCTGTCTCATTTTCATAAGCGGCAATCGCATTTTCTTCCTGATCTATACCCCATTGCATTGCTTTTGAGGTTGGAGTTTCCTCCTGAACGCCAGTAATGCGCTCAGAAAGAATTGTTAATGTTAGGGCGTTATACATTTTGCCTTTAACAGGTTTTGCGCCAATATCTTTAATTCGGCTTGCAGTCACTTTGCCGCAGCGATCTGCAAACCAACCTTCACTACGCTGGAGAATGGTCATAAGTTTCTCCTTGTCGTGCTAATGCTTGGTCAGCAAGTTCAGCGATTTGCTTTAAGCTTGCTGAGTGAGTGGTCCAAAAGTGCTTAGACCATGTGTTTTTTGGCAAAGTAGCATGTGCCTGTGAAAGACGATCTGTGCCGTACTGCGCCTCAGTTTTAAAGAATGGGAGTTGCTCATCTTCAAATGCTTGATAACCTTCTGGAGCAACATTATTTGTCTGACCTTGTACAGTTTTAATTGAGCATTCATCAATTCGCTTAGCTTCATCTTCGTCATAAATACCAGAGAAACCAAAAGCTACACGTGCACACTGAATCAATGCCTTATGACGCAACATGCGCTTAGGGTACTTTTTCCATGGTTCTGAACTACCCTGGCATTCATCCAAATACTCTGTAACTACAGTCGGGTGAGTTCGGTCTTTGCGATAAATCTTGCATGTGCATGAATCATTATCCTGCTCGAACTGAATGCCATCGCATAATGGGTTGTCGTTAATGATACGCGACCAACCATCCACACCAACAACAGGAACAATGCCACCACTACCTTTGGCAGGGAAGGCGTAGATTTCCTTGGTAAATGGATTTAGCTTGTACTGGTTAGCGACAATTAAAAGGCTTACGAGTTGAACGTCGTTCGCACCCTTAAAAACAGTGTCAATTAAGGTTTGTTTTAATTGCTCTGGATCAACATCAGCCATATCAAATGCCAAAGCAACCTTATGCATTTGAGTCAAAACAATGTCATTTTGCTGTACCACTGCATTCATATTCTTATTCCTTAAAATTTGATCGAAACGTGAGGCACTAAGCCTTTATTGATTGCGTTCAGAATGGCTTTACCTTGATCAACATTCACACCAAGATCAGTCAGACCTTTAAGCGCTTCACTACAGATTTGCTTTTTGTGAGCCACATCAGCTTCACGCGCTTCAGCTGCTTTACGTTCAGCCTCAGCCTTAGCAAATTGTTCTGCTTCAATACGCTTACGTTCATTTTCAGCAGCTTGAGCGGCACGCAATTCAGCAGCTTCTTTTTCAGCTTTTAAGCGAGCTTCACGCTGTTCAGATTCAACTTTTTCGCGCTGAACACGCTCAGCTTCAAAACGTGCTTTTTCTTCTGCTTCACGTGTCGCTTTCTCAGCAGCTTCACGGGCAATACGCTCTTCATGTTCACGCTGTAAACGAGCCTGTTCAGCTTGACGCAAACGCTCCAATTCAGCCTGCTCAGCTTCAAGCTTTTCACGGTCGGCTAATGCTTTGCGCAATATTTCCAGTGTTTCAAATTTGGCAAGCTTGGCTTGTTCTTCGTATTCTTCAAACGTGTAATCCACATCAAAATTTTCTAGATGCTCAATGCGATTTGCGATGCAAGAGGAGTCAAGAGTGCTGAGTTCTTGCAAGTGCTCTTTGATAACCAAAATCGCATTTTCATGCTTTGCCACACGATCTTTTTCAGCTTGTTCCCAAGCATCACGCGGCGCCAAGATTTCATTACGCAGTTCATCAAACTTCTTAACAGTTGCAATGCGGTCATCATCAATAAGCTTGATTTGAGCCTTTTGCTCGGCAACCAATTCCTTGCCACACTTCTCAATAAAAGTCTTGGATTTACTAATTTTTAGAGCGAGTGAGCCAATCTGATCTCGTCCTTTTTTAGTGGTCACATCAGGCACATGTGAACGCGCCTCTTGAGCAATGCGCTCGAATAATTCAGCAGTACCGCCTGGTGTGCGAAATGCAGATACAACAATGTTTTGATCGGCAATTTCAATTTCTAATTTCGCATTCATCCGTAAATCTCCTCTGCAATATCTTCCGCAACGTAATTAGCTTGCTGTTCAGATTCCTTTAAAAACTGCTCTTCACACCAATCCACAATCGACACATTCAACGCACGCAACTGCTCAGGAAGTAAGACAAATTCATCGCCTTCTTTGGTTGCTACAGCATCAGCTTTTATTACAGTTACCAGTGTATTTTCGATTGCTTTAAAAGCAGGGATATCAATTTCATGGCAGTTCTGCGGATCTGAATCACCAACTGCAAAACCTTGTGTGCATTCAAGTAATGGCATACTGCATTCGATAGATGCATCACTGATAAAGTCGAAGCGATACTTGAGCGTGAATTCAACCTTGCCATCTTGAATAACAATGTCCTCTGCCACTTCAAAATCAGGGAAGACAGGGGCAAGGATTAAAGTGTTAGCTTTGATGTTCATACTATTGTCTCCATTTTTAGGTTTCCGCTTAAGCAAATTGCGATTACACGTTTGCATTGCCCTACATCAAACATCCCGATGTGGCATTCTTTTTTTGGAATATTCATTTCGGTAGCCAACGCTTTGTACGCTTCACTGCGTTTCATTCCACCTTTCTTCCACAACGGATCAAAAGCACGATGAGCGAGTGACTTAAACTTTCGAAGTTCAGCATTTGCCAAGCGACCAAGTGGGTTTTTAGTGTTTGGGTGACAGCCCACATAAGCATCACAAGGAGTACAGCGATAAAACCATTTGCTATACAAGTCTTTGCGGTGTGGGTAGATTGCTGAGCCATCAACACCTTCAGCTTTGTTTTCGCAATAAGGGCAGATAGGTTGTTCCATCACACACCTCCCTTAATTGCCACAACAGCCTGACGATCCATTTGCTCAGCGTGCTTATAGAAAGCCATTAGTGCCAACCCAAAGAAGATTGAAAAGAGCAGGGCGATAGCGAAGAAATTCTTTGCGCTATTTTCAAGGCGCTCTTGCTTTGATTTAAGCGCAGATAGGTTTACGACCATCTTGCGGTTTTGGTTCGATATCAACTTGCGAATAAGTTGACGACTTGATTCTTGATGTTCCATAATAGACCTCGTAGTTCACGCCCCGCATCCGCCAAGATTGTTCGGGGCTTTTTTGTGTTTGCGAGGTGAATAGTAAAATAGATTTAACAAGTTGTAAAGCGATTCAGTAAAATAAATTTAACATTATTTTTTCAAGCAAAAGAAAACCCACCATGTAGGTGGGCGTGATTAATTTTATTTTTTAAATCTTTCGATATAAACCAACAACTTTTCCAACCAATCGGCAGTCTTCACTAAGTTTAATAATCTGCTCTGGCCAATTAGGGTTTAATGGTTGTAAATACTTATTATCACCTTCAATAATTAACTTTTTAAAAGTTGCTTCTGTTTCTCCATAGCAAGCAATAATAACTAGATCGCCAGTTTGCAAATCAAAAGTTTGCACTTCAGGATTCACATAAATACGGTCATCTGGAAGAAAGAAAGGCGACATTGACATTCCAGTTACTTTTAAGCCGTAACCACTTTTTCCGCAGTCTTTATTTGGTGGGAGCCATTCATCAATTTCAGTGTCTCTTAACACAGTCTCAATAGAAGAAAGTGAGCCTGCCGCCACCCATGAAATCACAGGCACCGGACGACCATCAAAAGGTATTTTTTGGGAAAGATCCACATTGTTATCCAGTCGCACCTGCGATTCTTTTCCTGACATCAACCAGTTGGGGTCTACCTTGAGTGCGTTAGCTAGATTTGTAAGATTTTCGCCAGTTGGCGCTGACTTGCCCTCTATCCAATTCCCTATGGTTGGGCGTGACACCCCAATCATGCGAGCAAGCTTTGCATTACTCACATCCATATCAAGCATCAATTTTGAAATTCTCTGACCAATACTCACAAGGTATTCCCTCATCTCAATGTAAAAACATTTTAACAAGTGGCGTTGTAAATGTATTTTACGTGTGGTAAATTATATTTAACATTTTAGTTAAGGGTTTTTTACTATGGATTTTTCTTCTGTAGTCTCTCTTAAGAAACACTTCAATGCCGATTCAGATCAGAAGTTAGCTGAAGCACTGGCAAAAATTGGAATCTTAAGAACTGGCGCACGTCAAACAGTTTATTTGTGGGGTGGAAAAGTTCCGCAGCACATTCAGGATGCACTTGAGCTTCGCCAGTACCGCATGAATGACAAGCAAAGAACGGAAAAAGTGAGCTAAGCATGGGGGTGGATGATTTGAAAGAAGCAATCGAAAAAGGGTATTTGGGCGGAAAATACACCGTTCCGAAAACCATCAAATTTACACATGAAATGCTTGATGCAATCGCTGTTGCCAGCGAAACCAATGAGCAAGATACGTGTAGCTGGATGCGTGAAGTCATAGCGAAAGCTCTACTTGCTGAAGATGCTAAGTATGAGCGTATGGCAAGAGCGCGTAATCGGTCAAAGTGTACTTCGGGCACTTTGGTACACCAAAAAGAAAGCCCATCTGCTGGAACAGATGAGCCTGATGTTCGATAAGGAGTCTAGTCAATATGAACATGCCAATTTTACCACAGTTCGTAAGTTCTGAACAATCAATGACAAGTCTGGAAATTGCAGAGCTTTGTCAAAAACGTCACGACAATGTGAAGCGCACAATAGAGATTCTTTCAGGGAAAACAGACAAGCGTGATGCCGTAATAGCACGTCCTCACAGTGAGGTTGTGCAAAAGGAAGTAAATAACCGCATTTACGATGTTGAAGTTTACATTTTTAAGGGTGAGCAAGGGAAATTAGACAGCATCACAATTGTTGCTCAACTTTGCCCAGAGTTTACCGCAGCACTGGTAAAGCGTTGGTATGAACTAGAAAACCAAAACGCTGTGCGACTACCTCAAACATTTGCTGAGGCACTTCAACTGGCAGCCGATCAAGCGCGTCAATTAGAACTAGCGGCACCAAAAGTTCAATATTTTGACAGCGTTGCGGATCGAAAAAATCTTCTTAATGCCACACAGGTTGGTCAAAAGTTTGGCATGTCAGCAAAAGTCTTAAATAAAACTTTAGAGGATTTTAAGGTTTACAACAAAGCAATCAAGCGCAGCCGTGTATTTCAACAATGGTTTATTGATCGTGGCTTTGGTGAATTAAAGCAAACCGAATCAGGACACCCTCAAGCCATGTTCACCACCATTGGAGAGCAGTGGATTCATGAGCAATTTGTAAGTGAGAGGGTTATTTAATGAACCACTTAACCCGCCAATTTATCGAACAATACGACAGAGAGCATCCAGACTTTGCTTCCCGTGTATGTGCCGTTGCCGATCTATATGACGCTGATCTGGATATGTTTCACATTGAAGAAGTACAGGATGAATACGAAGAATTTAAACAAGGAGTTAAAAATGCTTAGCACTGGAAACTCTACTGTTGATGCTATTGGTAACTTCAACTTTGAAGGAAATATTATTCCTGTTAATTGGTTCAGCACCTTTAAGCTTTCAAATGGAAAGCCTGATGTGAACGCAATCATTATTCTTTCTGAAGTCGTGTACTGGTATCGCCCATCTGTAATTCGTGATGAAGAAACAGGCCTGATTAAAGGGATTAAAAAGAAGTTTAAAGCAGACCTTTTGCAGCGTTCTTATGGCAGTTTTTCAGATCAATTCGGACTCACCAAGATTCAAGTTCGTGATGCCTTAGATCGCCTTGAAAGCTTTGGTGTGATCAAGAAGCACTTCCGAACTATCACTGTAAATAACACTAAATTAAACAATGTTTTATTCATTGATTTAATTACCCCTGTCTTGTTTAAAGTTACCACCCTATCAAGTTATAACTTGGGAGGGTATCAAGTTATAAATGCAGAGGCTCCCCATTTAGAACTCGATACAAATACAAAGACTACTACAGAGATTACTACAGAGATTAGAAGAAGCACTGCTGAGCTAACTCAAATCTTAAAAGGTAAAAAACCTGTAGAGGCATTAATTGCAATTGGTCTTGAGAAAGATGTAGCTCAAAGATTCAATGAACACCGTAAAGCACTTAAAAAACCTTTAACCCTTGAAGGTCTGATTAAGCATTATCACGAAAGTTGTAATGCAGGGATTAGTACAAATGATGCAGCTCGAATTGTCTTAAGTGAATCATGGATTGGTTTTGCAAATCGCTATAACTGGAAGCCTGTCTATGAATCACTAATTGGTGAATCTAAATCAGCACAACCAGAAGCACCTCAAAACCTTAAAACAGTAAAAGGAGCTTGGTAATGTCTGATATTCACAACATCGCAATCGAACAATGTGTTCTTGCTGCATTGATGACAGTTCAAAACTCTTATGAAACTGTTGCAGGTGATTTAACGCAAGACTGCTTCTTCTCAACAAAGCACCAAGAGATTTTTAAAGCAATTTCAGAATTGGCTGACACTGGAAAACCTTATGACGTTGTACTGGTTGAACAGAAGCTAAATCAAAGCAAATCATTGATTGATGCAACTGACTACCTGATGACGCTTATGTCTGAAGCACCATCAAGTTTTTATAACTTGGGTAGCTATGTATCTGAACTCAACAAACTGAAATCACATCGCAAGGTTGAGGAAATCGGCAAGAAGATTGCCATGATTGCACATGACCTAAATCTGGATGATGTCTTTGCTGAAGCAGAGGGTTTATTTAGCGGATCAGACAATCAGGATCAGAATAACTTGGGCGCAAGTTTTGAAGATTCAATTGATAGCGCTTTGAAAAAGATGATCGAAAAAGCCGAAGCAATGGCACAGGGTAAACCCGCTGGAGTGAGATTCAATCTTCCTACTTTGGACAACCTAATTGGCACAGTACAAAAAGGTCATTTGTGTGTTGTTGGTGGTAGACCAGGTTCGGGTAAATCAACTTTGGCTCAAATGCTGGCTTTAGATACAGCACTTAAAAACAAGGGTGTGTTGTTTGTGTCGGCTGAGATGGATAAAGAGACCCTAGCCAATCGCATGATTAGCGCACTGAGCTTCATTCCTTACGATGAATTACACAATGCTCGTATGTCATCAGGTGTGATGAAGTCATTCACGGATGCGCAAGCTGCCTATGCAAAGTTGCCAATTTGGATTGAGCCGAAGCAAAAGCCAACATTAAGCGAAGTTCGTACCTATGTACGCAAAGCAGAGCGCCGCTACAAGAAGATAGGACTTGGATGCATCGTTATTGACTACTTGCAACTTCTTCGCAATCCAAGCCAAAGAGACCGCATTCAAGAGGTGGCATCCATTAGTCGTGAACTCAAATCAATGGCGAAAGAATTTGAATGCCCTGTGATTGCATTGGTCCAGTTAAACCGTGATGCAGATAAAGGCTCACGTCCTAAGAGTTCAGACATTAAAGAATCGGGTCAGATTGAACAGGATGCAGACCAGATCGTTTTATTACATCCAAAACTGCAATCAGAGGATTTGATGCCGACTGGTGTGACTGAGGTGCTGGTGACTAAAAACCGTCATGGCAAGAAAGGAATCGTACTGGTTCAAGATCAATTGGATGTGTGTCGCTTCACATCGGTACAGGTTGAAGAAGCAGGAGGTGGGGTGTGAACAGACTCGAATACTTATCACAGTTCAGCAATGCGGTGCTTAGTCCTGAATTGAATTGCGATCCAAATAACATGCTTCGGGCAAAGTCTGCGGGTAGAGCGATGTTTGAAAATTTGGCTGTGACGCAAGTAAGTCAAGAAGAAAAAGAATTTCGAAAAATGTGGTGTAAGGAGCAGCTTGGGTTGATTGGTGAATTTGGCGCGGTGTTAGGAGGTGAGGTGTGAGGAATAAAACCGAAGTAAATCAAATTGCAGTTTTTGAGCGCGTTATTACGGTTTTGCAAGCCATTCAAACTACGCCAGTCGCATCAACTTCTGAATTGAGAGAACAAGTATTGCCTGATTTAAGTCTGAGAAGCGCGCAAAGGTACTTAAAAGGCTTAGAGCGTGCAGGATATGTGCGTCGAGTGTTGGGTGGTCATTGTGATGATGCACGGTATTTTTTAACCGAAAAAGCAAAACAACTATTTGGAGTGCAGGGATGAAAAAGCGCAATAAGAAATATAACCCGAATAAGTTGGTCAATCTGTATCGAAATGAATTGGCTAAAACTTATGAGCTTTGGTCATCGTTTGATGATGTTGAATTAACCGAAGCATCAGACAGATTGAAAGCTGCTGGCCTGTCACAAAAAGAAAGTATCGAGGGTATGTATGAGTATTTCGATGGTGATCTGATTGTGCCGATTTTTTGGGATTTGATGGTCGATGACACTGCGTTTTTTGTGGGTATGGACTCGTATTACTACCACAAGGACGACCCAGCAGACATTCAAACATCAGCAGTGCAGTTTGATGTTCCTGCTATGACATACGATCAATTCAAGCTTGGTGGTAGTGATAAAAAAGTGATGGACGAGCATGGATTTAAACGCAGATGGAAAGGTTTAGAGAAAGAAACTGATGATGTGCATAAGCCATTTTTAGACAAGGGTTACAAGCTGTTTAAGTGCATGTGCTACATGAAAGCAGATGTGAAATTTAAAGATTTTGAGTCTTACAACAAGTTTAAAGCAGAGCGTGTGAGTCGCGGAATGCGCAGAAAGTGTCGTTTACAGGAGTTAGCAGCATGAACCTAACAATCGAACAAATGCGGGAAATTGTGGCTGGGGCGCCTGATGGTTGTGATACCTATGAGACAGATACACATGTATTTGATTTGGATGAGTTGAGGGCTGCCATTGCAGACCACGACCGCACTGACCATGTGAGTGACATCAGAAATCATATAGCGCCGACGACGAGGGTGATTGAGGGATGAGTGAAATTAAACCAAAACAAGTTCTCGTATGGAGAAATGGAAGACAAGAAGTCAAAACCCTTCCTCTTAGCCATGGTGGTCGAGTGGGTCGAACAACCACAAACAATCAGGAAGCCTTTGAACTCTACAAAAGGATTGCAAGCGAAATCCTGCGAGGTGCCAATGACTAATCTCCGTATCACCGCAGCACAGGCACGAAAAGCCGGTATTGGCCCTCGATTTGGTGTAACAGCCAAGTCGGGGAAAAAGAAATCCAATCCAGATCCAATGCCAAAGGTTCCGGCTCATCTTGTCGAAGGAAAAGGGTTTGGTGTGATGAATGATGAATTGCTCTGGTGTGAGGTTTTAATCACACCTCCTTCGGTGAATCACTATTGGATACGTGGGGCTAATAAGACCAATCGATTAAGTAAGCGTGCAATCCACTTTATTGACGTTATGAAGCGTTTTATCGAGCCGACAGGGTATCAGGGCAGAGTTCGCGTAAAGATCGAATATGCGCCACCTGACGCAAAAATACGTGACATCGATAACATCGTGAAGCCTTGCTTCGACGCTTTGTCAAAAGGTGGGTTGATTCTGGATGATTCTCAGGTGGATGAATTGCTTGTAAAGCGGTTGCCATCAGAAAAAGGCGGGAAGTTGATTATTCAAGTTGAAAAGTTAAAGGTTTGAGGGGATTGGGATGAATGCGGCGACAGAAAAAATGACAAATCTTGAATGGCTTACTCAGATTGGTCTTAAAGCGATTGAATATGCCGAGGACCCGAAGGGCACTGGCGAGAAAGGTCCATCATGGGAAGATCGCTGCGGTGCTATTGCTTCAATCGAATGCCCAGCATGTAAAGCATACTGTGAATTATTGGTGTGGGGTGATTATCGAGATAATACAGAGGCGTTTAAGATTCTGTGCAGTTACATTGCCAAAATTCTACATTATGCAGCAGAGGAAAAGGTGCAGCGCCAAAAGTTCAACCTTGAGGCATTTTGTTTGAAATTGGCAAAAATGGCGGTATTTTATAACTTGCGACCACGACTTAAAGGTGAGCGTACAGCACAAGGTCAGCTTAATTTTTTTGGGATTACAGAGGTTAATGCTGATACTTACGGAAAGCGATACAAGTACCTAAGCTATATGGCTGAAAATATCCTTGAAGGATTCATGGAAGAAATTGATTTTTATGTAGATGAGTACAGAAAGGAATTGACACGTAGCCGTCGCTAAGCTATATTTTTTGTATAGTGGCAAAACTATACGCAAGCCACTTGAAAGCAAATGACAATCAGGAAAGACTGGTAGTTACCGTAAAGGCTCACAGAAATGTGGGCTTTTTGCGTTATGGCGGTTCCTATTAATTTCTAGTGGTTTTTAAATTGATTACCGCCACCCAGATTACTGACAGAATTACTGACATTATTGCGGCATGTTTTAGCTAAAAAATAAAATAAATCATTGGTTTTAATAAATAAATTACTGACAGAATTACTGACATTATTTCAGACAGATTTAGTTATTTTTAGTTATTTAGATTTGCAATGAAATAAGGAGAAAACATGCTCCAATTTTTAAAATGCTTATTCGGCTTTCATGGTGCGGTTGAAATTGATCACACGATTGATGGTGATGAGATAGAGGTTTGTCGAAGCTGTTTGAAAGAAATTAATTGACCCTCGTCACTTCGGTGGCTTTTGCTGGATGTATTACGGCACATAAGGCCCTGCTCAATTCTGGAGATTTGAGTGGGGTTTTTCTTTTCTTATTGGTGGTGGTTATGGTTGATCGTGTCGAAGCATCTAAAAACTTAGAAATACTTAAAGCAAACCAGGCGCGGTTAATGAATTACAACCATCTCTTTTCAAGCCATGCATTTAAACAAGACTGTGGTGCTGAATTAAAGAAGATTGGCAGGCAGATTTACAACATAGAGAAGCAACTCAATGCGCAGTCCTAAGCGACTCGCTGAGATTCGTAAGCTTCCGTGTGTTCGATGCGGCAATCCAGATAGTCAGGCTGCTCATTCCAATTCAGCGAAGCATGGTAAGGGTAGATCGATTAAAGCCAGTGATGAATACACCGTGCCGCTTTGTTTTAAATGCCATGCTGCGTTTGATCGTTTTGAATTAGGCAGTCGGGCAGAAAGTGAAGCCATGTTTGAGAAGTGGTTGGTGAGAGTTGAGCGGATGTTGGTGATGGAAGATAGAGAGGTGTTTTGATGGGTAAGTACAGAAAGAAGCCCGTTATTGTTGATGCTATTCGGTGGAATGGTAATGCCAACAAGGCAGAGGTTGAGGCTTTTGTTGGTCGATCACTTATTGCTGAACTAGAAATTGACACCGCCTATGAAGTTGGCATGGGACCACCTATTTTTAGCCTGTTAATTGAAACCAAAGAAGGCGTAATGAAAGCCTTGAAAGGTGATTACATTATCAAAGAAGCATTTCCGACTGGTGATCGTGATTTTTATCCATGTAAGCCAGATATCTTTGAAGCGACTTACGAAAAAGTTGAATAATTATTTGGAGCAGGAAATGCAAAAAGCCGTGTTTCCTATCCAGTCACATGCCGACATCACCAAAGCCATTAACTTCATGCATACCAATTACACTCAGGCGATTAATGATGGTAAGCCGTTGGTAGTGCGTATAGATCAGAAGCAAGAAGATCGAAGCAAGGCGCAGAATCGTTTATTGCATATGTGGTTTGGTCAATTGGCTAAGCATACTGGTTATGAACCTGAAACAATTAAGTACAAGATGAAGAAGAAATTCTTAGCTCGTATGTGTGTAAGAGATAGTGAAGCAGCAGCGGAAGCTTACGAGGCTGTGATGGGTTATCGTGATGTGTTGCGATTGCTTGATGGACAAGAGAAGCTTACTCACACAGCTAAATACAATCGCGTGGTTAAGATGTTTATTCAAGATCATGTGAAGTCTAGCAAGCTTAATAAAAAACAATTCACTGAGTTTTGCGATAAGGTCCATGCGTTCGCCAATGTGACGCTTGGCGTGTATTTAACTGTGCCTGAAGATTTAATGTATTTGAGGGAATAAAGATATGGCGAACCTAACGCCTAAACAGCAAAGGTTTATCGAAGAATATCTGATAGACCTAAATGCAACGCAAGCCGCGATTCGTGCGGGTTACAGTGAAAAGACGGCAGAGCAGCTTGGCTATCAACTACTTCAGAAAACTTCAGTTTTAAAAGCTATCGAAGAAGCGAAAAATCAAGTATCAAAACGCACAGAATTAACCGTTGATATGGTGGTGAGTGGCCTGCTTAAAGAAGCTCAAGATTATGCAGAGGGCTCAACCCAATCAGCGCGTGTTTCCGCTTGGGCGCATCTTGGAAAGCACTTGGGCATGTTTAAAGACAAAATTGAGCATTCAGGTCCCAATGGTGGTGACATTAACGTAACTATTACAAGGCGAGTAATTGACTAAGGAGTGACATTGTGGAGCTTGAGATTCAAACGCCACGATGGGCATTACCGTTATTAAAACCATCGCGCTACAAAGGCGCATACGGTGGTCGTGGCTCAGGTAAATCACATTTCTTTGCAGAGGCATTGGTTGAGGATTGCTTTGCAGACAAAGAGCTTCGCGCTGTATGTATTCGCGAAGTGCAAAAGTCTATCAAGTTTTCATCAAAGCAATTGATTGAAGATAAAATCAAGGCGCTTGGATTGTCTGATTACTTCGACTGTCAGCGTGATTTAATTAAGCGTGTTGGCGGTGATGGTGTGATTCTGTTTCAGGGTATGCAAGACCATACGGCTGATTCGATCAAGTCACTAGAGGGATTTAGACGCGCATGGATTGAAGAAGCTAATCGACTATCTGATAAGTCATTGCGCTTACTACGTCCAACGATGCGTACAGAAGGTGCTGAAATATGGGCATCATGGAATCCTGAGTCAAAACACGATCCGATTGATGGTTTTTTACGTGGTGAATTTACACCAGATAACAGCATCGTGGTTGAAGTCAATATTGATAACAACCCATTTGCAGGAAAAACCCTACTCGATGAATACGAGGCAGATCGTCAGCGTGCTATTCAGATGCAAGAAGCAGGCGATGCAAACGCATGGGCTTTATTTGAGCATGTATGGCGTGGTGCTTATCTTGAGTTTTCGGACTCGATTGTATTTAGCGGTCATTATATTGTTGAAGAATTTGAACCACAGCCTGATTGGGTTGATGTTTATTACGGTGCTGACTGGGGCTTTGCTAAAGACCCGACCACACTAAATAAAATCTGGGTGCATGATGATGTTTTGTATATCGAATATGAAGTCAATCAGGTTGGTTGCGAAATTGACCACTTGCCAAAGCTATTCGATGAAGTACCAGGTGCAAGAGAACATAAGATCAGAGCAGACTCAGCACGACCTGAAACGATCAGCTACTTAAAGCGACAAGGCTTTAAGATTGAAGCTGCAGAAAAAGGTGCGGGAAGTGTTGAAGACGGCATCACCTACTTGAAGAAGTTTAAAAAGATTGTGATTCATCCACGTTGCACTGAAACGGCTAAGGAATTTCGTCTGTATTCGTACAAGGTCAATCGTGCAGGTGATGTGCTGCCTGTCATTCTTGATATGTATAACCACCACATCGATGCGATTCGATACGCATTACAGCCATTAATCAAAGGCAGAACGCCTAAAAAACCTGCAGGTGCAGGATCTCGAACTTATTAAGGTGTTTACATGGCAAAGTCTAAAAAAGACAAAGCGTCAAAAAAGGCTTTGTCTTATGGGAACTTATATACTCAAGAATCAGTTACACAGTTTTTAGTCAATTTTGGCAAGCAGCCTGACACAGACGAAGTGCTTCGCAAAGCGGGTATTGCACGGCATAAACTGCGTGTTTTACTCGATGATGATGAAATTGCGCAAGCAGTAGAAACACGTGTCGATGCTTTACTAGCAACGCCGTTAAGAATTGAACCAAGCGATACGGCAGAGGCAGAAAACTTAAATGCTATTCTAAAAGAGTGGTTTTTTGAGATTGCGACTGGTGCCATGAGTGGCTTGTTGTTTGGTTATTCGGTTCAAGAGGCTGTTTATGAGCTAAAACCTGAAGGTTATATCGGGCTGCAATGGATTGGCGAAAAGCCGATGGAATGGTTTGAACCAAAGAATGACGGACGCTTGATCTATCGACCAGATGGCACTGGTGTGGGTAGTGAAGTTGATCAGGTATTTAAGTTTTTCTTAACCCGACGCAAAGCGACATACCAACAACCATACGGCAAAGCCTTATTAGCAACACTGTATTGGCTGTTTTTCTTTAAGCAAAATGGCTTTAAGTTTTGGGCGAAATTCTTAGAGCGATTTGGTACACCAATTCTACTCGGTAAGTGTAAAGACACTGAAACAGAGGATATGAGTCGTGCTTTGCTCGATGCTCATGCTCAAAGTGTATTATCGATCGATGCTGAAGATGATGTTCAGGTTTTGTCTACATCAGGTACTAGTGGGACAGCAGGTGCAGCATTTGAATCATTTAACAATCAATTGATTCGTCAGATTCAGAAAGTTGTACTAGGGCAGACGCTCACAAGTGGTACCGATGGCACGGGCAGCCGAGCTTTAGGGCAGGTGCATGATAACGTCCGCATGGACAAGTTAAAGTCTGATATTCGCTTGGTCACACCAACATTGCAGGCTGTGGTTGATGCTTTGTGTAGCCTGAATGGTTGGGGCAAGTATAAGGTGATGCTTGGTGAAAAACCTAAGCCACTAAACAAAGATCAAGCTGAGCGTGATGTGCATTTAAAAAATGCGGGTGCTAACTTCTCTAAAGACTATTTCATCCGTGAATATGGATTGCAAGATGGTGATCTGGTTGAAGCATCGCAATTACTGTCTAATAAGTTTACATATACACCGAAGCAAGCATTTAGCTTTAAAGCATCGGCAAACAAGCTGACAGGTGCTCAGCAAGAAGTTGAGGAATTAACCGATGGCCAAGATGATTTAACGCTGCTGAATGATGCTGAGATTAGGCAGTTAGCAAGCACATCAGATAGTCCTGAAGCGTTGGCGTTCAATCTTATGCAGCTTATCCCAAAAGCCACTAAAACTGAGTTTACAGCCAAGTTAGATCAGGCTTTGTATGCTGCGGACATTTTGGGGTATATGGCTGCGAGCAAGGATAAGTGATGGAAAAATGTATTTCATGTCGTAAGGGTTTCAATGGTCGCAACGGGAATGGATATATGCCGTGCTCATGCGAGCCAGTAAAACCTGAATTTGTCGAACCACCACCATTGGTGCCATTTAGTCGACCTCGATCTGGGTGGAAACCTAAGTCTTTTAGTCCAGATCCATATGCAAACTTCAATAAACTTCTACTCATCATAATGATGGTTTGTTTGGCTGCGGCGAGTTTCGTGATGGGGTGCTTATATGCAACCAGTCACATTCCTTGAAGCGCTTCAGTACGCGCATGACAAAAAGATTGTGCTACCTGATGAGTTTTACTCAATGGACTTAAAGACTCGGCAGATGGCGACAACTGTGAGCTTTTTATCGAGTCTTGAGCAAGTTGAGACAGTGATTAAGTCATTGAATAGGACTTTGGCCAATGGTGGAACGTTTAACGATTTTCAGAAGTTAATTGAAGAATCTGAAATCATTTTGCCAAAGCATTACTTGGACAATGTATTCCGTACCAATATCCAAAATGCGTATGGCCATGGTCGCTGGATTCAACAAAACCGTAACAAGGCTAAACGTCCTTATTTGATGTATTCGGCTATCGATGATAGTCGTGTACGCCCAGCACATTTGGTATTGAATCGAATTGTATTGCCAATTGATCATCCATTTTGGCTGACACATTATCCGCCCGTTGCGTTCCGCTGCCGATGTACTGTTATCGCGCTCACAGAGGCACAGGCGCTCAAATACGGCATCACACCTGATGATAAGTTGCCTGAAGTTGCTGAGGCACTGGACTGGTCATCGCATCCATTGCAGTTTGGTGATTTGGAAGCATTGGTCGATAAAAAGATCAGTGCTTCATCCTTAGATAAAGAATATCTCTTAGAGCAGAAGGAAGTCATTCAAGCCGAATGGACTGCATCGAAAAAGCTTACGAGTTTATTTGCTCCTATGGATGATAAGACTCGGGACTTATTCGATACGGTGGCCAATACAGTAATTCCATTAGATCCAAGCATTCGACCAAGTGCTATTCGTACTTTCTTGGATTATGTACAAGGCAATGACACAGCACTAAGCACGTATTTAAATGCGTCTACAGCTTCACTGGCTGACGATGTGCTGAAACGGTGGCTAAGTGCTGACATGGCAGCTATTCAGGCTGTGGCAAGCAATACGGCTTCAACCGTGGTAGGTACTGCAACAATTCAGCAAGTCGCAGCGTATCAAGTCGGGCAAACAGTTCAGTTCAATGCGCCGTTGCTGATGACTGATGCTGCAGGTGACATCGTGATTCAGATTCAGAATGCTAAGGGTTTAGGTATTGATCTGGAAAAGCTAAATGCAGGGCAAGGGGTTTTGATTCCATTTGGCTTATCGTTTGAAGTAGTTTCGATTGAAACAAGTCAAGGCAAGCTGATCTATACGCTCAAGCCTTTGCTGAACTGAATTAAATATGAATATGACCGCTCCATTTGGGGTGGTTTTTTATTGGAGCATGAAAATGCCAGTTGAGGAAACACAGGACAAATATTGTTTTCGGCTTGGCGATTTGAACGTCAATCAAGCCGAAGATGGCAAGAAAAAACGCACCTTCTCAGGCGTGGCATATAGCGGTGAAGTGATTACAGACCACTGGTATTGGGATCGAATCATTTTTGATTTGGATTCTATGAAGATAAAAGGTCGTATTCCCGCCTTACTTGATCATTCACCATGTCAGCGTGCAGGTGTAATCAATGAACACAGCATTAACCATCAACAAGGTTTAGTTGTTTCAGGTGACTTAATGAGTAACGAGTTCGGTACCGAAGTTGCTCAGGATTCTGACGATGGTTTTCCGTGGCAAATGTCAGTACGCATTGAGCCGTCATCAGTAGAAGAAATTCAGGCTGATGCATCTGTTACGGTCAATGGAAAAGTTCACCAAGGACCAATCACGGTATTTCGTGGTGGTCGTATTCGTGAAGTGTCTTTCTGTGCTTTGGGTGCAGATGACAATACAAACGCAGTGGCAGCAAGTCACAACCCAACTCAACAACCAAGAGAGGACACAGACGTGGACTTAGAACAAGCGAAAGCGAAAATCCAAGAATTGGAAGGTCAGGTGAATACCTTGACTGAACAAAACAAACAGTTTGCTGCAGATAAACGTAATTCAGCCATTGGTGCTTTAGCCAAAGACTTGGGCAAGGAATTTACTGCTGAAGAAAAAACAAAGTTTGCAGCTATGCCAGATGATGCGTTTGATTTGATGGCAGCAACGCTTAAGCAATTTGCAGCACCACAACAACAACCACCTGCAGGTCAGCAGCAACAAGCACCGTTAGCAAATCCAGCATTTGCAAACTTGTTTACTCATCAAGCAAACGCTGGCGATCAGAATCAATTTAATGCAGGTCAGAAATCATTAGCCGATCTTGCAAAAGAACGTAAATAACAGGGGATAACTCATGACAGTTACTTTAGGAAAACCAACATCGGCATGGCTTGCTAACGAGCTTGACGGTAATCATCGCCCAAGCCGTGAAAACGTGGTCGTTGCGGCATCTCAAGAGCTAACAGATGGCACTGTTGTGTCGTTAAACGCCAATGGACAAGCGCAAATTTATGGCGGTACAGCCGATGAAGTTGCTGCAGGCATCTTTGTAGGAGATGCGGTGAAAACTGCCGCAAGCGAAACAGCGGCAGGCGTAATCGTGGCGCGTACAGCAAAAGTGGTTGCTGAGAATCTGAAATTTAAATCAGGTTTAGCAACTGCAAAACAAACAGCAGCATTAGCGGACCTTGCGAAGTTGCACATCACAACAGTTCGTTCAGCATAGGAGCTTACGCATGGACCCTATTTTTTCAACACAAGAATTATCTGCTGCAATCAGCAGCCTGCCTACTCGCATCGGCAATCCTGGTGATGTTGAGCTATTTCGCCCAATTTCAGGCACAACCAAGTCATTTGACATTGAGTTTTACGCTGAAAATTCAATCTTGGTGCCGACAACTGCATGGGGTGGTGTGGCGCCTAAAAACTCAGGTGGTGATCGTACTGCTGAATCGTTTGCAATTCCACACATGCCGCTTGAAGATGTTGTTTTAGCATCTGATGTGATGGGTGTGCGTGCATTTGGTTCAACACAAGCTGAAACCGTGCAGGGTAAAGTTCTTGATAAGCTTCAATCTATGAAAAACAAGATTGATGCAACTTTGGCTTATCGCCGCTCTAAAGCAAAGCAAGGCATCATTCTTGATGCAAACGGTGCAACCATTGTGGACTATAACGCTCGCTTTGGTGTGCAACAGCAGCTTGTTTATTTTGATCTTGGTACAGCAACAACAAACGTGCTGGCGAAGTGTCAAGACGTGATTGACCTTATCGAAGATGGTTTGGGTCAAGAAATTTACACTTCTATCGAAGTTGAAGTGGATCGCACTTTCTATGATGCGCTTACTAGCCATAAAAACGTGAAAGAAGTGTTTTTGGGTTGGTCGGCTGCTGAGCAAAAGTTAGGTCGTTCTAACACGTCAGGCTTTGAATTTGGCGGCTTAAAGTTCATTGTGAATCGCAATAAAGTAGGTGCTACACCTGTGATTGCATCAAATACAGGTCATGCTTACCCACGCGGAACGCAAGACGTATTTATGACCGCTTTAGCGCCTGCTGACTTTAACGAAACAGTCAATACTTTGGCGCTCCCATATTACGCAAAACAGCGCACGCTTGATTATGACCGTGGCTTTGGTCTGCATGTTCAAGCTAACCAGTTGCCAATCGTAGCTAAACCTAAAGCATTGGTGAAATTGTCTGGTGCTGCATCTTAATAGGTGATTTATGTATGCAACTGAAGCAAATTTGGTTGCACGATTTGGTCAGGAAATCCAAGAACTGAAACTGATGCATGCAAATACATCAACTGCGGTTCAAGATGCCATTCAGGATGCAACGGAAGAAATTAACGGCTATATCGGTGGTCGTTATACTTTGCCGTTGCCAAATGTGCCGAGTAATTTAGAGCGCATGGCGTGCGACATTGCACGTTATCGCCTCTACTTTCAGCAGCCGACTGAGGAGGTGCGACAGCGTTATGAAGATGCTGTTTCATTTTTAAAGTTGGTCGCCAACAACAAAGCGCATTTGCAAATTCAGGATGCAGTAAGCAACCAAATCGTGGACGACCAGCCAAAGAATAAACCATCCACAATGCCGATTGGTACCAGCTACAAGGGCGGCGTGTTTGGTGATTCCACTTTAGACATGATGCCTAGCATCAAGTGAGGTGTGTGTGGCATTTGCAATCACGATCAAAGCGGACAGCTCGCCCATTGAAGCAATCTTTGCTCGCTTAAATCAGTTCGATGCTGATAAGTCAGAGATGTTTAACGACATTGGCAATGATATGCTTAATGCGACAATAATGCGATTTAAGTATCAGCGTGATGTTGATGGTAATCCATGGAAGGTGTCATGGCGTGCCCGTTTGCAAGGTGGGGAGACTGGCCGCGATAGAGCTAATTTACTCAATGGTATGAGCTACAACGTTCTGAACAATGGCGTAGAGTGGGGTGCAAATCAGACTTATGCGCATGTTTTTCATTACGGTGCTCACATCACACCTAAGAATGGCCAATACATCACCTTTGCGGTGGCAGGACAATATCGAAAGGTAAAAGAGGTGAATATTCCTTCTCGTACTTTTCTTGGCATTAATGCAGAGGATGAGGCGACAGTCTTAGATATTGTTGGGAGTTTTATAGATGACATTCTTCGCGGTGCGTGATGAAATTGCCGAAAAGTTGAGGGATATTCCAGAACTGCGGAAGATTTACACACCGCTTAATTCGGTAAACGTGACGGAAATGTCGCAGGTCACACCATCTGCCCATGTGAACTTTGTGCGTATCGACCTGAAAGACTCAAAAGGCAACAGTAAGTTGAATCAGATCGGTCAGCAATGGTCGGTTACGGTTGCATGTCGCAATGCGCAATCACAGTTAAATAATGGCAGTGCTGTAGCAGATGAGGCGGGCGCATTGACTGAAAAAGTCATTCAGCTTTTGGCGGGATGGAAGCCATCATCTTCACGTATTCCATTGCGGTTTTTGTCTGTACGTGATGGGTATAGCTCAAGCTTTGCATACATCACCATTATTTTTGAATCTGAAAAGTTTATCTAGGAGCCATACATGGCGAAACAATATAAAGCCTTAAAGCCAGTAGGTCGCTTTCAGGTTGGCGAATTGGTTGGTGGTCTGAATGAAGATCAGATCAAAAAATTAGTTGCTGATGGTGTCATTCAAGAAGTGGAAACCGCAGCAGTAACAAAGAAAATTACAGGGGATGCTAAATAATGAGCACTCAATATATTTCGCTACAGGGTGAGTTTTACTTATCTAAAATCACTAATGGTGTGGCAGGTGCAATGCGTCATCTGGGTAACGTACCAGAGTTTGAATTGGAAATTGGTGCTGAGGTTTTAGAGCACGTTGAATCCATGACAGGCAAACGTACAACTGACTTCACGATGGTTCAGACTACATCTGTTAATTTCTCAGGTCAGCTTGAAAAGATCGACAAAGAAAACTTGAACTATATTGTTTCAGGTGAAACCACGGAAGTGACCACTCAAACTATTACTGGTGCAGATATTGGTACTGTGGTGGCAGGTCAAGAAATTAAGCTTGGCGGTTATAACTTGTCTGCTGTGTCATTTAAGGATTCAACAAGTGGAACACCTGTTACAGTAGACCCATCAAAGTACACACTGGATGCCAAGTTCGGTACGGTTGTTTTTAACGATGTTGCAGGCCTTGCTATGCCGCTTGTGGCGACTTATACCACTGGCGCAGTAACGCATACGACACTAGCAGCAGACTTTGAAACAGAATACGAGCTGTTTTTCAAAGGTATTAACACGGCTACTGGCGAGCACATGGCGGTTCGTTTATGGCGTACTAAGAAGTCACCTGAAACCACATTCCCATTGATTCACGAAGAATTAGGGCAATACTCTATTTCAGGTCAAGCGTTGTCTGATGTTTCAAAACAAAGCGACGCAGCGCTTGGGTTGTACGGTCATATCGTAACAATTCCATCGGTACAAGCGCCTTAAAACCAGCTCAGGCACAAAGAACTCCACGGCGCATATGCGTCTTTTTTTGTGCCTGTGTTTTAGGTGACCCCCTGTAGGGTTTTACGAAACCCTTGACAAGAATCTATATTTTTCAAAGCGAAGCCGGCCTAACAAGTCGGCTTTTTTAATGCCTGTCTATTATTCCAAGTGCATTCGATAGATAGGTTCACACTCAACTCAAGGAGTTATACATGAATGCAAAAATTGAAGTTTTAAAAATTGTTGAAGTTGATAATGGGGTTCCCAAAACAACCACACTACAAATAGCTCTAGGTCTAGGTATTCAGCATAAGTCTGTAATTCAATTGGTGAGAAGTTATAAGTCAGACTTTGATGAGTTTGGCCCATTGGCATTTGAAATGCGGATGGGTGCACCACTTCCACAAGGTGGTTATGGGCACTCTTTACAGTATGCGGTGCTCAACGAGCAGCAAGCAACTTTACTCTTAACGTATATGCGAAACAGCCCCAAAGTTCGTGAATTTAAAAAAGCATTGGTAAAGGCGTTCTTTGAAGCTCGCGCCTTATTGCAGACTGATTACTTCTCACTTGTTCAGAAGCGCGAGGCCTTAAATGCAAAACTTGAATGCGAAAAAGATATCGCAAGTGCATGCGGAAAAGGCCTTTCTGAGTGGAAGAAACAGCGAGACACATTGCAAACAGCGATAGCAAATGTAGATCGACAAATTCAACCATGTCTTTTCGATTAACAATCTATGCCACCTACGGGTGGCTTTTAGAGATTCAATCATGAATGATTTCTTTTTAGCGAATAATCGCTCGATCACAATTAAGGTGCTTGGCAACGATGTGGAAGTGAAGCAATTGCAAATGTTTAACTTTGATATCTGGTCACCGATTACATCCGTTATTCGTGACAGCCTAAAGCAAAGTGATTATTCTGATTTAATCGGTGCAGGCCTGGTTAAAGATTATGGCGCGCATGTATTTCAACTTTGCTCAATGTGTACAAGGACTGAAATAGAGACGCTATTAGATCTCGCTGAATCAGACCCTTTGGAGTTTAGCCATTTGCTTAAACATGTGATCAAAGTAAATGGTGCATATTTCAATGAAGACGTTAAGCCAGGCCCTAAAATTCGTAAGAAGAAAGGTGGAGTTGAACAAACTTGGTTTGATTCATTCCAGTACTTGATAGTGTATGGCCATCGTCATGAAGATATTCTGAAAATGACCTATGGGGCATTTGTTGGCTACTTAAAAGCGGCTGAAAAGTATCAACGAAACCGAGGCAAGTTTGATTCAAATATCATTCGAGCCGCACACCATGCAGATAAAAAAGGATTTACAACGTTCCAAGATGAGCTAAGTAAACATTGATGTAAGTTACGGTTTTCACTTAATATGTGCTCAATAATAAAATATTGAGGGTGTTGGGGTGAAAAAGTTAGTTTTAATATTGGCTCTATGTGTGTCTGCACAAGCATTTGCAGTAGATATGAGAGCACTGCGTGGTAGCAATGGTTTTGTTGAGCTTGGCAACTCGGAAGCTAGACTAAAGGATGTGCTAGGGCAACCTGAATCTGTAGATCGTCAAGTTGTGCACGACCGCAACGGATGGCCACATAAGGGTACAATCTACATTTATAAAGTAGATGGCCAGACCTACACCATTACTGTTATTGGTGGCAATGTTTACAAGATTAATTGGGAGCGTTGATAGTGAACCTTAAGGTTTTAATTGTGGCTGCTATATTGATTGTTGGCGGGTTGTTTTACTTTGTTAATCAGAGCAATAAGGCTGATATCGAACGTCTGAAGCAAGCTGAAGTTGCGCATCAGCAGAAGCTGGAGAAGGAAAAAGCTGCGGAACTAAATGAGCAATATGGTGGCTCCCCAATTAAAGAAGAAACTATTAATAAGATTGTTGATGCCAAGATGGAAAAAACAGTGGAGGTTGCTCCACAGCAAGCACAAGAGTTAAATAAAATTATTCTTGAGTGGACAGATGCAGCGACTGTAGCTGGTGCCACTAGTAGAATCGCATTATCTCAGCCCGTGGCAAAGCTTCAGGAAATTAAGAGAAATATTTCCATGATGAAGTTTCAGGGATGTGCAGAATCCACGCGCTTACTTTATGCTGATGCTATGACCACAAATATTGATGCATATCTTGAATTTATGAAGGGTAAAGAATATGAGTTTCAAGCAGCATCACTATTAACAGACTATCAAAAGCAATTGGAAATGGCTGAATCGGAAAAAAAGAGTTGCGCTGTATTGAATTGATTTAATCAAAACATAACCCACTTCGGTGGGTTTTTTAATGCCTAAAATTTGAGGTCGGTATGGCAAAAAATTTAACTTTTAAGTTGGTAATGGAAGCCGACACCAAAGGCTTTGTTAGCAATATGCATCAATCCGAAAAAGCTGCAAAGGAAGCGTTTGCAGTATTAAAGGATGGTGCAGCATCGGTTACAGGCAGCACAGAAGGCGCTACAAAAGAGATTGATAAACTCGGTACACAGTCACAAGAAGCGGCACAACAAGTAAAGCAACTTGATAAAGAGCTTGAATCAACCAGTCAGGAATTAAGCCAAACAGAGCAAGCATCTAAAGGCGTATCTAGTGAGTTACAAGGATTAAAGACAGGGTTTAATGCGCTTACTGGTGCTTTGGCTGCGCTCGGTATTGGTGTAACGGCAAGTGAAATTGCCCAAACTGCAGATGCTTATAAAAACCTATCTGGTCGTATTAGTATTGCAATTGGCGACCATAGCAACCTAGAAAAAGCCATGAGCGATGTTAAAAATGTCGCAATCGCAACCAACTCAAATCTTGAAGCAACAGGTGAGCTATATGCACGATTAACCAAAATCGGGCAGGAAATGAAATGGCCACAAGAGCAAGCTTTAGCACTAACTGAAACAATTAATAAAGCAATTCAGGTTGGTGGTGGTTCTGCAGCATCAAACGAAGCAGCAATTACACAGCTTAACCAAGCTTTAGGTTCAGGTGTTTTGCGTGGTGATGAATTTAACTCCATGATGGAGCAGTCGCCACGTTTAGCGCAGGCTTTAGCAGATGGTTTGGGTGTAACAACTGGCAAGTTGCGCGAACTAGCAGGCGAAGGAAAGCTCACAACAGAAGTTGTAACTCAGGCGCTTTTAAGTCAGTCAGAAAAAATCACAGCAGAGTTTGATAAATTCCCCGCCACCATTGGCGCTTCAATTGAAAACCTTAAAACTGCATGGACTGTCTACATCGGTGAGGCGGATGCTGCTTCAGGGGCGAGTGAAAAAGTTGCCAATGCACTGAAATATGTTGCTGAAAATCTCGATACAATTGTTTCCACTTTAACCTTAGCTGGTCAGGCCTTTATTGCCTATAAGGCATTAAATATTGCAAGCGTGTTCCTTGATAAAGCAGCAGGTGTGAGAGCAGCCTCAACTGCAATTGCGCAAGAAACAACGGTAGTGGTTGCAAATACACAAGCTCAAATTGCGAATGCGGCAGCTACACGTGGTGCGGCAACCGCTAAAACCCAGCTTGCTGCTAATTCAGCAGCTGCAACCACATCAATGGCAACAACTGGCGGCTCGGTTATGACTTTAATTAGTCGACTTGGTGCGCTCGGTGTAGCTGTGACTGCTATTGGTGTGTTGATTCCGACCGTGGCCATGCCGATAGGCACAGCTATTGGGGAGGGAATTGCCAAACTTCAAGGGTATGGCAAAGCATTTGAAGAACTCGAAAGCCAGATTGCTTTAGAAACAGCAAGAGCAAAAGTTTCAGCAGAAATTAAGGCGGAGCAGGCTGCGGCGGCTGAAAAAGCACGAGACAAAACCTATCAACTAACAGAAGAATGTAAAAAATTAATTGCGCAGTTTGATGAGTTAATCAAAAAAGGTGAGCCAACTAAAGAAGCGTTGGAAAAAATATCCAATGCTATGAAATTTGATTCAACTAAAGGCATTAATGACTCAGTAACTGCACTAATTCTTCTGAAAGAACAAGGAAAGATCACCAGTGAAGATCTTCAGCTAAGGCTTAGCCAGGCCTTGGATGGTAAGGATCTACTTGTCTTTGAAACCAATGCTAAAGCTGCATTTGCAGGCACATCCAAAGAAGCAGAAAAAACAGCTGCATTAACTGAAGCAGTGATGAAAGCCTCTTTAGAGCGTACAGGACTTAGTACTGAACAACTTAAGGGTCGATTCTCCGCAACTTTTCAATCTGCCGCTAATGATGTTCAGATCATCATTGGTAACCTAGATCAGTACAAACAAAAGGGTATTGATACTGGTCTGGCATTATCAGCAAATCTCAATAAAGCAATTGATACAGCTCAGACACGTGCTGAATTGGATTATGCGAAAAGCAAATTAATTGAGCTTGAAAAACAGGGTTTAATTACTGGCGAGCAGGTTGCTCTTGGCTTAACCAAGATAGAGCAAAAAGCCAAACAATTACCTGCTGCATTAAATCCAATACAAGCAGCTTTTAGCGCACTCGGAATTCAAACCAAAGAGCAATTAAATGATGCTGCGACAAGTGCTCAGCGTAATTTTGATGTTGTTAGTAAAAGTGGTCAGGCCACGGCTGATGCCATTAAGCAGGCTTATACGCAAATGCTCAATGCAACGATTGCAACTGGGGATAAAGCTCAAATTGCAATAGCACAAGCCAAAGCAGCTTCACTTGGCCTGGAAGTGCAAATTGATTCATCGGGTAAAGCATCAGTCAAAAGCTATGGTGAGCTTGAAGAATCAATTCATCGTGTTCGCCGTGCTTCAAGTAGCGCTGAAGATGGATTTCGCAACCTTGGCCAAACTGGTCGAGATGAAGCGGATTCAGTTAAAAGCGCGTGGGAAGAAGCCGTTAGTGCTGCTTCAAGCGGTATGCATGAGACTCGAAAAGGTACCAAGGGCAAGATGGCTAAAAATGCCGGGGATATCGAGGCTGAGCTTAAAGCCATGGGATATTCAGATGCGGCCGCTAAACAGCATGCAAAGGATATCTATGAAGGGACTAAAGGCGTGAATGGCTACAAGTCGTCAGGCTTTGGATTCTTTGGTGGCTTAAGCAACGTAGAGCAAGTGAATGCAGAGTTAGAGCGTATGCAGCAATATGCGCCTAATAATGTGTCGACTAAGGCCAGTGGCTTAGGATCTTCATCAAAGAGTATTTCATATGAACTCAAACTAGGTAATGAAACAGTGCAATTAACAGGATCGGCTGAGAGTCAATCAAGTCTTGAAGCAATGCTTAAACAGTTGGGCACATTGAGTAAATCAACATGAAAATAAAACGCATCTCAACATCAGAAACCGTCTCAATTGAAGACGGTTTTTTTTGGTCTGATGAATTTAGTTGGAAAGCCAAGGAGCAATCTTTGGAATATGCCATGAATGGTACGCCGATTATTCAAGAAGGCACCAAGCTATCAGGTCGGCCAATCACTTTAGAGCCTGCTGACAGTGGGATGGGGTGGGCTTCATTAGGTGTTGTCCGTAAGTTGCAGGCCTGGTCAGTGTTGAATGAAAAGTTTGAACTGCAATTTGAGTGGGCACATGACACACGGAAATTTAACGTGGTTTTTAATCATGTTGATGGTGCTTTAGAAGCCACACCTGTGAAAGGCATCCCACCTGTATCACTGGATGATCCTATGAATTTAACGCTCAGATTTTGGAGTGAGTAATGCCAATTGAAACCAAAGATTTAGTGATCTATCACGCTGAGCGTGACACCGACAATAGCGACGGCGGTGGGAAATATAATGGTCAGATCGTAGCAGACGGTTTAAGTAATAATTTGTTCAATGACATTTCTGAATTGGATCGTACTGTTGGTGATGTATCGATGCGTAAGATCTTCCCAGCTGTGACCACGAATGACACTGACTTACTTATGGGTGCCACGGTATTTGTATCTGAATTACCCGAGGATCCAAACGTATCAGCATTATTATTCAGCACAGAGTCATGGACCGACGAACGCCAGGCCGCACAAAACCGAGTTGAAAATTACCTGGCTAAAGGTGGCCAGATTGCCGGCACGCCACTTGATACGCACTGGCAAGGCATGTCATCACTGCAAGTGGTAATGTTTCCACAAGAAACTGAATCCAGTGTTGGTGATACGATCGTGTTGATTTCAGATGAAGGAAAAGCACTTCAATTTGAACAATATGTGCGGATTACTAAGGTTGATGCCCGCACAGCAGTGATGGTAGTCGATGGTAAAAATGTCGAATACAAAGTTGCGACTTATCAAATCAATGATCCATTAGAACGTGACTTTGTAGGTTTGTCAGCACGTCAGTGGTATGCAGGCGAGGCATCTAAAACTATTCTTCGCGATACGATTGTTGCTGATACTGGTTTGTATTATTCATCTACTCAATTGGCATCTGATGCTCATGTTGGTGAATACACGGTCAATGCGGATTCAATGTTTACTCAGCTTATTCCATCTGCTCAGAGTGAAACACCGATTATCGATGTCAATGCAGCAGGTGAAAGTTTTGTGTTGGTGCCGGGCAGTGATGGTCGAATTACTGCTAATTTCACAGCAACTATTGGTTCGAATCAAAACATTTTTATAGGTTCGTCTGTAATGCCATCTAGCATGTCATTTACATTGTTTGGACAATCAATAGCCGATCAGGCTGGGCTTTTGAAAACTCCCACAGGCACCCAGGTTGGAACAATTGATTACCAGAAAGGTCACATTAAATGGACTGATTCTGCGGGTACAGGGACCACAACCTTAGCTATCAGCTTTACTCCAGCTTCAGCTCCGAATCAATACTATCAGTCATATTCACTACCAGTGACAAAACAAACCCAAGCTATGAATTACACGGGTGTGTTGATGCCAACCCCAACCCCGGGGGCTTTATCTATCACTTATATGAGCCAAGGAAAGTTCTACGAACTTAAGGACGATGGTGCTGGGCAACTTAAAGGCTCTAACCCATCATTTGGTTCAGGCATGATTAATTATGAAACTGGATCTTGGATTTTAACAACAGGCGCATTGCCCGATGTGGATAGCCCAATTATCCTCCTTTGGGGTACACCAATTTCAACATTTATTCGCTCAAACTTGCCAGTATTACCGGCTAAGTTTGAATTTGATCTTGAGCAGGAGGCGCTTGTAGCAGGCACTGTATCGGTCACATGGATGCTTGAGGGTGTAGCAAAAACAGCAACATCGGACAATGCTGGTCAATTTGTTGGTGACGCTGAGGGATTTGTTAATTTTGCGTTAGGACGAGGCACATTAATACCCAAAAAACTACCGCAAAAGGGTACGGTTTTTAATTTTTCTTATCAATTTGGGGATGCAAAAATTCAAGATGTACCAGCTGCGATTCCTAATGCAAACCAGCAGTTAGCTTTTACGATAGGTACTGGTGCGGCACTTCAACCAAACTCAATCATGCTTGAAGTGCCACTAACTTCAGCACTTGGTGACACTATAGTTTTTGTTGTAACTGATAATGGATCTGGAGTGCTAACTGACGCATTTGGTCAAGCACAAGGAACAGTGAATTACACAACTGGCGCTGTAGTAATGTCACCTATGATTTTATCGAGTTACTTTTATGAGAAAAAAATAGTAAACAACAATCTTTCAAGTGTGACGATCGAAGGAAGTTCGAGCAGCCCAGGAAAAACTGTGGCTAAGATCGAAAATTCAGTCACATATGCACCAAAAACAAATCCTTGGGCAAATTATGTAGCAGGTTAAAAAAATGACAATTTATCAGTCATCAGTTAAAAATATAGTTCAATCCTCTGTGACATATAAAGCATACTCAGAAACAACGGGAATTAAAGCTCGTTATCGGGATGCGGATGGAGGTGTAATAGGTGCAAAGTCAATCACTAGCGGGAATTTAAAGTTTGATCTAACTTATGGTTTTAGTGAACAGATTTTACCAAGCTCTATTCGTTTCAAATTAGGTGGAGAGACTTATATTGACCGTACTGGGACTTTATATAGAAATATTGATCAAAATAACGGGAGCGGCACACTTTCGGGTGAGGTTAAATATGGTACAGGTGAGATAAATGTTAGTTCATGGGCACCCAACACAGATAACATCTTAACACTAGAGTCATTAGCAACAACAACCGACCTGCCACCACTAAGCCATATTAGCTTCAGAACGCCAGTGATTCCACTTCGACCCAGCTCATTAACCGTGGTCGTAGGCACGCTTGAGCATGGTCAGCTCACACTGACTGCCGATGAAAACGGGGTGATTGAGACTTCACGTGCTCACGGTCTGGTGAATTGGGACAATGGTTTTGTGCAGATTTATTTCTACACCAAAACTGAAGTGACTGCTGCCAATCGTGCGGAGTTGGAAGCTGAAGACTGGTACGATCCACTGCTTGAATATGAAGAAGCGAGTAAGACTTACATCAATGTGCCAGTGTGGGTAGATGCTTCAAGCGTTCGCTATAACGCTATTGCTTATACCTATCTGCCGATTGATTCTGAATTACTGGGCTTGTCTGCCACGCGCCTACCCATCGATGGTCGCGTACCGATTTTCCGAGTCGGTGGTATTGGTATTGTCAGTTCAACTAAGTCACAAGCATTACCAAGTGCGATTGCCGGTACGACGTACGACTTAAATGATCAGCGTATTGCGTGGTGCGAGCTTGAAGATGCAAACGGAGTGAAAGTCAGCCATGACCTATACACCGTTGATTATGATTATGGCCGTGTGACGCTAGGCGGGGATTTCACGCTGCTGGGATTGGTTGAGCCATTAACTGCCAAGTATCGGTATCAAGATATGGGGCAGATTCGGGATGTACAAATTAATGGCCAAGTCACTTTTACCAAGCCATTAACCCACAACTATGATGCAGACAATACAATCGTTGGATCAGCACTGGTCATCAATGATATGCAAGCGCGTTATACACGAAAATTCGTGCAACAGACCTGGTCAAATCAATGGTTAGATGAGCCGACGGGCACGTTAATCAGTGCGAATTACAATGATGCGCTTTATCCAATTCAGGTCACGAATAAAGGCGCAATTCAAGAGCGTTGGTATATCCAGTTTACGGATGGCACAAACTTTAAATGCGTGGGTGAATATACAGGGCAGATCGGTACAGGTACAACCAATGCAGATTATGCCCCGATCAATCCGGTCACAGGGGTGCCATATTTCGTGATTAAAAAAGAAGGTTGGGGTAGTGGTTGGGCCAATGGTAACGTTCTGCGATTTAACACCATCGCTTGTAATTTCCCTGTTTGGGTTATTCGTACTGTGAAGCAGTCTGAACCTACAGTAATCTCAGATGCATTCCAAATTATGCTACGTGGTGATATTGATCGCGTGGTTTAAAAATTAAATCAAATATGACCGCTTAATGCGGTCTTTTTTATGGATAAATAAAAATGGTCGCAAGTACAGATACCAAGTTTTACGTTTACACAAACACAGGAGCGCCTGAGCTAAACAATCAATTTGGGTGTATGTTGAGTGTTTTAGATGCATGTCTGATTAATGGCTTTGGTTCGCAAACTGTTTCAACATTGACTGCAAGCGGAACGACAGTCACAGCGACTTTTGGTTCTGCTCACAACTTTATGCAATATCAAGTGATTAAAATTGCAGGTGCAAACCAAACCGAATTTAACGGTGAGCATCGTATTCTGACAGTGCCGAATACCAACACAATTACATTTCAGCTCGCAGCAGCGCCAAGCGTAACAACAGCTACAGGTACCATTAGTGCGTCATTGCCAGCGTTAGGGTGGGAGAAGCCGTTTAGCTCAACACACGCAAGCGGTACAGGGGGGAAAGCGGCTTATCGCTCGTCTAATACTTTGCTTGCTTCACGCCCTTTTTTGCGTGTAGTTGATGAGCTAGACCCTGCTTACAACCAATCTTACGCCAAATATGCAAAAGTCGGCATTGTTGAAGATATGACTGGTATTGATACGATGCTTGGCGCACAAGCCCCTTTTGATGTGAATGCCCCTGATAAAAATTGGGTGGCTACAGGGAGTAGTACAAGTGTAATTAATGGTTGGGCGAAGTGGTATTATGCTATGGGTGGGAATGAGAACTCTTCAACAAATGAAACAACACCAGCTCCGAGCGGAAAGAGAGAGTGGGTGATAGTTGGAAATGACTCATATTTCTATTTGTTTGCTAGATTTCATACATCTAATAGCTACACAGGTAGGATGTTCCCTTATTTTTTTGGACCACTTGATGCAGACTATAGTCAAACATCGGCGATTATTGCGTTGCACAACAATAAACAAGCAAGTGATAGCGTACTCCCTTATGGTTTATCAGCCCTTTCAGTAGAAGGTGTTGATAAACAAATTTCTTTGTTAAGTGATTATAAAAAACAATCAAAATCGGTTTTTGCAAAAACATTGCCACCGAGAAGTGTTGTAAGAACAGGTTACTCAAATTACTTCAAACCGCCTGATGCGGATGTGCCAGTATTTTCATTTAGATTGCCAATCATTGAGTCGGACAGCAATGTACCGAGAGGCAATATGCCAGGAGTGTACTGGTTGGGTCAGGCTACTCCTTATGGAAATTTATTAGCATTTTTAGATGGCAGTGAGATAAAACTGCCGATTTATTGCATGGCTTACGAACTGGGGCAGATGCTATTTGATATAGGGGACAGTGTATGAAAATAGATACAGCAGTTCATTTTAATCTATTTGCTCAAGACGCAACAAAAACATACATAAACCCATTGGTAATTAAAGGGCGAATTACCGAAATGGGGAGTAATATTCCGTGTCGAGTTAGGTTATTTGAAAAAAGCACTGGCCGTCTAATTTCGGATATTCAAACAGATGTTAATGGTAATTATGAGTTTAGAAATCTTTCAAAAACCAAATTCTTTATTGTTGCTCATCATCCAGCTTCTCAATTCAACGCAGTCATTCAAGATAATGTGGTGCCAAAATGAGTAAAACATCCGTCAATGCTCGGCTTGCCATGATTCAAGCCTTTTCAGAATTTATGGATAGCGGCAGCCAAAGTGCTACCGTTATTTTTTATGAGGGTGTGCAGCCTGCAAATACAGACGTTGCGGCAGATTCTAACAATGCTTTGGTCACTTTGGTTTTTCCTGAACCCTGCATTAAAGAAACTACGCCAACTTATGTTGAATTACATCCCACTGATACAGGCTCGGTGATTAAGTCGGGCACAGCTACATGGGCACGGATTTATAATGGTGCAGGTGAAGTCGCTGCTGATCTAACCGTGGGTACTGATATATCGCTGGCTAATACCAATTTGGCTTTGGGTGGTACGTTGTTTATCCAGTCCATCAAACTTAGACCGTAACTAAAAAAAGGTGCTCATGTGGATTTTAAAAATAAGCTCGGCACCGTTGATGCGCACAACCTTAATCTAAATTTTAAGCCTGATAATACCGACAGCCACAACATCATTCTCAATTTTGAGCACCTAGCCGACGGCTCAACTAATCTAAACTTTGGGGATGATGTATCCGCAGTTATTGACACGGTTTTAGAGACTGATTTTAGTTTTGAAGTCACTGCAATTTATGCCGAAAGTGGTTTAAATACTGCAGTCATAGACACGGTACTGGATACTGAGTTTAACTTTGAAGTCGTTGCGGTTTTTAAAGAAAACACAGATGTTGTCGGGCAGATTGATACCGTCCTAGACACCAGTTTTAGCTTTGAAATTGTTGCTGAATTCGCTGAAAACCTATGTACGATTGATACAGTTCTTGATACTAATTTTATGTTTGAAATCGAAGCATTATTCGATATTAACCATATTTTAGGGGTATCAATAACCTTTGGTGCACAGTTCAAAAAGGCTATTGCCAGTTTAAGTGTGGTGAAAATGCCATGGTCTAAGCCAGTTTTAAGAGTCTTAAATGAGGCTCTTTTTTATGAGCAGAGTTTGGTTCTCTCTAATCAAGTGGATGTTCGATTTGAACAGGCGGGCTCGCTGAATCGTGTTGTTAGATACATGTGTGAGCAAGCTACTGGTCTGAGCTCTGATGCTTATATGGTTTGGGAAGAAGGTGATAAACGCTTTATTCATCAGCGCTACCTGCATGAAGAAGCGATCAAACTGCGGCATAACCGGGAAACGGTCTGGCAGGAAATGATCCGCAGGCGCAAGCAATTCACCTATTCACATGAAGTCGCTGAGCAATTCGATAAGCGCTTTTCATTCGAATGGGATAAAGGCTTAGAGATTATCACCAAGTCAGAATTGCCTTGGGATAAAGCCAAATCCATTCATTATCGCAAACATCCGATTCAACCTTGGCCAAAGCCAGAAATACCTAAATATGAAGGTAGCGGTGATTTAAATTTTGTCTGCTTGTGTCATGACGTTGATTCACACAATGTCATTTTAAATTTTGGTGCGGATGATTGTATTCCAGCACTACCAAATAAAAACTGGTGGTATATCGTGAATGATTTAAGTGCGGAACGCTTAGATAATGGTGAGCCGATTAAAGTGATTAGCGGTACATACAACTGTAGCCGTAGTACGTGGTGCTGGTCTTATTCGATTACTGTGGCGCAAACGGAAAAAGAGAAGTTACAGCCAATCAATGATCAGCCGGTGATTCTAAAATTAATGATCAATGGTTTTGAACATCATGTATTGCTTGAGACCGAAACAGAGACAATTAAGTTTGCGAACAAGTCATACACTTATGATGGTCGAAGTGTCACAGCATTGAATGCAGCGGATTACACCAATAAGCGATCATTTATCCAAGATAATGAGCGAACCTCTGTACAGCTCGTTCAAGCAGAAATTGATCGAGCTCAATCCGGTACTGAATTGGACTGGAAGTTGATTGATGACGTCGGCTGGATCGTACCAATTGAGAGCCTAAGTTATGCGGAACTTGCGCCAATGGATGCAATAAAGCAGGTTGTTGAAGCTGGTGGTGGTTTTATCTACAGCCAAAAGTCAGGTAATACGCTTTCAATCTTGCCTCGTTATAAAAAGGGCTATTGGGATGCAATGACTGTGGGCGACTACGATATCCTGATTTCACAGAGTATAGTGATTCAACAAACCATTGAACAAAACAAGGATTACATCGCCGACTTCAATGCCATTAATGTCGTGAATAGTCGAAGTGGTGACAGCCTGACTGTGAAACAGCGCAACACTGCAGGTGATATTCCTCTTGAAGCTGTGACTGGCCCAATGTTTGATGTCGTGTCGGGTGCAAGCTTTGGCAAGATGGAGTTGATTAAAGCCAATATTCAAGAATTCCACACCTTATCGGGTTTGCTGGTCTCTCAAGAAATTGGAGAAATGCTGCCGGGTAAAACCGTGGCATTCCACGGACAGTGGTGGGGAATCATTGATTCTGTGAGCGGTTCGTTCAGTCATGGCAAAGTGACGGAATCCATCAAAGTGGAGCGCATTCATCGTGAGTAATCCATTATTTGAACTTCGTAAACTACTGAACCCGACGCATGTTGAGTTAATTGGAACAATCACTTCTGCAAGCCATCCTGAATACCGTGTTCAAGTGAATGGAGGATCGGGACCAGTACTTTGTACCAGCGGGACGTCCTACAACATAGGGCAACGTGTGTTCATTTCAAATCAACAAATCATACGACCAGCTCCATCAGGTCAACACAGTCAGATAGAAGTCTGAATCATTTAAACAATGGCACCGAAAGGTGCTTTTTTATTGCCAAAAATTAGGGGGCGCAATGCCAAATGACTACCCGACAGACCCACCAGTAGCAACAGCAGGGCAGCTTCTTGCCATCTCAGACAAGATCAACGACATATCAAAAAATATGGATAAGCTTGCTGAAATGCCCCAAAAACTTGACCGCATGAATATGCAGTTGGAGCAACTCAACAAAGAGCATCAACAGACCCGCAATGACTTAACTCAAACTCGTGACAATCTGCAAGAAGATTTAGACCGAGCAAAGTCAAACTTTAAAAGCGAGATTAAGCAACTCAGGAATGAAGTTGAGCCAAGATTTAAGGAGGTGGATTCACAGATCAGAGTGCTACATGAGAGCAAAACCAAGATTGACAGTATTACCAACCTTGTGCGCTTTGGTGGCATTTTCTTAGCAGGTCTATTCGTCGTCGCTTGGAATACTCAGACGAGCAAAACAGACACAGTAAATACTCAGACAATGGCAAATAGCCAATCTATTCAAGTTCTTGAAAAACAGGCCGAGCAGCTTTTAAGAACGGTTGAAGAAATCCGAAATAAACTTTACGAGCGAAATATAAGAGAGGAAAAATGAAACTAATCCAAGAAAGTGCATTTCAGTACTTATCCGTAAAGCTCCCACTGCTGGGGGCTTTTTTAATGCTTGCGGTTTTAGTGCTGCAATGGGCATTAGACTTTAATTTTATCCCTGAACAATATGCGCCTTTCATTATTGGTACAGTATTGCCAGCTTTGAGCTGGATAGGTCGTAAGATTGCACAGCCACAATTGCATAATCAGACTTTAGGCTTTGCCACCATTACAGCAGGGCACAGTAATACGGATCCCGGTGCAGTCAATGGTAAAACCAAAGAAGCAGATCTGGTCGTCAATTTCCGCAATGCAGTGACTCATTATTTGCGTGAAGCCGGATTGCAGGTCAAAACCGATGGTACCGGCACCAAGAACGACCCACTGTCTGCTGCGGTAAAATTAATTCAAGGCTCAAGTGTAGCAGTCGAATTTCACATGAATGCAGCGACTTCAAAACAAGCGAATGGGGTGGAAACGATTGCATTGCCGAAAGACAAGAAGCTTGCTCAAGACTTATCCAAAGCTGTAGCGGATGCTCTTGGTAGTCGCTTACGTGGTGATAATGGTTGGATTGATCAAAGTAAATCTGCACGTGGTCGCTTGGCATACGTGAATGCTGGCGGTTTGATTGTTGAGCTTGGTTTTATTTCTAACGAAGATGAACTTGCTCGATTCAATGCGCGTTACTGGTTGGCTGCTAAGGCTGTGGCTAAAGTGTTAATTGACTATGAAAAAGGACTTAAATAATGACTACATTAACAATTGAACAAGTCGCCAAATCCACGCTTGAGGTTGCTGAATCTGGTGGCCCAATTCTAAGCCAAGTAGCGAAGTACATGGATGCAGCTGAGAAACTAAAGAGCAGTACTTTATCTGGTGAAGAAAAGCGTAGCTGGGTTATTGAGTACGCTAAAAAGGAAATCAGGGAAGTGTTCAATAATCTTGATTATTGGATTCCTTTGATTATCCGTTTTATTAATGCAGTTAAGACAGCTTTTAATGCTTTGAAAGCTATTTTTTAAAAGTTAAATCCCTCAAGTAAGGGCTTTTGGTGCAAACCCTACGCAACAAGGCGTGTTGGGGTTTGCTGTTTTAGAACACATTAAATTATTAAAATGTGGATAAATACTAATCCAAACGGTTTGCAATCTCGCTTGCTGTAGCATTGTAGTAAACCATGAGGCTGCGTAAATCCTTGTGACCAATCATTCTAGCCAAGTCTAAAACTTCAAGCTTTCTAGCAAGTCTGGTGCATGCCTCATGTCTTGAGTCATGAAAATGTAAATCCTCAATTTCACACTTATCTCGCAACTTTCGCCAAAGCGTATCGAAACTGGCATCTTTCACAGTAAATACATTATGGCTATCTATTCCCCTCATCAATTCAAGTAGTTCAACAGCACGCTTTGACAGGGGCACATGTCGTTTGGTTCCATTCTTTGTTTCATTCAAAGTCACATATCTATTCTTTAAATAAACCCGATCCCAAGTTAGGCCGCGAATCTCACCAGCTCGCATAGCTGTTTCAAGCGCAAGCAAAAAGGCAATTATAATTTGCTGAGTAAAGTTTTCAGGTGCTTGATTGTTGAAGTCAGCCGCAAGACACAATCGCTCGATCTCATCTTCTGTGATTCGTCTGTCACGGTGAGCTGGCGGTGGAGGCATCTTTAAATCACTCATAGGTGACTCATATACCCATTTCCATTCTGTGCGTGCTACTGTAAACAAAGCTGACAGTATATTTCCTTCACGCCTAACCGAAGCGGGCTTGACTGTTTTTAACCTAGTATCACGCCACACCACAAAGTCATCTGTAGATATTTTAGCAATGTGTTTTTTGCATAGTTTAGGAAAGTTTTTCTGAAATGCCTTGAATCGCTTAATTTCAGCATCGCAGCCTTTGTGCTTTGGGCACACTTCCGCAATGTATCTTTCAATTGCACAATTTAATGTATAATCAGGTAGCTTTCCGCGTGATAACTCTCTTAATTCAGTTTCACGTTTAGATGCCCATGCGCGAGCCTGAGTCTTAGTGTCGAATGTCGCACTTTCCCGAGTACCATTCACACTAATCTCAGCTCGCCAAGCATCACCCCTTTGTCTAAAGGTGGCCATAATTTTTCCTTTAAAATGTTGTGGCGTAAATTTGGCGTAATCAATATAGAATGAATAATAGGGAATAATAAGGAAACATTAAACTATTGAATTAATGAGCCACACTTAAACCCATAAAAATAAAGAAAAAATAAGGAAAACTAAGGAGAACCAAGGAATAGTAAGGAAACCGCAAATTTCGGAAAGTGCCCGCTGAGCGCACCATTTCCTTGTTTGATTACATTCGACTTAATCCTAATATTATTAAAAATTAATAACTTATATCTGTCTATTGTCCGATAATGTCCGAAGGCGTTTTAGGATACCGTAAGTTTTTACGGTATTTTTTACGGTACATCCTGTTTCTTGAAAAAATATACCGTAAAAAGATGCCTAAACTTGTTATTAGTCTTACTGACTCAAAAATTAAATCAGCTATATCAATGCAAAAGAAAACATCTGAGAAAAATATTAAGCTTTCAGATGGTGGCGGCCTTTATCTACTATTAGATATAAAAGGTGGGGCATATTGGCGTTTTGATTATATTCGCCCAGTTACAAAGAAAAGAGCCACTATTGCTATTGGGGTGTATCCAAGCTGCACATTAGCATTAGCACGTTCAAAACGAAGTGAGTTCAAAGAACAGCTTGCGAAGAATATTGATCCTGCCATGCAGAAAAAACGTGAAGATGAATTAACACAACATAAAAAACATACTTTTCAGCTAATTGCAGATGAATATCGTAAAACAGAAGAGTTAGAGCCTAGTACTCAGCGAAGGAATCAATTTGTTTGGGATAAGTTATATGCTGCAATTGGTAATTATCTAATAGACAGTATTACACCATCGCAAATTTTAGAAGTATGTCGTCTATATGAGAAACAAGGTAAAACGGATTCGGCAAAGCGCATGAGAAGCAAAGCTTCGCAGGTCTTTCGTTATGCAATTGTTTTAGGTTTGTGTCAGTTCAATGTTGCTGATCAAATTAACGGGATTTTGAAGGTAGGGAAAACCAAGCATAGGGCTGCAATTACGGATGAGCAGCATTTAGGACAGCTACTTAGAAATATAAATAAAAATGTAGGGCGTGGGGATATTGCTATTGATTATGCAGTGAAAATCTTACCTCATGTATTTGTACGTCCTGGGGAGTTGCGAACAGCAAAATGGGTAGATATAGATTTTGAAAATAAAACATGGAGCTATACACCACCAAAAACTAAGAATCAGACAGCTTTACAACATATTGTTCCTCTGTCTGATCAAGTGCTAAAACTTTTTAAAGAACTACATCAAATGACTGGGCATACACATTACTGTTTTGTTTCGATGCGGGATAAGACGAAAACTATCAGTGAGTCGACTATTAATAAACGATTGAAACAATATGGTTTTGAGAATGGTGAAACAACTGGGCATGGGTTTAGAGCAACGGCAAGAACCTTATTAGATGAAGTTTTAAAGTTTCCGATCGAACGTATTGAGCAGCAGTTAGCTCATCAGGTTCGTGACATGCATGGGCGGGCGTACAACCGTACTAAGTACTTAGAAGAACGAACAGCGATGATGCAGGCATGGTCTAATTATTTAGATCAACTTGAAAGTGGATGATATCTATATTGTTATGAATAGAGAGTCGATTAAAATAAAAGCCTTAAGAAATTAATTTTTTAAGGCTTTTTTCTTTTCTAAATCCTGAAATGGACTCAGTACTTATAGTGTCCTCAAGGGAGAGGATGTTCAAAGAGCGACGAGTATCAAGATTGATTCACAACCAAGAACTCCTTTTTTTGTATCATCTAAATAATAAAGAACCAATGAGTAGTGAATCAATTCTGGCTGTGATTAAGCGGTCAGGCTATGCAGGTCGAATGACAACCCATGGTTTTAAATATCTGCTCAGCGCGATTGTGAATGAATCAAATTTATTCAGTTTGGATGCAATTGAGCGCCAGCTTGCTCATGCTCCTCAGAACCGAATTAGATCCGACTATAACCGAGTGAAGTACTGGGATGAGTGGGCAAAAGTTATGGAGTGGCCTTGGGAATAGGTAAGAAATTGGGGGTGTTAAGTAGGGGTATTTTCATTTTATTTTCTCACTTAATTATAGTTTAAATTGATTTCAGAGACGTGCCTAGCACGTCTTTTTTTATGCCTGAAATTTATTCAGGTTTAGATGATCATCTATTGATGTATACAAATTAACTCATCAAAAAATAAGTTTGACTCTAGTTTTTCATAAGTAAAATTAAGGGTATAGACCTACATAAATAAATATATATATCATAACTATCTATAGTATAAGTGATATTATTAATGGGATAGAAATTAAAATAAATCTATTTAATCTTTGTTTTAAAGGATTTTAGTAGCAATTTTTATAGCATATTTAAAATAATACAGTGCTAAAGTTTTTTTTGTCAGACCTACACGAAGACTTTAGAGGGGAATTTGAATTTAATGTTAAGAGTATTATTGAAGGATGAAGAGTTTTGTGAGGGGCTTTTTGCTTATCTCAAGGAAAAGTTTAGGCTCAGATTAAGTGGTCTGAGCAGCATGCAAAAATTTAATGATCTATATATTTATCATGAGACAATTCTTGCTCTTGAAAGCTTACATGGAGCGTTGCTAAAAATAGAAAGTCACTCTGCGCCAACGAGGAATGACTATGAGAAGGCAAAGATGGCAAATGATTTAGAGGAGCAGAGTAGAATTATTGAGTTTTATAAAAAGTTGGTTTTGGTCGATGAGGCACAGCATGAGGCCTTTTTAAAATTCCATGAAAACTATATTTTTGATTCATTGATTTCTAGTTACTCATCTTATTATTTTGATCAGAGAGAAAATCTGAGCACTAAACTTGTAAATTGGACGGTCGAGACGTTTCAAGCGGAGAAAGTATTTCAATACGTTGAAGAATTTGAAAGACAAGTTAAAGAAGGGAGATTGGGACACTCTCGGCTAATACAGGATGAAGAAAATCAGCAGAATTCTGTTCATAAACAGCTTATGGATGACTATGATTATTTAGTGCAAAAAAATATACAAATTGGTTCAAGTGTTATTGAAATTGAATTACCTTCCACACTGCTTATGGTAGATGGAGCTGAAGGCTCTTGGTCGGGAGCTTTATTGGCGAAGGTCATTCAGAGACTGCAAGGTTATTTGGGAAATGATAATGCGATATTAATGTATATAAATCATAGTCACATTGTTAGTTATGGAACGATCAATTTATCATATCTGATTATCTACAAAACAACGGTCTATAATAATCATAAGCTGCTTTACCAAAAAATTTACGAGCAAGTTTTTGCAATAGTTGGTGAGATACATAGTTCTGAAGTTTCTATAATCAATTATGCAGCTATGCTTGAAAAAATATATCCCAAGGAAAAATTTGTGGGTGGGCTATCGTCAAAAAAAGATAGAAAAGTATTCGGTGATAAATTTTTAAAGTATTTTTTATGCAGTACATTTTTGATCAATCTAGATAAAAATGATGAGTTGAAGATTCAAGAGGATCTGAAGGGACTCGTTTTAAATAAAGGTATGTGTTTTAAGGATAAAGTTGAAAATCTCCATAAATCAAAAGAAAGAGCGGATTTGCTGTGTAAGCCATCAAAGCCTAGTCCACTTTATTTGGATGAGCTAGTAAAAAAAATTGACTCATTTGAAATGAATAGCTTCTTCACTACAAAAGAGTTGCCAATTGAAGATGCTAAGTGGTTACAGGTGATTCATCTTTTGTATCGGCAACAAGCTATAGTCGAAGTAGATGTGTATGTACAAGAAATGATGTATATAGAATCATTCTTAATTAGACTGGATAGAACAATAATTTATGAATTTAGTGAAAGAAATAATTCAGATATTTTTTTGAGATCACCATCACTTAACAAGCTTTCTTTCATCTTTAGGCAGTTCATTCTATGTTCTTTATTTTATTGCTGTAAAAACTCTGACAATATTTCAAAGAAATTAAGTACAGAGCATTCTTATCGCTTTCTTAGCCATTTTGTTGATAGCTTTCAATTAAAAGGTTATTTCTGTAATGATATTAGAAGCCTTAAAAGAGATTTAAGGGAAGAACAGTTTAGGCTTAAAGAAAGCATAAATAGAGAAAGAAAGAAATTTATCAAAGCGGATGAAAAAGTAGATACGATTAAAAGTTATCTTAAACATGTGCTTAATGGTAAAGATGTTGTAGTTTGCCGATTTATTTTTAAGTGTGAGGTTAACGATAAAGAAGGTGCAGAGCATTTTGATGCAATGTTTAGAGATTATATTGAGAATCTTAAACGTAGACGCACAGCTACAATGTATTTGGATGGTCATGTGGCAGCATATATTCCTAATTCTCAAGAGCACTATATTGATGCAACGTTGATTTTTAGGATTGATGACAAAGTAAGCGAAATTTCCTCTAGTCTTTTGGGTGAGGTTAAAGAATATTGGGCTAATTATGTGCAATATAAGCATGATCAAATTTTAACATATAATAAAAAACATCCTAAAAAAACCATGAAAGGTGTAACTAATCCATTTAAATTTTTTAGTGATTCTTATTTAATTGCTGAGCCTGTATCAGTGGTTTTAGAGGAACGAGAATTGAACTTTTCTTCAGTTATTCTCTATAGTGGACAAAGGAAAAAGCAAAGCTTGTTTGTTCATTATGCATCTACATACTATGCTCACTGTCAAATGATCCTAGTTACTCCATCTGAATATAAAATGTTGAGTAGAAAAAAGTGTTTAATTTTAGGGCGCCCGAAACGGAAATCTATTGATAAGCCATCCAAAGCTACTAATGTAAGTGACTCTGATCAATTAATATCAAGTAATCCAACAGTAAGTGGCAACATTGAATAGGTGACTAATTTAACTTTTAATTCTTGACTGATTTTGGATGATAAATACTGACCTAACTTCCGCTTCCACTTTATCCCTATAAATAGAGAAAATCGTCAGATTTTCCATATTTGCTATAGAAGTAGAGATTGTGAATTCTTGTGCGATAGATTGGGGTATCTTCCAAGTATAGATCGCTAGGATATATATTTAATATTATTTATTAAATACTTAAACATTCTTAATCAACCTTCATCACTCCAAATGATGAAGGTTATTTATTGAGATCCATATTTCAGTCCGTGTGTAAAAAATACTGAGCAGTGATTCCTATGTCTTTAACTAAGCATAGGAAATACATTCGTGAACGAAGCACAAACCTTACTGAACATTGAAAACTTCATGCTTAAGGTATCTAAAAGAAAATACCATTGGAATGATTTCCAGTCGGACTTTGATGCACTTAAAAGAAAAGCAATAGCTGTTCACAATCCAGACTGTAAATACAGCCCTTTAGTACAAGCCTATTTCAATCTGCTCCCTGAAAATATTTCTTGTGAGGATCAGGAGATCTTTGAAAGTAAGAGCGTATTTCAATGCTTTCAGCGGGAGTTGGCTGAAAAGCAGGAAAGCTTCTTGGATGGATTCATTGATCAGATTCGAGATAACCAAGGAAGTTTAAAAAATTATTTTAATGAGCTGTTAGATCGACATCGTAAGCTACTCTTGGTAAGAGTTGATCTGTCATACAAGGTTTTGTCACAACCGAGTATATGTAAGTTCAATCGTGATATTGAGAAGTTGGTTAGTCGCATTCAAGATAAGGATACTATTTTTAAGGATCAGGTCGGGTATGTTTATCGTCTAGAGCAGGGTGGAAAAAGCAGAGGGTATCATTGTCATCTGTTGCTGATATATAACGGTTCTTTGCGTAATCGAGATTCTTACTTAGGACAGTGCATTGGTGAATTGTGGAAAGATAAAATTACAGGAGGGTGTGGACAGTTTTATAACTGCAATCAAGCTGAGCATAAAAAGTATTATTGGGGTTTGAATCAGTTAGGTATTGGAATGATTGAAAGGCGTAACTCTAAAGAGGTAGGGAACGCGTTAAAAGCAATAGGTTATTTAGCTGATCCTGATAAAGATGATCAATACTTAAGAGCTCCTTTGAAGGGCATGCGGAAGTTTAGTAAAGGTGGCTCAGGGCGCAGATAACGGGATTCCAAAAAATCATAGATATACATCATTAACATGAACGAAGAATGTTTATTTCCCCCTAACATTCAAAAACAGAGGCTTGCCATGCGGTAAGCCTTTTTTCATTTTTGAGGTATATCTTATGAGTTTAACTTGTCCTTACTGCTTATCCGATCAGGTCATCCAAATTGTGAATCAACAAGTGAATGGTACTGAACTATCGGGTCTAAGAGCATCTGCTTCATTAGCGACCATTGGTGCATCCATTTCAAAGAGCCTACCTTTGCCTGTGTCACCACTTTTAGGAGGTCTCGCAGGCGCAGTCATTGGTGGTTTATTCAGTAGTGTGTTTGATGAGCCGAAAAAGCCGATCACTATGACTTACTACCACTGTAATCATTGTCAGCAGAACTTTCGCTGAGCCAGCATAGGAGATCGAATCAATGGCCCATCAAATTGAACAAATCGCCTATGTAGGTGAAACGCCTTGGCATGGCTTAGGTAATCAGCTGAGTCCCAATCAACCTCTGGAAGTTTGGGCGCGGCAGGCAGGAATGGATTGGCGTATTGAAACATCTGATGTCAGTTATATGGCTCAGAATGAACGTGGTCAAAGCATTATCATGCCATTTGAAGAACAGCGTGTGCTGTATCGCTCAGATACCCATGCACCGTTATCTGTGGTTAGTCAGCGTTATCAGGAAGTTCAACCAAAAGAGATTTTGGAGTTCTATCGTGATCTAACAGAACAATCAGGCTTCGAGCTTGAAACAGCAGGTGTCTTGAAGGGCGGTAAGAAGTTCTGGGCATTGGCGCGTACAGGTCAAAGTACAGCGTTGAAAGGCAAGGATGTCAGTAATGGCTATATCTTGCTTGCGTCGGCCTGCGATGGAACTTTGGCAACAACAGCGCAATTTACCAGTATCCGTGTCGTGTGCAATAACACGCTTGCGATTGCTTTGAAAGGCGCAACTGCAAGTTCAGGTGTGGTCAAAGTGCCGCACAGCACCAAGTTCGATGCAGAGAAAGTGAAACAGCAATTGGGTGTTTCAGTGCGTGCATGGGATGAACACATGTACGAAATGAAACAATTAAGCCAGCGTAAAGTGAGTCAGCAGGAAGCCAAAGCTTACTTTGATGCAGTCTTCAATAACAGCACCATGTCTATTGCAGATCCTGAGGAGAACATTATTCAGTTCTACCGTCAGGTGGCAAGCAACCCACCACAGCAAAACAAAACTGAACCAAATGGAAGAGCGATGACTAAAGCACTCGACATGTTTAATGGTCAGGGACGAGGAGCAGATCTTTCATCGGCTAAGGATACGGCTTATGGCTTACTCTGTTCGATCACGGAATTTGTTGATCATGAACGTCGTGCCATGAGTACAGATCATCGTCTCGACTCAGCATGGTTTGGTGCAGGTGCAAGTCTGAAACAAAGAGGCTTAGAGCAAGCTTTGGCATTGCTTGCCTGAGATACATTTAGCCTAAGCCATATCTAACTAAATACTTTCCACCTCATATCAACCATACCCAGCATGAAGCTGGGTATGGTTTTTTTATGCCGTTCAATATTTACAGAAATCTATATTTATAAGGATGTCGCAATGAATCAAATGATCCCAATAACACACCAGAAAGCTCCACAACCAACAATAAATCCCTTAATCACAGCTAAGCGTTCCAATACAGCCAAACGTTTGGTCAGTACCAAAGATATGGCCTATCAGGATTGGCTTGAAGTCCGTAAACAAGGTATTGGCAGCAGTGATGCTGCAACAGCATGCGGTTTAAACCCCTACATGTCGATGCTCGAACTGTGGCTGATCAAAACAGGCCGTCAGTCGCAGTCGATTGAAGATGAAAGCTCGGGTCTTGCACCACTGTATTGGGGCAAGCAACTAGAACCCTTAGTCGCTGAGTATTACAGCATGCACACCAATTCCAAGGTCCGCCGTGTGAATGCTGTTCTACAGCATCCTGATCCTGACAAGCACTTTATGTTGGCAAACTTGGATTACTCCGTTGTTGGCAATGAGGAAGTGCAAATTCTTGAATGTAAAACTGCAGGGGAGCATGGAGCCAAATTATGGCGAGATGGTGTGCCGCTATATGTATTGTGTCAGGTGCAGCATCAATTGGCTGTGACAGGAAAACTGGCAGCCCATGTTTGTGTATTGCTCTGTGGACATGAAACCAAAATCTTTAAGGTCACACGATCTGAATCAGTGATTGAGCACATCATCAATGCAGAACGTTATTTCTGGGAATGTGTGGAAAACGATACACCGCCATCGGTCGATGCAAGTGCATCGGCAGCGGAAGCAATCCAAAGGCTATATCCAAGTCATGTCCCACTGACAGTTGAAGATCTATCACAGAATGAAACCGCCAATCTCATGTTTGATAAGTTGATCAAACTGAAAGAAGAGATTCAGCATAAGCAGGAGCGATTTGATGAACTTAAGCATCAGATTCAGATGATGATGAAGGATGCTGAGCGTGCAGTATTCAGCCGTGGTTCAGTGGTGTGGAAGAAAGCCAAAGATAGTGTTGGTTTGAATACACAAGCTGTCTTGAAGCATCACCCCGATTTGATTGAGCTTTACCCATTGTATAGAGCTGGAAGCAGGCGCTTCAACATTTATTTAGATTCGTCGCTTTCAGACAGGCCAGCATAAAAAATCGGCAAAGCAGCCCCTTCGCCCCATTCTCAAAAAGAACAGGGCATTGGACAGCTTTGCCAGATCAAAAGACCGATGCACAACATATTCCCCCGTGGCCATTGGTGTGTCTTGTTTTTATTAATTTTAAATTAATCGGCTAAAGGGCGGGTGCTCTATAGATTTGGCCGTTTTGTATAAAAATGCAGAAAGAGGAAAACAGCATGATTAAAGGTTTAGCAATCACGCCGCCAATGCTTGGACGAATCAGCATTGGGCGGGTAGTGGAAAAGAACGGAAAACGTCTGCCTGAAAAAGACGACCAATTCACCATAACCTCCCAAATTCAGAACAAAGAAGGATGGATTAAGCATCCGCTAGATGAGCAGCTGCGGGTCAATGTGCCAAATCAAAAGCTGCGGACGATTCCTGTCCGTATGATCTTCAATGATCCTGATCTGAACTTAAGAGCAGAGTACACCATGTTTGACCGGCAAACGGGTCGACCTGTGTGTATGGGAAATGGTGAAACCTGTCAAAGGCGAACACAGCAAGGGATAGAGAAACTGCCATGTCCCTCGCCAGATATATGTCCATTGGCTCAGGGCGGCAACTGCAAACCTTATGGACGATTGCATGTGAACTTAGATGAGTCTGATGAATTTGGCACCTTCATTTTCAGGACAGCGGGCTTCAATAGTATCCGCACCTTGGCTGCTCGGCTGAGTTATTACCATGCGGCTTCGAATGGCTTGCTTTCATGTCTGCCATTGCAGTTGACGCTAAGAGGTAAAAGCACAACTCAGAGTTATCGCCAGCCTGTGTATTACGTGGATTTAACCTTAAAGGACGGTATTAGCTTGAATGACGCGATTGTCATGGCAAAGCAAATTGATGAGCAAAGTAAACAGGCGGGGTTCTATCAGGAGGCTTTGGACCATATCGCCAGACAAGGCTTTGCCAATGCGCAATTTGAGATGGATGGAGAGGAGGGATTGGAGGTTGTTGAAGAGTTTTATTCGGATGATCAACAGCAGCCGAAAAGTAATGAAACCAATGCTTTTGATATACAGCAGGAGTTAAAGGGAGCAGTGACTGCATTGAATTAAGCCGGCAGGTAAAAACACACAGATGTGCCGTATCTCATGAGCGAGGAGCTCGTCAACATGAGATGAGGAAATAAACATGAATGCATTTACAGGTCAGACATTTCAGATGCAGCAGCTGATTAGCATTAAGCAGGTTGTAGAGTTCGTTGGTGTGGGCCGTTCTACTATCTATGAAATGATGGATGAAAACTCCCCCTATTATGATCCAACTTTTCCAAAGAAAGTAAAGATCACCAAAAATCGTATCGGCTGGTCAGCTTTAGAGATCCATCAGTGGATTGAAAATAAGTTGGCAAGCCGTGAATAATTGGGGAGCTGATGCTCCCTTATTTTTTGGTTTTCGAGTAGACTGAATATGTCTTATAACCTAATAGTTGTTAATGAAAACAATAGATTACTACAATAATTTTGCAGATGATTTTGCTGAAGCAACTTTGCACGTTGATATGGCTAGTTTATACCAACCATTTTTAACAGAGTTGCCTAAAACAGCTCGTATCCTTGATGTTGGTTGTGGGTCAGGTCGTGACACTTTAGCTTTTAAAAATAAAGGTTATGAGGTTGATGCAATTGATTATTCAGAAGAGCTTGTAAAGAGAGCGACTCAACTTACTGGTGTTCACGTGAAGTTTAAGAGCTTTTATGAAGTTAATGAACTCGAGGTTTATGATGGAATTTGGGCATGTGCATCTTTATTGCATTGTGAGCGTGATCGCTTAGCTGAAGTCATTGGGCAGTTGATAACAGCCTTAAAACCAAATGGTGTGCTGTATATGTCATTTAAGTATGGCGACAGTGACCGAGAAAAAGATGGTAGGGCTTTTACGGATTTGGATGTGGCTCAGGCAAAAGCATTACTTCAGCTCTTTGAAGATGTTGAACAAATCCAGCAATGGATTACAGTGGATAAGCGACCTGATCGTGATGAAAAGTGGCTGAATATACTTTGGAAAAAACATGCCTGACTTTATTCCTACTGCACAGGAACAGCTCAAATTTCTAAAGAATATTCAGCTGATTTTACAGTCAGGAAGTTTTAGCAGTACCTATAAGTTTGCTTTACTTATTAGCCTAAGCCGATTGGCGATTGAAAAAGGTGAAGACGCAGGTGGAAGTCTATCGCTCGAATATACAGATATTGCTGAAAAGTTTATCGAGTTGTATTGGAAGCAGGCTGTACCATATGTGTTTAATGATGAAGGTCAGCTGATCCTAAATCAAAACAATGGCAAGCAAGCAGCCATTGTGAATCGCATTATTGCATTAAGGCAGAGCTACTCAACTCTTGGACTGTTAAGGCGCGACTCATTGATATGGTTGAAGCTTGTTAAAGATGTGGCACGCACAGTTAAAGAGATGCCAGTACGTTATCTGCAAAACATCAATGGTCAAAATTTTGAGTTTATATTTCAGCTTAATCAGTGCGGAAAGCAACTCATTCTTTTACCCCAAGTAATGTACTGTCTACGTCAATTCAGCGAGATCATTGAAGAGCTTTGTCAGAAATGTTGGATAGACTACATCCGAAAGAACAGCAGCAACGCACCAATTCTGAATAAATTACCGAATCTTGAACAATTCATGTTTGAACCGAATCGAAACCAGTTGAATGCAGTTGCGAATGTATTGGTCGAGCTACAGGACTGTAAATGCTTCTACTGTAATAAGCCAATGAAAAAAGGCAATTATGCAGTTGATCACTTCATTCCTTGGTCAATGTATTCATCGGACACGGGGCATAATTTTGTCTTGGCGGATTCAAGCTGTAATTCTAAGAAACGCAACTTACTCGCTTCCAATGAGTTTTTGCATAAGTGGCAAGAACGTAATGAAGAACAAGATTCGATTATTGTGGATCGAATTTCTGTACTGGGGTTCCTGACCGATAAAGAGCGGTCACATAAGGTGGCGGAGTGGGCGTATGCTCAGGCGAAAGAAAATAATTATTCTATTTGGTCTATAGACAACTGAAAACAATATGTAAAAGAAGTAGAAACTTATATGATTTAATACTTCAGATAAAAATTTAAATATGTATCAAGAAGGGTGGGTGATTTAGGAATGGCTTCATTATATCTAAATAGATTGAGTGTCAATGAAAGAGAAAAATTGATTAATGATCTTCATTTAGCACAAAAAGGTCAGTGTTTTATTTGTGAAAAGCCAATAGATTTAGTCATTCACTCTGACAGTATTGATATCGATCATGTGATTCCATCTGCTCATAATGGCAAAGATGACCCTAGTAATTTTGCAGTAACCCATGCCAGTTGCAATAGGTCAAAACAGGCAAGCAATCTTGAGGTGGCTCGAATATTACAACGCTTTAAACAATTAAAAGAAGACTTACAGCAGGATAATAAAGTTCCAAATTTAGCGCATATTCTAGATAGAGCTAATGGTGGGAAGCATGAACTCAATTTTAAAATTGAAGGTGACAACATTCAGTTCAGCTTATCTAGTATAGGTGATGAAAAAATTTACCAATTGCCGCTCTATCAAGATGACCTAAGTGGATTCAAATATTTTTTCGCTAAAATGCCAATAGAATATTTACATCATGATCAACGAATTAATCCAAGATCAATTGGTCCTAATATTGGTAAATTGGTTGAAGAGTTTTATCAAAAGAGACCGCAACTACATATTCCTTTAGCATGGATGAAGAGTGAAAATAATAAATCAGGTATCTTTATCTTTGATGGTCAACATAAGGCAGCAGCGCAAATTATGTTGGGCGTGCGTTCTTTACCTGTAAGAGTTTTTGTTGACGTGGATGCTGATGTTTTGATTACGACAAATTTCAACGCTGGCACCACAATAAAACAAGTAGCATTTGATAAATCTGTACAGCGTCATTTGGGTAGTACTTTATATCAAGATAAATTACAGCGTTACCGTACAGATACCGCACGAGACGTAAATGATTTCACCTTTTCAGAAAAGGATTTAGCTTCTCACTTTAAAGGTCAGTCTCGAGAGATCAAACGCTATGTTCTGGATGCTGTTCGCAATGCAGTGATTACTAGCCCAGACAATAAGTTGCGTGACTATATTGATATGGCAGGTAAAGCAACTGAAAAACCAATTTCATATAGCAGTGTAGAACGGACATTCTATTCATTTTTTATTCATTCAGATCTATTAGAAACGCGCTTAGATTATAAAACTGATATAGGAGAAAATCCTCGAGAGCTTGAGATTAGTCAATTGGTCCAGTTGATGAATATCATTGCTGAGGAGTTTTATATCGATAAATATAACTTTGATATTGGAACAGGTCAGATCGAAAGTAAAATTCAAAAAGGTCAGGTCATTCCGCTCGAGCACTTAAAAGCTTTTCGTTTGAGTAAAGAAGAGATTGTTTATAATTGGCTGTTGTTCGTGCGAGATGTAATTAATAATTATTACAGTACGGTAGGTGGTGCTTATTATCCAAATAAGCCATTTCAAACAAAGTTCCCTGATCAGCTTTGGATGAATATTCGCAATTTTCTAAGAAATTTTGCAGCGCTTCCATTTTTAGTGAATACACAACTGTCATCTACGATTTTCAGTGGAAAACGTTCTACTGATTACTGGCAGATGATTTTGAAAACTGGTGAAAGTAATGATGGCATTAAGGTGATGCCTCATGGGATTATTCTTATCCAAATGCAACAACCTAGTTAAATAGTTACCCTTTGCCGTCTTATGGCTGCAAAGGGAAATACTTAAAATTTAGAAATACCGCTAATATTTTTTAGTGCTGTTGCTTCTATGCCAGTTGCTTTTCTTAAGCTAGGTCTTTTGGTCAGAAATTTTTGATGGATAAGCTGCCAGTCTTCATTTGCTTTATCCCATTCTATCGGTAAGGTTAGTAAGGATTTTTTACCTGTATAGGCATATATAAAATCATCCGAGACCATATCAGGCGGTGTTGCTTTTGCGTGAACAGTAAAACAATCAACTAATGTATATCGAGTTTCTTTATAACTTATTTTTTCGCCCTGAATCATCCAAATGATATCACCTGCATTAATGCGAATTTCTTCTTTCATATAGACAATAGATTGCTCAAGAGCAGCGTAAGGAAAGGGATTATCTTCAGAATGCGCTTGATGATAAGCAAGCCAATTTTGCTTCATTTTATTAAGACCTTTGATGTTGCATTGTAATATTCTGCTATTCATTATAAAGGACTCGAATAACTAAAAAATGTTCAATTTTTCATCTTAATTTTGATGGCTGAAAGGCTGTAAAAATAACTCAAAATAACAGTTGTTCAATGCAATCAAATTACCGAGAATATGGATAATTGATTGGTCTGTATTGACAGGCTATAACCTCTTTTTAAGCATCTTAGAATGCTCTAATATTTGATTAAATGTAGACCACCTATGAACAAGCAACAACTCGCTTCCAAAATCTGGGATTCCGCAAACAAAATGCGCTCAAAGATTGAGGCAAATGAATATAAAGACTATATCCTCGGGTTCATGTTCTACAAGTTTCTCTCTGATAAAGAATTAAGTTTTTTAGAAGCCAATGACTTTGCACAGTCAGATATTGAAGCACTGACAGAAGAAGATGCTGAAACCGTAGAATTTATTAAAAATGGTATCGGTTATTTCATTGCTTATGATGACCTGTTCTCAACATGGCTCAATAAAGGCTTAGACTTTACCGTTGCTGATGTCCGTGATGCTCTATCCGCTTTCTCACGTCACATTCATAGCTCTCACAAAAAAGTGTTTGATGGCATCTTTAAGACATTAGAGACAGGTCTAAGTAAATTAGGCGATAACTCAAATAGCCAGACCAAAGCGATCAGTGATTTATTGCAACTGATAAAAGTTATTCCAATGAATAACAAGCAAGACTATGACGTGCTTGGCTTCATTTATGAATACTTAATTGGCTCTTTTGCTGCCAATGCAGGTAAAAAAGCAGGTGAGTTCTATACACCGCATGAAGTTTCAGTTCTTATGTCTGAAATCATTGCGCATCATTTAAAAGATCAGCCTGAAATCAAAATTTACGATCCAACAAGTGGTTCGGGGTCGTTGCTGATTAATATTGGTAGTTCTGTGGCGAAGCATGTGAATGATGCCAATAAAATCAAATACTACGCACAAGAGTTAAAAGAGAACACCTATAACTTAACCCGTATGAACTTAGTCATGCGTGGTATCTTGCCTGCCAACATTGTGGCGAGAAATGCAGATACTTTAGAAGATGACTGGCCATTTTTTGAAGACAATGATCCGATCAATACATACGAACCACTCTATGTAGATGCAGTGGTATCCAATCCACCGTATTCGCAAGCATGGGATCCAGCAAATAAAGATGCAGACCCTAGATACAAAGAATTTGGTTTAGCCCCTAAAACCAAAGCGGATTATGCGTTCTTGTTGCATGATTTATATCATTTAAAACCAAATGGCATTATGGCGATTGTCTTACCACATGGCGTGTTGTTCCGTGGTGGTGAAGAAGAGCGTATCCGTACCAATTTAATTAAGAAAAACCATATTGATGCGATTATTGGTTTACCTGCCAATATTTTCTTTGGTACGGGTATTCCAACGGTCATTATTATTTTAAAACAACAACGTCCAACCGCAGACGTATTGATTGTTGATGCGTCTAAAGGATTTGTGAAGCTCGGTAAAAATAACCATCTTCAAGCATCGAATATCAAGAAAATTGTCGATACCGTGATTGAACGCAAAGACGTTGAACAGTTTTCACGTGTGGTGACACAACAAGAAATTCGTGATCAAGGCTATAACTTAAATATTCCTCGTTATGTAGATTCTTCCGCAACGGCAGAAACTTGGGACATTTATGCCACCATGTTTGGCGGTATTCCGAAAAAAGAAATTGATATACATGCAGCGTATTGGAAGGCATTCCCACAGTTACGCCAAGACTTATTTACAGAAAGTGATACGCCTTACGTTAATTTGGCGACGACTGAAATTAGCCAAGCGATTCATAGCCATCAAGATGTAAAAGGCTTTGTTGGTCAATTTAATACTGCATTTGCTGATTTTAAGGATTACTTGAAGGGTGAACTCATTGGCAAAATGCAAAGCTTGCACATTGCCCAGCAAGAAGACGTTTTAAGTAAGGACATCTTTAAGCGCTTAGCTGATATTCCATTGGTGGATAAATATCAGGCGTACCAAGCTTTAGATGATCAATGGCAAGGAATTGCAGGTGATTTGGAGATTATTCAATCTGAAGGCTTGGATGCTGCCAAAATCGTTAATCCAAATATCGTGATTAAAAAGAAAGATGGTAAAGAGCATGAAGTACAAGAAGGTTGGGTAGGCTATGTATTGCCATTTGATCTAGTACAGCAACGTTTATTGTCTAAAGAATTGGAAGCCTTAAAAGTCAAAGAGCGTGAACTTGCAGAAGCGAGTGCAGAGATCGAGTCTTTGATGGAGTCTTTATCTGAAGAAGATAAAGAGCAGTTGTTAAATGAAGCCAATGATGCCTTTGTGCCTGCTGAAATTGCTAAGGCCTTAAAGCAAGCTTATGCGGAAATTGAAACGCCTGAAATTGTGGCACTCAATGAGTATCTTGAGTTTTTAGGTACAGATCCAAAGCCTAAAAAGCCCCAAAAAGAGCAGTTTGTAAAAGACCATGCAGAAGTGCAATGGTCAAATATTGAAGCCAATAAAGATGGCACTTATGCAGCCCCAAAAGTTAAAGCGTATTTAAAGCAATTACGTTCAGGCTTTAGTTTTGAAGAAGGCAGTTTAGAGGCAACTTTGGTGCGGGTGGATGAGTTACTTGCACAAGAGAAAGAGTTAAAAGCACAGATTAGTAAAGACGAAGCTGTACTGCATCTATTAACCAAAACCACGATAGAAGCTTTAGAAGAAGCTCAAGTGAAAGCGTTGTTAGAAGCGAAGTGGGTTGAACCAATTGTGTCTGCGATTTTGGCATTGCCTAATGAAGTGATTGAGCATTTGACTGATACGGTACAGGCTTTAGCAGATAAATATGCAGTGACTTATACAGAAACTACGCAAAAGCTGACTGAGGCAGAGCATAGCCTTGCAGACTTGATTGGTGACTTAACAGGTGATGAGTTTGATTTGAAAGGCTTGGCACAGTTTCAAGCATTGTTAAAAGGGGTGTAATGTGGAAAAACAAAAATGCCCTGTAGTTCGATTCAGTAAATTTGGAGAAAATTGGGAGGCACAGCCTCTTAAAAATATTTTTGGAAAAATTAGGAATGCCTTTGTTGGTACAGCAACACCTTATTATGTCAAAAAAGGAAATTTCTATTTAGAATCTAATAATGTTAAAGATGGTTTAATAAATAGAAAAACACAAATCTTTATCGATGATTACTTTTATTTTAAGCAGAAAGATAAGTGGTTAAAAACAGGCGACTTAGTAATGGTGCAGTCAGGTCATGTGGGGCATGCGGCTGTAATACCTGAAGAGCTTAATAATTCAGCTGCTCATGCTTTAATCATGTTTTCTGATTACAAAGTTCCGACTAATCCTTATTTTCTGAATTACCAGTTACAGACGAATAATGCTAAAAGCGCTATTGAGAAATTCACAACTGGTAATACCATTAGACATATTCTTTCATCGGACATGAAAGAGTTTTTAGGATTTTTTACTAATTTTGATGAACAATTAAAAGTAGGTGAATTTTTCCAAAACCTCGATCAATCGATTGCTTTGCATGAAAAGAAACTTATTCAAACCCAAAACTTTAAAAAAGCGATGCTGGAAAAAATGTTTCCAAAACAGGGTAGCCTGTGTCCTGAAATTCGTTTAAAAGGTTTTAGTGGGGATTGGGAAGAACGGCAGTTAAAGGATATTTCTTTCAAAGTTCTTGAAAAGAATAGTGAGCATTTGTATTCAGAAACTTTTACGAACTCTGCACAGTTCGGTGTAATTTCTCAGCGTGATTTTTTTGATAAAGATATTTCAAATACAAGTAATATCGGAGGATATTATGTTGTAAAAGATAATGATTTTATCTATAACCCACGTATTTCAAACTTTGCTCCAGTTGGTCCAGTTAAGAGAAATAAGCTTGGTCGTACTGGTGTTGTATCTCCACTATATTTTGTTTTTAGAACACATGACGCTGATCATCAATTCTTAGAAACTTATTTTGAAACATCAGTTTGGCATAAATTTATGCTACTGAATGGTGATACTGGTGCTCGTTCAGATCGTTTAGCGATAAAAGATACGATTTTTATGGAAATGCCAGTTTATTGTCCTTCTTTTGAAGAACAACAGAAAATTGGTCAGTTCTTTAAACAATTAGATGAAACAATCAAGTTACAACAGCAACAGCTCCAAACTGTAAAAAATCTGAAACAAGCATTTTTAGAAAAAATGTTTGTTTAATAATTGCTATATCCCCCTTGATGTAAGGGGGATTTTTAAAATCTAAATACTGACTTTATAAAACTAAATTTGATATGACTTTTAAAAGCGAAACAGCATTCGAACAAGCACTCATTGATCTCCTTTTAAAAAAAGGTTGGCAAGATGTCATTAAAAACCCAACGGAACAGGATCTGATTGATAACTGGGCAGAGATTCTTTTCCAAAACAACCGAGAAATTGATCGACTGAATAATCAGCCACTCACTCAAGGGGAAATGGATCAGATTATTGAACAGATCAATACACTGCGCACGCCTTTTGCTCTCAATGGCTTTATTAACGGTAAAACTGTATCCATTAAACGTGACAATCCAAATGATGAACTACATTATGGTAAAGAAGTCAGCTTAACCATTTATGACCGTCAAGAAATTGCCGCAGGTAAAAGTCGTTATCAGATTGCGCAACAACCCAAATTCCCAACCAAATCTAAAATTTTAAATGACCGACGTGGCGACTTAATGCTGCTCATTAACGGTATGCCAGTTTTTCATATCGAGCTAAAACGCTCAGGCGTACCTGTGAGTCAGGCAGCACACCAAATTGAAAACTACGCACGTTCGGGCATCTTTACAGGTTTGTTTGCATTGGTACAAATCTTCGTGGCAATGAACCCAGAAGAAACTTGGTACTTTGCCAACCCAGGGCCTGATGGAAAATTTAACTCAGACTTCTATTTCAACTGGGGCGATTTTAATAACGAACCCGTGAACTATTGGAAAGATATTGCGGGGAACCTGCTTTCTATACCAATGGCACATCAACTGATTGGCTTCTATACCATTGCGGATAAAACCGATGGTGTTCTAAAAGTCATGCGCAGTTATCAGTGTTTTGCTGTGCATGAAATCACGGATCGGGTGGCAAGTATTGAATGGGATGGCAGAGATCGTTTAGGGGGGTATATTTGGCATACCACAGGATCTGGTAAAACCATGACCAGCTTTAAGGCAGCCCATTTGATTGCCCTGAGCAAAGATGCAGATAAAGTCATCTTCTTGATGGATCGTATTGAGTTGGGTGTGCAGTCACTTGAGCAATATAACAACTTTGCTGAGATTGAAGACTTTGTTCAAGCCACTGAAAATACCCATGCCTTGGTAAGTAAGCTCAAAAGTAAAAATCCAAATGAAGTCTTGATCGTAAGCTCAATTCAAAAAATGAGTAATATCAAAGATGAAGATGGCGGTTTAAATGCACATGACATTGAACTGATCAATAAAAAACGCATTGTCATTATTGTAGATGAAGCACATCGCTCTACATTTGGTGAAATGTTGATGACCATTAAAGATACCTTCCCACAAGCAGTATTCTTTGGTTTTACAGGGACACCGATTCAAGAAGAAAATGAAAAAAATATGAATACCACGGCAACGGTATTCGGCAATGAATTACACCGTTACAGCATTGCAGATGGTATTCGAGATAAAAACGTTTTAGGTTTTGATCCGTATTTAGTTTCAACCTATAAAGATTCTAAATTGCGTAAAGAAGTTGCACTGTATCAGGCAAAAGCCAATACAGAAAAAGAAGCCATCGATGATCCTGACAAAAAAGCAGTCTATCAACGCTTTATGGACAGTAAGCAAGTTGCAATGGCAGGGCGTATAGATAAGACAGGTAAATACATAAAAGGAATTGAGGATTACCTGCCAACGTCACAGTATCACCGTACAGAGCATCGCAATAAAGTTGTTGAAGATATCAAAGACAATTGGGTGCAGTACAGCCAAAATCATAAATTCCATGCCATGTTTGCGACCAGTAGCATTCCTGAAGCGATTGAGTACTATCGACTGATTAAAAAGGCGATGCCAAAGCTCAAAGTCACAGCCTTATTTGATCCAAATATTGATAACAATGGTAATGCTGCCTTTAAACAGGATGGCTTAGTTGAAATTATTCAAGACTACAATGCACTTTATGGTGTGGACTTTAGTTTAGCTACTCACGCCAAGATGAAGAGAGATATTGCAGATCGCCTATCACACAAAGAAGCCTATAAACGCATCGAAAATACGCCTGAAAAACAGCTTGATCTGTTAATTGTGGTGGATCAAATGCTGACAGGTTTTGACTCAAAATGGGTCAATACGCTGTATTTGGATAAGATGTTAGAATATGCGAATCTGATTCAAGCCTTCTCACGTACCAATCGCTTGTTTGGCAAAGATAAGCCATTTGGCATTATTCGTTATTATCGTCGTCCGCACACTATGAAGCGTAATATCGACGCTGCGGTAAAATTATATTCGGGTGATAAGCCATTGGCTTTATTTGTCGATAAATTGCCAAGCAATTTAAAAAACATCAATGACATCTTCGAAAAAATTGATGAGCTATTTAAAAGTGCCCATGTGTCTAATTTTGAGAAGTTACCAGAAGACGATCAGTCATGTGCATTATTTGCAAAACTGTTTAAACAACTCAACGAATATCTTGAAGCCGCTAAAATTCAGGGCTTTAAATGGGATAAGTTAAGTTATGAATTTACTGATGAGCAGAAAAAGAAATTTACCATTCAATTAAAGTTGGATGAGCAAACCTTCTTAGTTCTGGCACTGCGTTATAAAGAACTGTTCTCGAATGGCGGTGGTGGCGGAACTGGTGGCGGTAGCATACCTTTTGAAATAGAAGGCTATTTAACAGAAATCGATACAGATAAAATCGATTCAGATTACATGAACAGTCGTTTTGATAAATATCTGAAAGCACTGCGTAATGGTGATTTAGAACTTTCTATTGAAGATGCGTTAAATGAATTGCATAAGAGTTTTGCAATGCTCAGTGCCGAAGAACAGAAGTTTGCCAACATCTTCTTGCATGATGTACAGAGTGGAGATGTGACTCTTGTTGCTGGTAAATCGTTCAGGGATTACATCACTGAGTATCAATTCCAAGCACAAGAAGATGGAATTCATGATCTTGCAGAAGCCCTAGGGCTCGATGAAACGAAGTTAAGACAACTCATGAATACTCAGGTCACTGTAAATAATATTAATGAGTTTGGACGTTTTGATGAGCTTCTGGCAACGGTAGATAAGGTCAAAGCAAAACAGTATTTAGAAGCTAAGGATGGAGCAACCATTCCTCCTTTCAAAGTGAATATTCGAGTGGATGCAATGTTGCGAAAATTCATCTTAAGTAATGGTAAAGATTTAGCATAGAGATATAAGACAAGGCCATATGACCTTGTCTTATTTTTCATTCTATTGTTATTGCTTCAGCTTCTAGTAGATATAACTCATTGATCAATAAAAATTCTCGGTACTGATGAATTAAGTTTTCATCTTTCTCTCGATGTGCACGGGCGTTCCGAAAAGCCATATATGCACCTGTAAATAAATTTACTCGACCTTTAATCTCAGCACTGTCTGGTACATCCCAAGTAAGCAGACCATTTTCACCTTGAAAGACTTGAGCAAATAGTTTGGTGCTATGCTCACGGATACCTGTACGTGTACGAATAATATCTTCAAGACGCTTATATGCTTTTGTTAAAGCAGAGTCGGGATCTTGTTTAAAGAGTAGAGCAAGGTCAAAAATTCTGTCATCAATAATGGAGTAGGGTAGTTCTAAAGGGTAGTAACACTTTGACTTGGTAGTTTGGGTTACTTCATTTTCGAAAGGATAAATATAATCATGCAGACGAATAGGACGAATGATTTTTTGCTGATAAATAAAATCGATATCCTGATCATTTAATGATGAGTTATTCAATCTATTGAGAAGCTTCGTAGGTATTAGAATTTCTTCAGTTTCAATTCTATGTTTGCTTAAAAGAGCTAATGCTTTTGCTAGACCCTTTGGTCCTTCACCTGAATAACCAGATGTAAAGCCAGAGCGAATGACATAATAATTTTCGGTTAGATCTTTCAGGATAAAGGCATGAGATTGTTCACTTGTCAGCAATAGAGCGTAACTTAGATCTGCATGAGTTTGGATCAAATTGTGCAGGCTTAATAGACATGTTTCTGTAATGCCTTCTTCACCTAAATAATCGACACGATAGTAATTTTCTGTTTTAAACATTTTTATAAATAGAGAATTTTTGTTCGAAAAGATGATGGGGTAAATTGGGGTAAAAATCTAGCGCATTAAATTATTTAAATAATAGATTTAATTAGAAATTTGAACTCAATTCAATTGCCACCACCGCACCATCAAAGATCTTGTTCTTAATAATTTAAAGTGCAATTATCTACTAATAAATTGTTGTTTTTATGTAAAAATGTGATTAAATTACTAAAAATTAAATATTAGTAGAGGGTAACTTGCAGTTCATAATTAATAATCCTTACCGTATTTTGGGGCTCACTGCAAATGCTTCATCAAGAGAAGTAGCAAAAAGAGTAGCTGATTTAGAAACATTTGCTGAGTTTGGTAAGCAAAAAAAATATTCCCTTGATCTAATTGAAATAGCACCTCTTACAAGAACAGTAGATACGATTCAACAAGCTGCTAAAGATATTGAAAGTGATACTGATAAATTAGTCTATGCATTTTTTTGGTTTGCTAAAGTCGATAGTGTGGATGATTTAGCGATAGAGTGTATTGAAAATAATGCAGTTCAAAAAGCATTTGAAATATGGGATCAGCAAATTTCTAAAGATGAAAATGAGGCGAAGTTCTCATGGCGATTAAACCGTGCTGTCATCTCTTTATTTCGATCTCAGGCACCACAATTTGATTCCACCAACTTTGAATTGGCTTTGGCAGATTTAGGGTATTTAACCGATGAGCATTTTGAAGAGGTTAAAGACTTTGTATTTGGTAATAACAGTGTAAATGTTAATCAGCCTCAAGTTGTGAAAAAGATTATCGATGAGCTTATTGGCTTTGTGAGTAATTTGGAAGAACAGCCTTATGGTGAACATTATCTTGATCTTTTGAATGAGTTTTGGACATTTAATTCAGACTTGCAGGATTATATTCAGACGAAATTATTTGCACCTTGTATTAATCAGATCGAGATTGCGATCCAAAAAAGTAAACAGTTGAGAGATGCTGAAAATTCAAGTTCTATAAACCAATATAATGGTTTGAAAGAAGTTGAAGATCTAATTTATGAGATAGACGAGTTTTCAGAAAATTATAAGATTCAGAATATTATCAATGAATACGCCAATGAGGTGAGACGATGCTCACTATATGCATACAATCAGATGGATAATCGTGATTTGGCATATGAATTAATTTCATGGGCCGAAGCGTTACCATCCTATGGACAGGTTGCTCAGGATATTGAGAAAAATAAAGAAGAATTAATTGATTTAATAGAAAATGATAAATTTGAAGAGATCTATGCAACTATTACTGATTATATAAAACGAGATTTACACTCCATAGATGATGCTAGAAAAGTTTTGAATGTATTTAAAATTGAGCTGGCAAAAGTAGATGTACATAACGAAATGTACTATACAGTATCCTCCTACTGCGTTACCAAAATTTTGAATTACTTAATTGATGAATTTAATGAAGCGAGTGATCGATTAGAACGTGATAAAAATTTAGAAGGTTTTTATAGAGTAGCTGTGTCAGTCCGTGATGTTATGGCGCAACTTAGGAATTTTGAAAAATCATCAGAAGTTAAAGAGCGATTAGAAAATAATTATCGAAGTATAAGTTCACAAGCCAATGAAGTGCATAGTATTTTAGAAACTGTCAAAAGAAATGGTACATCGAATTATTCGAATAATAATTCATCATATCCTTCAGCATATAAAGAGCCCGGCTTCTATAAATCTGATACAGATATCATAGTTAGTGGAACCCTCGGTGGGTTGGCGGAACTTTGGGGATGGAGTGCGGGAGTCCTTCGACTTGCTTTCGTTTTAATTAGTGCATTTACGTCTATTTGGCCAGGGGTCATTGTATACATCATATTGAGCATGATTATGCCAAAAAGAAATTAATGATTGAGTATTTAAGAATGAAGAATTCAATGAAAAGAATAGCTGTGCTTATAGTATTGGGTGGATTATTTGGACATGTATCAGCAGCATCGAATGATCAAATCCCACAGGATATCCGCGTTAAATTTGTTGAGGTTGAACAATTAAACCAACAGACATTAGAACAGCTTAAGCAAATTAAGACAGAAAGCCTTAAACAGCAACAAGCTTTAAGTGCAAAGATTGTTGAGCAAGATGAACAACATCAATTGCAAATAAAGACTTTAAATGACGAGATAAAAGTTTTAGAAGCGCAATTACAGGAAAGCATCAAAGCTCAACAACAAACTGTAGATCAGCTCAATCAGCTTGATAAAACAACAGCACAAACTACGGCAACAATTTATGACAGCATTACTGCACGCACGATAGCTGCTTTGATTGGACTTATTTTTGCTGTGGGTTTAATTGCGGCAAGTTATCTTTTACTTCGTAAGAAGCAATCACAATCGAATGAAGATCTATCATCTCAGGTGAAGTTAGCGTTGGATAATGTGCGGCAAACTGAAGAAAATATTGTGAAGTCTGATATCCAGCTTGTTGACCGTTTACATGAAGTATTAACTCAGTTAAAAGAACAAGCGAAGATAGTCCCAGTAGTCCAACAAAATAATGAACCGGATCATAGTTTACCTTTAAAACTCGCAGATGAAATTCATCGTATGCGTAAACGTCTTGCAGCACTTCCTGATGATACAAAGGGATTGAAACCACTCAGCAAGTCGTTAGAGCGCTTAGAAGATGAATTGTCAGAGCAAGGTTATGAAATTATTGATCATACTGGTACTAAATATATAGAAAATATGTCTATGAAAGCTCAGATTATACCAAGTGATGAACTAGAAAATGGTCAAAGTATTATAACCAAGGTTATTGTCCCACAAGTGAATTTCCAAGGGGTAATGATTCGTATGGCAGATGTAGAAGTAAGTGTGGGTTAAGGAAATAAAAATGCGTCAAAAAATTGATTATGGTATTGATTTAGGTACTACAAACTCAGCAATTGCCCGTATGGAAAATGGTGAGAGTGTAATTATTAAAAGTGATGATAATCAGATGGATACAACACCATCAATTGTTTCATTTAATAAAAAGCAAACTGTTTTTGTAGGGCTAAGCGCCAAGAATGCACTAGAGAGAGAAGCCGTCAGTTTTCATAAAAATCGAAAAAAAGCCGAGCCAAATGGTTATCAAGAATTTAAAAGGACAATGGGGACAGATCACCATTATAATTCTTCAAATATGCAGAGATCTTATACTTCGGAAGAGTTATCTGCTGAAGTATTAAAAAAGCTTAAAGGTTATTTCCGTGATGAGGATATAAACTCTGCTGTCATTACAGTTCCTGCAATGTTTAGGCAGAGTCAATTAGATGCAACACAGCGTGCTGCTGAACTTGCAGGATTTAGCTATTGTGAATTACTGCAAGAGCCAATTGCTGCTTCGATTGCTTACGGAATTAAAGCTAACTCTACTACTGGTTATTGGTTAGTATTTGACTTTGGTGGAGGAACTTTTGATGCTGCGTTAATGCATGTTGAAGAAGGTATTATGAAAGTGGTGGACACCGCAGGTGATAATCACCTTGGTGGAAAAAACTTAGATAATGCCATTGTCGACCAGTTATTAATTCCAGAATTAGAAAAGCAATGTGAATTAAATGATACTCTTCAGAATGAAAGTACTAAAAAGCTACTTCAAGACGCATTAAAAAAATATGCTGAAGAAGCAAAAATCACTTTATCTTCTAAAGAGAAATGGGGGTATTTCCTTGAAGACCTAGGTGAAGATGATGAGGGAGAAGAAATTCAAGCTGATCTCGATATTAGTTTAGAGCAGTATGAAAAGGTAGTCAGTCCAATTTTCCAACGTGCAATTGATATAGTTAAGAATGTATTAGTGCGTAATAACTTAAGTGGAAGTGATTTAGAGTCACTGATTTTAGTTGGTGGTCCAACTTTCCAGCAGACATTACGTCGTATGCTTAAAGAGCAAGTGACTGATAAAGTAGATACTAGTATTGATCCAATGACAGCAGTTGCTAAAGGTGCTGCTTTATTTGCTTCAACAAAAGACATCCCTCGTGAATTACAAAAACGCGATAGTTCAAAAGCTCAGTTAAGTTTGAAATATCCAGAAACGACTGTAGAAACCCAGGAAAATTTAGGGATACGTATCGATCGTGAACAATCAACAGCGAATTTACCCGCTACCTTTACTTTAGAAATCATTCGCGGAGATAGTGGTTGGTCTTCAGGGAAGGTAATCGTTGAAGGCGATGTAGAAATTATCGAACTCATGTTAAATGAAGGTAAGACCAACCAATTCAACATTAAATTATCTGGACCTGATGGCTCAAATATTCCGTGTGAGCCAAACTCAATTACCATTATTCAGGGTATGAAAATTGCCAATGCAACACTGCCATATCACGTTGGTATTGAAGTTTACGATACGGTAGATAATAAGCAAGGTGTATATCCTTTATCCGGACTAGAAAAAAATAAGACACTGCCAGCAAAAGGTAAAGGTTCTTTCAAAACCATGAAAGATATACGTCCAGGTCTTAAGGAAGATCAGATTCTAATTCCAATATATGAGTTAAGTCGTGGAAATGATGGATCACGGGCAATTCTAAATACTTTTTTTGGTAAATTTGCTATAACAGGCCAAGATATTTCAGCTTTCCTTCCAGCAGGTAGCGATGTTGAAGTTACTTTAAATATTGATGCATCACGTCGTGGTAAGCTGTCGGTGTATCTACCTGCATTAGATGAAAGCTTTGATGTTGTGATTGAAACCACAATTGAAAAAGATATTAAAAAAGAAGAATTACAAAAAGAGATTGTGGTAGCAAAATCTACTGCACAACGTCTTGCTAATGAAGGGAGTTCAGAAGCTGAGAAGCAGCTTGTACAGTTGGATGAGGCTGAACAAGTGTTAAATGAACGAGGTCATGAGCGTTCTAGTAAAGAGGAAGTAAAAGCTAAACTTCAAGACTCCTTAATTGAATTGGATAAGCAAGAAGCAGAAGGCGAGTGGCCAAAAGTGAAGCAAGAGCTTCAAGAGGCACTGAACGATTTAATCATGCAAAATAAACGATATGGCAATGCTCAGACAAATCGCATCGTTGAAGAGTCAGAAGAGCATGTACGTCAAGTAATTGCTGCTAGAGATATTCAGTCTGCGAAGAAGTTAACGGACCAATTATCATCAATGGCTTTTGAGCTACAGGGGCAAGATATTAGTTTCTGGGTAGGCGCTGTATATTATTTAGATGAGTGTTTTGAGGATATTAAATGGACAAATCGCTCAGAAGCCTATCGTGGAGTACAGAATCTCAAACAACTACTCAATATGAACCCTAATAAAGATCGACTTGAGCAAGCTGTATGGGAAGTTGTGCAATTGATGAGTCCTGAAAGTAAAGCGGCTATGCAGAATGTAAATAGTGATCTGTTGAGACGTTGAGGTTAAGATGACACGAGTCGGTACATTTCCAAAAGAATCTATTATTGCTAATCGATATCAAGTACAAACATATCTTGGTGAGCATGATTGCTGTGAAGTGTACCGCGTCGTTGATATTGAAACTTGTGACCTGAAGTTACTTAAAATTATTCAAAATAAACAGCTCCCAAGTATAGATTTAGATTTATTAGAAAAAACCTTACTTAAATATTCGAAATTACGACATCAAAATTTGATAATTCAATCTGAATTGAAAAATTTTATTGATAATCAAATAACATATTACTATTTTCTTAATAATTATATTTCAGGTGAACCACTCGAAGATTTATTAAGACGAAAACTTAAATTAAGTATATTTGAGAGTTCAGAAATTTTATTTCCAATTTTGGACACATTAGATTATTTGCATTCACAGAAAATAATGCACAAAAATATTAATCCTAGTTATATATACTTAGATTATAGTTTAAATAAAATTAATAGTTTTTTATGTTTGGTTAAAGTTAGTGAATTTAGTTCAGAAGAAGCTAAAAAAATTTACTTGGCATACCAATCTAATAACCGTCTTCTTAAAAAGAATTATATTGGAAACGACGTTTTTTCATGGATGATTATATTTTATAAATCTATTACAGGTGTTCAACCATGGAATTATGATATTGATTGGGAAATTGACGATATTACTTCAATTAGGCAGCGTATAGAACTTCATAGAGCTAGCTATTCATCAACCCCTTTATCTTTTTATGAAATCACCTATGAAAAGGTAGATAATGTTTTTAAAATAGTTTTCGATAAAAATTGCCAAAATTTATTTTTAAATTTTCAAGAATTAAAATCAGATTTAATATCTGGATTTAATTTGGATTCTAAGTATCAGTTTTTAAACATGATAAATAAAAAAGAATCTAACGCTAATTTTCAAATCAAAAATAGTAAGATCGAGAATAAAAAAGGATTACAGAAAATTGCTGGTATGGATGATCTAAAACAACAGTTAGATATAGATGTTATTCAACCTTTAATCCAAAAGGATAAATATCAAAAATATGGAGTGGAACCATTAACCGGTATACTACTTTATGGGCCTCCAGGTTGTGGTAAAACATTTATTGCACAATGTCTAGCAGAGGAAATAGGTTATTCATATTTTGAAATTAAACCATCTGACTTAGCTAGTGTATATATACATGGTACACAAGAAAAGATAGCTAAGTTGTTTAGAAAAGCGGAAGAGAGTAATCCTTCGCTTATTTTTATTGATGAAATTGATGCATTATTACCTAACCGAAGTCAGGAAAATTTGACTCACCATTACGCAAGTGAAGTGAATGAGTTTTTATCACAAATAACAAATTGCGGTGAGAAGGGTATTCTTGTGATTGGAGCCACAAATCGCCCCAAAGCTATAGATCCTGCGATGTTAAGAACAGGACGATTAGAAAAGCATATTTATATAGATTTTCCAGACTTTAATGCTCGATTGGGAATGCTAAAACAGTATTTAGAAAATAGACCTTGTTCTGATGATTTGGATTTGTTCAACTTAGCTATATTAATGGTTGGTTATACTTCTAGCGATCTCAGATATATAGTAAATGAGACTGCTAAATTAGCATTAAAAGAAGATTGTCAGATTAACGATATATTCTTTAAAACGATCATTGAGAAGTATAAACCATCTGTAAGAAATGATGATAGGTTCAGTCAGTTTTAAAAATAATAGATAGTTTGATATTCCAAACTATCTATTATTACTATTAATTATTTTATCAGTTTATCAATACTGTCTCTGAGTCCATCTGCGCTGCGGCCTTCTTCGAGACTGATTTTTTCACGTAGTCTTGTGAGAGCCCGTTTTGCGTCTTCATCATTTCTTAATAGTTCACGAGCTTTATATTGATTTTGGTTATTTATGGCTGCTAAAGCTAAAGCTCGGTTACTTGCATTACTACGTTCTGAAGTATTATTTTGCTTATAGAAATCAATAAGTCTACTTTCTGATGCGCGCTCCATTTTATCCCATTGCTCAAGCTGCTTTTTTGTTACAGCATCAGTCATTGCCTTTCCTGCAGCTTTTCCTGCACTTACTAAAGAATCAAAAAAACCCATAATTACTCCTTATTTCATAGTTAATTGAATTTTATTTTTTAATAAAATTATCAACTTAATTTAACTTTAGATCCCATTTCAATCAAGTAATTTTGTTGAAAAATATATATTAAAATTTGCGGTTTTTTTACCTTAGTTCATTTACTTTGCATATGTCTAATTGTTTTAGTCAAACAAAAAACTTTGTAAATCATTTTCATTTTTCAATATTTTTGATTCTTCGACTCCATAAGCACGAGCTAACATAATACTGGACTCTACAATTGAAATATTTGTACTCAAGTCAAAAGCTTTACTTCTTAAATCAGCAATTTTTTCAAATTCAGTATTAATTTTATTTATGACATTTATATAAACTTCATCAACCTTAGCTACAAAAAGTTGCATGGAAGCTTCCATCTTCTGTGCTAGCTTTTTATCTTCACCTAATAAAATTTCACATACAAACTTTCCTGCGATTGAACCAATGACAGCGCCTAAGACTGGTATAGGGATAAATGTTTGTCCTGCTAGGGCAGCAAGACCAACACCTGCGCTATCAGCACAAACAAAAATTGAATTCATTTGAAACTCTTCGAAAGTTAATTTCCCTTGGTAAAAGTCATGTACTAATGAGCTTACCCCTTTTGATGCGGTAACAAATGCACCGGCTAAGGGGGCAGCTAACCCCGCACAATTAGTCAAACTATAAACTGCAGCACCAGTTACACCTGCTAATGCGGATGCTTTAGCTGTATCTAATCCAACTTCTTTCCAGTCTTCTTTAGTTAGCTCGCCCTTAAATAAATTTTTTCCTTCATTTTTATATTTAAGATATAAAGAGGAACTCAAGGCAATAGCACCACCAACAGCTGCTGCAGCTCCAGCTGCTTTTAGCCCTTCTGTTAAGTTGGCTTGATGTTTATCGTGAATAATGTCTTTCAGTTTTTCATTTTGTTGTTCTAGGTCAACACTGTGCTTATTTAATGTTTCATGCACTTGTCCTTGTTGAACTTCAGCATAATCAGATACCCCAGGACGAACCACCTCATTAAATGGCTGTCCAGACTTGGTTTGGATTTCTTCAATTTTTGCTTGAACAGAATTGATAGTCTTTTGACTTAAACCTTCAATAGATTCACCGCGATGAATTTTAGAAATCAATTCATAATGATCTTTTGGAATATGATAATAAGATCCGTCACGACCAAAGTTTTCATACTTGTCCATGTGTTTGAGCACATGATCAAGGTTGTTACGCAAACCATTAATAAATTTTGATTGAACCTGAATCCCATCAATCAAATAATCTTCGGGCGCAGTGCGTCCCACTCCTTCAAAGGTAGCTCTGACTGTATCACCTGCAAGAGCATCTCTTGCATTACGAATACCTACTTCGACTTGTTCTGCAATTTCTCCATGTTTAGTAAGATCGCTACCTAAAATATTTTCAGGTGTTCCAATAAACTCTCGAACTTGATCAACATGCTTCATTGAATTAATAAAGCATTGATCCTGCAAATTAAGTTGAGTAATTTCGTCGTGCAGTCGAGCAACATTAATGCCATCGACTATGGCACTAGAAATCTGGTCTTGTACTGAAGTTGTTTGCATTAATATTGCCTGATGATTTAATTAAATTAGAGCTCAACTTTCTTTTTCATAAGTAGACATAAGCTCTCTACATGATTTTTCAATGAAATCATAAGTGCTTTTTGGCCGCCATCTAGTTGATTATAATCAAGTGTAGTAAGTGTTGAATCTAGGGTTCTTAATTGGGATTGCATCCCCACAATATGATTCTGTGTCTCTTCCGTAAGTTTTTCTACTTCTAAAGATGCTGCTTTAAATTGTCTAATTAGAACTTCGATTTCCTTTCTTTTTTCATCCGCCTCTTTAGCAATTTTCTCATTTCTACTGCGTGCAAATAGTGCACTTCCGACTAATGCTGTACTGCCAATTGCCCAACCGACCGGTCCTGCAAGTGCTAATAAAGCATTACCTGCAGCCATACCACCACCACCTGCAGCAAGGGCTCCTCCACCTAACCAAGCTAATGCTGCATTAGTGGCTGCTGCACCACCTAAAGCGGAAATGGCGGTACCTGTAGAAGCTGTACCGAAAGTAGTTGCAATGGCCATAGCTGCAGTTGGGGCGAAAGCTGCTACACCTGCACCAGCTGCTACACCTGCACCTGCAGTACCACCTGCTTGTAAATCAATCTGACGTGCATTTTCTTTAATTTGATCAAGTATTTCATTAAATACTTTAAATTCAGCTTTATATTCACTGAACGTTTTATCAAACTCTTTAGGTTTATTAGCGACACCACTAAAGAGAGCTTCAATTTTTGTGATGATGTTGTGGGCATTATCTTTTCTGAGGTTCATCAGTTTTTCAGATTTTCTACCGACTTCTTCACCTAATTTTTCGTAGGTAATTTTAGCATTCTCAAATTTGTTGATAGCATTCTTTTTTAAGTCGCCATTTAACATTCTGTCCCTCTTACATATTATGTATTTTTGTGTGAAATATATCATTTATGTTAGTATTTTTTGTGAAAATTGTAATCATCTCTTTTTGAATAATTCTAATAATTTTTTATGTTTTGTATCGTTGGCAAGAAACTTTCACTTCTATAGTTACCTAGCAGGATGGCAAAAGCTGAAGAATACTTTTTCAATTCACAACTAAGTAAGTATTACTGTTAAAGTGTGTAATGATATATCATTGCGTTTAAATGGGAATTTAAAAATGGTAAAATCAGTATGCCATTTCAAATCCTAAAGCTGGATTTGAACAAAATTAATTTTGTGATTCAATGCACTAAATCTAATTTGGGTAAAAAATGGGTACAGGAAAAATGCTATTGGCTTTATGGTTCACTAAATCAATAGCTTAGGAGTTGAGTTCAATTGACGCCATCACAGCTACTTTACTAAATATGGCTATGTATTACGTTATTGATAGCTGGAATGTTAAAGTCTCAAACGTGTTATTATTTTATATAAAATTATGAAATATATAGAAATATAGGTTTATTTCTTGTTTGTTTTTTTAATCAAAATTATGAAAAAACTATAACAGTAAGAGAAAATAATTTAATAAAAATGGTGTGCTTTTTTAATTTGGTGTGTTGTAACTAAATTTTCATATATATTTAACTAGACATTAATTATTCAATTCAAAAACTTTTCTTTAATCTGGCTTGGAGAATGGAATTGCTTGTTACCCGTTATAAGCCTTGGATCATGATCATACTACTGGTTTTGCTCGTCAGTTTTGCTATATATCGCTGGTGGCAAGGACCATTGTTACCTAGTTATGAAGTCGTATCTAGTCCATTGATTCAGACAGTTGTTGCTTCAGGACGGGTAGAGAAAGTATCTCGGACTCAGATTGGTAGTGAAATTACAGGGGTTGTTCTTGAGCGCTTGGTTCAAGAGGGAGATCGGGTCTCTCGAGGGGATATTCTTTTAGTACTGAAATCTGATGAAATTTCAGCGCAAGTGCGGCAGGCAGAAGCTGAATTAAAAGAACTCGAAACCACTAGACGCCCGCAAGCAGAAGTTGATTTAGCGAATGCCAAAGTACAATTAGAACAGGCTCAAAGAGAGGCGTTACGCAGACGAAATACCGAATCAGGAATATTATCAGCAGAGGAAAGGGAGAAATCGATAGAGGCAGAAAGACTCGCCCGTAATAATTTGGAATCAGCTCGATTAAAAGTTGCTTCACTTGCCCCAAATAAAGTTGAAGAGACAAAATTACGCGAACGACTTGCTGCACTACAAGCGCAACTTGCCAAGACCAAAATTCGTGCAGAAGTTTCAGGTATTATTTTAACGCGTAATGTTGAGCCAGGGGATCTGGTACAACCGAGTCAGACTCTCTTCACTATTGCACTGGATGGTGCGACTGAAATACGAGTGCCATTTGATGAACGAAATTTACCACTGCTGGCTTTACAACAAAAAGCAGCAGTGATTGCAGATGCCTATCCAAATCAATCTTTTCCTGCCCATATTAATTTTATTGCCCCAAGTATTGATGCTCAACGTGGCACAATAGACGTTCGATTAACAGTTGATCCAGTCCCTGATTTTTTGCGTCAAGACATGACGGTATCGGTAAATGTTGAAACCAACAAGCGCGAGCGAACCCTGGTCATTCCAAATGATGCTTTAAGCAGTATAAGTGGAAACAAGGCTATGGTTATTTTAGTAAGAGATAGAAAAATTCAACGTCATCCCATCACACTGGGTTTACGTGGTTTGGTCATGTCGGAAGTTGTAGCTGGATTGAAAGAAGGTGATCACGTCCTTACCGATGCAGAATCAGTGCTTAAAGATGGAACTCGTGTCCGAATAGAGAAAACTAAACCTGTTTTCCAGAGTCAAACGGATCAGAAAAATAGCAAAAATGAATTACCGGTGAAATTCGATTGAAAAACTTTTTTAGGCGACTTTGGACCGAGTGGACCATCGCAATCAGTTTTTTGCGAGAGGGTCGCACACAGTCGATGATGATTACCATTGGCGTCGCGGTGGGGGTAGCCGTCATTGTGTTCATTAGCGCCTTAATTCAGGGTTTACAATCGAATATTGTAGAAAGAACTTTAGGGACACAGGCGCATATTCGTTTGCTCTCACCAGATGAGGTGAATCGTATTGTGCCACCAGCAGCAGGAACACTTCAGTTGTTACAAGAAGATAAGCGTGCACAACGCTTACGTTCTATTAATAATTGGCAGCAGATTACTGGGACTTTAGATCATTTACCGGTGTTGACTGCAGTTTCTCCTGTGGTCTCAGGTCCTGCATTTGTACAGCGCGGAGATGCGATTCAATCTATTGCATTGGTTGGTATCAACCTTGAACGTTATCAACAGATTATTCCGTTGAAGCAATATATGGTGAGTGGTGAATTACAGGTCAGTGCGGATAATGTATTAATTGGGCGTCAATTAGCCAAAGATTTGGGTGTGCAAGTTGGGAGCAAATTAAGATTAGATACCGGGCAACAGAAAAATGCAGTTGTGAACATCTCTGGAATATTTGAATTGGGTGTGCGTGAATTGGATGCGCGCTATGTCTATCTGGATTTGAAACAGGCGCAATCTTTACTTAATTTGCCGGGTGGGGTCACCGTGATTGATCTGACGATCCAAGATATTTTTCAGGCGGATCAAATTGCCTCACAAGTTGGACGCCTGACAGGATTAAAAGCAGAAAGCTGGATTGAAACCAATGCTCAATTAATGAATGCGATTACCGCTCAAAGTCTTTCTACAAACATGATTATTGTTTTTGTAGGGATTTCAGTCGCTTTTGGCATTGCCAGTGTGATGTCGGTGAGTGTGGTGCAACGGACTCGGGAAATCGGTATTTTACGTGCGACGGGGGCGACACAAGCACAAATTTTAAGAGTTTTCTTGTTTCAGGGAGCAATTTTTGGTCTGCTTGGTTCGATGCTTGGTAGTGTAGTCAGTTATGGTTTGATCTGGGGATTTAATCAGTTTGGTCCCGGCTTGTTTTATATTTCGATTTCAATCAAGCTTATCTTGTCGGCATTATTCTTGGCGACAGTGACAGGTATTTTGGCTGCTGCAATACCATCCCGTCGGGCTGCTGCACTTGATCCTGTGGAGGCAATTCGTCATGTTTGATCCATCTCAGGAAGTACTGCGTTTAGAAGCATTGCGAAAGTCTTACAATGTTGGGCAGCCTAATGAAGTGGAGGTATTACATGGAATTGACCTGTGTATTCAACGGAATGACTTTGCTGCATTAATTGGTCCTTCTGGTTCAGGCAAAAGTACTTTACTGAATATTCTCGGCTTATTAGATCAGCCTAGTCGTGGTGAGTTGTACTTGTTGGGGCAGGCTACAAGCCGTATGGATGATACGGCTCGGACAGCATTACGAGGCAATAGTATAGGTTTTGTGTTTCAGTTCCATCATCTTATACAGGCTTTTACTGCCTTACATAATGTACTCATGCCATTAATGCTGAAGCAAGGTAAGCCAGATCAATCTGCGTTGCAATATGCCCATGAATTATTGGCCGCTGTAGGGTTAGATAAGTTCGCTGACCGTAAACCCAATGAGCTTTCTGGAGGGCAGCAGCAACGCGTAGCGATTGCACGTGCACTGATTACTCAGCCTGCACTATTGTTGGCCGATGAACCGACAGGTAATCTGGATACTCAAACTGCTGCGGAAATGTTTGAATTATTTCGTAAAGTACATCGCGAACATGACTGTGCAGTCTTATTGGTGACTCATGATCCTAGATTATCGGCGACCTGTGATCGAACCATTAATTTGGTGGATGGGAGAATTCAGAGTGATTCCAAACACGAGATGGAATGAGCCGGAATGTAGATCACTCTTCTGGTAAAAGCAGTTCAAAACATTGAGTAGACCTCAAAATTCTAGCACGATATAAGAACAAACTTGTAAATCGATAAATTATAACCCTGTGTAATTTGAATAAAATATTTTTCAGATTTAGTTCACTAAATCTAATCTAGAGAAAAAATGAGTACAAGATTTTTCCATATTAAGAGTATTAAAAAAACAAAGGTTTACTGCTTCTGATCATTTCTTTTTGGTTGCATTAAGAGGAGGGCTAGGCGCAATACAGCTCGTACAGCTTTTGCATCAGGCTCAAGACCTTGGGATCACTCAGACGATAGAAAATCTGCTTGCCCTCACGTCGTGTGCTGACCATGTCAGCCTTACGTAGGACAGTCAGTTGTTGTGAAAGTGTAGGTTGATGAATGTCAGTGGATTCTTCAATTTCCTGAACATTCATTTCCCCATCCACCAGTACACATAAGATTTTCAGGCGATCAGGATTGGCCAAAACTTTCAGGCATTGGCTGACGAAATCGACTTGAGAAAAATCAATTTTGGCATTTTCAGCAATCATATCCATAAATGTCCTCACAACTTTTGATGTAGCCCGTGCAGTTTACATAATTTACCATAAAACTGCTTGATTAATATTTTTTATTATATAATATAAAAAAGTATATTATGTAGGGATTAATTCATCATGCATGACTTCCTCATCGCATTTATTGGCGGCTTAATGCTCGGGCTTTCCGTGGTTGGCTATCTTTACGTCAATGGCCGTATTGCAGGAATCAGTGGTTTGATTGGGCAAGTATTAAACTCAAAAACCATGTTTAAAACACCTGCAATCTGGTTTTTATCAGGCTTGATTCTCACACCGTTTATTTATGGTCTGTTTGTACAACCTGAAATCGAATTGAATGCCAGCCCACTGATGATGATTGTGGCAGGTCTGCTGGTGGGTTTTGGGACGCGCTTAGGTTCGGGCTGTACCAGTGGTCACGGAATTTGTGGCATCAGTCGCATGTCTAAACGTTCTTTCATCGCGACCATGACTTTCATGTTTGCAGGTTTTGTCGCTGTTTATATTATCCGTCATATCACAGGAGCATTCTAAAATGAAAAATCTGTTTGCCTTTTTATTTGGTGCACTGTTCTCTGTGGGGTTGATGGTATCGGGTATGTCCAATCCGGAAAAAGTACTCGATTTCTTGGATCTGTTTGGTGACTGGGATGCTAGTCTGGCCTTTGTGATGATGGGCGCGATTGCGGTGGCCTTTATTCCTTTCCAGAAAGTATTACGTACGGCACAACCGAAAACAGTATTTAATGAACCTATTGATTTACCTAAAAATAATCAGATAGATAAGAAGCTGATCACGGGTGCGGTTTTATTTGGTGCAGGTTGGGGCATTGCCGGCATCTGTCCGGCACCAAGTTTTACCTTGATCGGTTTGGGCCACTATCAAGTGCTCTATTTTATTGTAGCAATGCTGGTGGGTGTATGGATTCACCGTAAATGGTCAGGAGCTTAACGATGTCAAACTTACCTATAGTAAAGGATTTTTTTCACGAAGATACCAATACCTTCAGTTATGTTGTACGTGATCCTGCGACCAAAGCCTGCGCCATTATTGATAGCGTTCTGGATTATGATCCGGCATCAGCAAGTACATCCACTATTCATGCCGATAAAATTATTGCCTATATTAAAGAGCAGGGTTTAACGGTTGAGTGGATTCTCGAAACCCATGTACATGCTGATCATCTGACTGCTGCACAATATCTCAAAGCTGAGTTAAGTGGCAAAATTGCCATGAGCCAGAAAATTGGCATTGTACAGGAAACCTTTGGTGCGATTTATCATCTGGATATTAAACAATGGAATGCCCAGCAGCTCTTTGATTATTTATTTGAAGATCATGAGTCGTTCCAAATCGGAACATTGAAAGCCTATAACATTCCAACACCGGGACATACGCCTGCTTGCCTGAGTTATGTCATGGGTGATGCAGTGTTTGTGGGTGATACCTTATTCATGCCAGATTATGGAACAGCGCGCTGTGATTTCCCGAAGGGAAGCGCATCAATCCTTTTTGATTCAATACAAAGTTTGTATCAACTGCCTGAGAAAACACGTGTATTTCTCTGCCATGATTATTTGCCTGAAACACGTGAATCATATGTATGTGAATCTGATATTCAGACTCAAAAAAATCAGAATATCCATATTCACGACGGCACGACCAAAGATGATTTTGTTGAAATGCGTAATAAGCGCGATGCGGGTTTAAGTATGCCCAAACTGATTTTACCTTCGATACAGATCAATATGAAAGCAGGACAATTCCCTGAACCCGAAGAGAATGGTGTTTCTTATTTAAAACTTCCACTGAATTACTTCAAATAGGCAAATTTTAAGATTAAACAACAAGTTTTGTTTAATTGGTTTGGTAATAGAGGGGGCACTAGCGATGTGGATGCTAATACTTGAAGGACTGGCCATCGGTGGTTTGCTTGGGTTAACCGGTGCTGGTGGTGGCATTCTGGCCGTACCCGCACTGATGGCAAGTCAAGGATGGACGGTCGCACAAGCTGCACCTGTTGGCTTGCTTGCAGTCACTTTATCTGCCTTGGTTGGAACATTTGAAGGCTTATTTAAGAAGATAGTACGCTATCGGGCTGCGCTTTGGATTGCACTGATTAGCATTCCTTCAGCACGTTATGGTGTGCATCTGGGAGGAATAATTTCTCCTGTATGGCTTACCTTAGCATTCAGTTTAGTCATGCTCGTGGTTGCTTACCGGATTTTTTTTAAAAAAGTGAATGACCATACAGGTGTGCTGTGTAAAGTTAACCAAACAACTGGTCGTCTGATTTGGAACATGAAAACTGCATTGTCTCTCGGTGCCATTGGTGTCGTGGCAGGTTTATTGACTGGTTTGCTTGGGGTAGGTGGGGGATTCGTGATTGTTCCAGTACTGAGTAAAGTAACTGATCTTGATATGCGCAGTATTGTTGCGACCTCGTTGATGATTATTTTCCTGATAGGTGGTGTCAGCATTTCAGCTCATATTTTAGATGGTTTTCAATACCCCGTTTCGGTCACGCTGACTTTCGTTTTAGCTTGTATGGCTGGGATGTTGATTGGTCGAAGTTTGATGCCTTTAGTTAAGAATAGTCAAATCCAAAAGGTTTTTGCCATAACTGTCATAAGCGTAGCATTTTATTTAATTTCTACAGTCATCATAACTTAATACAAGCAAGAGATTAGAGCCAAATTTAAAAACTGCATTTTAAAGACATGAATATTTAATCAGAGACCAGATTTCTAAAGATCGGAAGAGGTAAAGAGTAATGAAAACAGCAGAACAATTAATTTCAATGGCAAAAAACCGAATTCAAGAAGTGACGGTAGACGGCTTACTTGAAGCCATGAAAAACCATAAAACCATTCTGATTGATGTTCGGGAACCGGATGAATTTCAGGCGGCAGCGATAGACCGAGCCGTGAATTATCCTCGTGGTGTTTTAGAAATGAGAATTCACCAGCATCCTGTGGCGAGCCATCATTGTGATACCTTGCAAGCACTAGAATATCTTAAAGATCAGCCGATTTATTTGATTTGTGGGACGGGTGGCCGATCAGCTCTGGCTACAGATACTTTACAGAATATGGGATTTACTCAGGTGAAATCTGTTCAGGGTGGATTCCAAGCATGGCTAGAGCAGGGTTATCCAGTAGAGAAATAACTAGATTTCTATTTTAAGTCTAACTTAAGTTTATGGACATTCAAGTGAGAAAATCATGAAGTACAAAGAATTAACTCAAAATATTTCAGGCAGTTTAAAGACAATAGCGCAGGATTCTCCTGATTTAATGAAAAGTTTTAATCAATTGTCACAAGTTGCAATGCGAGATGGTGTTATTGATCCTAAAACAAAAGAACTGATTGCCTTAGCGATTGGTGTTGCAGCACGATGTGATGGATGTATCGGTTTTCATGTCAGAACCCTAGTCAAAATGGGAATGACATTGCAAGAATTAGAGGAAGTGCTTGGTGTTGCAGTTTATATGGGGGGCGGTCCTTCATTGATGTATGCCGCTAATGCATTGGAAGCATTTAAAGAATTCACAGCTTAATTTTTTCAATCATTGGGAAACGATATGAATCAGCACTGGGATAATCTTTATTCGCAAACACAGGATCTGTATGGCATTTCGCCCAATCATTTTATTCAACAGATAGCAGATCAGGTTCCAATTGTGGGAAAAACTCTTGCTATAGCAGTAGGGTTCGGGGTAAATATCCAAGCGGCAAATCATGTTATTCATTATACGCGTAGCTGGAATCCTGCTAAAGAAGATCAAGCAACTGACCGCGCTTATCGTATCGGTCAGCAGAAAGAAGTTTATGTGTATTATCCAACGATCTCTGCACCTGATTGGGAGGAATTAGAAACTTTTGAAGTGAAATTGGATAGACTTTTAGGGAGTAAACGCGTACTTGCAACAGATATGCTTCAACCGAAAACGGATGTGAGTAAAGAGTTAATGCAATTAATAGACTAGTGTGATTGTTTAAAATATCAGAGTTGCTAATAACCTAATATTTCCCCTATCATCATTCTGAAAAAATAATAGGGAATTTTTAGATTCCTAAAATTAATTGATATGGTTTAAACCCCTCTAGCACAGCTTCAGCAACCAACTGAATGAAAGGCTCAGTTTTTCCATAAGCCATCCACTGATCTAGAGCTTCATAGTAGGCTAGGCGATTTTCGACTGTAATAACGCAAGGCGGATATCCAGCTTTGAGTAACTCAAGGTTCATCAAAAGACGTGATGTGCGTTCATTGCCATCAATGAACGGATGAATACCTACAAAATCCGCATGTACTTTAGCAGCACGTTCAATAGGATGTAGCGTATGTGCTTCCGAATTATACCAATCCACGAGCTGAGCCATCTTGTCATTCAATAATGTATAGTCGGGTGGAGTAGTCGTTGCACCTGAAATCAATACATTTTGCTGGCGATAGCGACCTGCATTTTCATCATCGATGTTTTTTAGAATGAGTTGATGGATATTGCGAATCTGCCATTCAGAAAACGGTTCTTCTTTGCGGATAATATCTTCAACATAGTAGATAGCATTTCTATGGTTGATTGCTTCGAAATGTTCTCGTAAAGCTTTTCCACCAACAGTTATGCCTTCCAAAACTACTTTTGTTTCTAGCAATGTAAGCGTATTGCCTTCAATTGCATTTGAGTGATATGTCCAACGTAGAATAAGATCTTCTTGAAGGTTTTTTACAATAGCAGGAGAAAGAGGACGATGCTCATCTAATTTTTTCTTTAAAGCATCAATATTTTCAAACATAACCTACCCCCTGAAGTTGTACTCTTGAATGATACATGAAAAAAAGCGATTACAAAAAAGTGATGTTATATCATGACGTTTTTATGGGATTGTAAGGACGTGAGAACCTATATACCATTTCAAAAGTTCATTGCGGATTTGAATGATATCTCCAACTGATTCAATAGACTGAATTTGATGTAGGTCCAAATTACGTTACTAAATTTCAAATTATCAATTTGAAAAAATGAATAGTATTTATACGGTATTTTTTACGGTATATGCTGTCGAAGGTTAATTTTTTATTGTTATAAATCAAAATGATAAAACCTTATTCTTGTGCGCGCTGAGCGCACCATTTTTTAGTTTTGATTGTTGAACTAAATTTTGCGAATCAATAGCTTTTATTATTACTACTTTTCTATTCAACCCGATCAATCTCAAAGCCCAATATTGCTTTAGCCATCATTGATGTATCTTTTTCTATATATAAAATTCAAAATATTTCTCAGTTCTTTTTATTCTAAGTTCAAAGTCATACAAAACATCTAAATTGAAAGCTTATAAAGAGTGAAAATAGAAAGTTCACTGTATTTATATCTGCATCTAAATGAAAAGAATCTATTGAAAACACGATTATAAAAGTCATGCACCAAAATAGTGGAGCTTGGAAACTTAATAGAACATTTATCCTTTTGTACTGGCTAAATAAAATAGGCAAATGATTGATAAAATATATTAAGATATTGAAAAATAAATAATAATTAGAGTTGGCATGATGTGTGCAACACAGTATTCAAACTTGGATACAAGAATGAGCACATCAATGAACTCAATAAAAACTTTAGGCTGGACCTTAGCGGAATGGAAAGCGGCCTACACGAATAACACAATTCAACTTGAAGACTTATATGCCTTGGTCGAGCAATTTGATCGCGTAGACCCAGCATGGATTTCCATTGCATCTATAGAGCAATTAACTTCTCAGATTAAAGCTTTAAAACAAATTGAAAATGCTACGGCCTTACCTTTATTTGGTGTGCCTATTGCAGTGAAAGATAATATTGATGTGGTGGGCTTTGCATCGACGGCTGCGTTTAAATTATTTACGGACATTAAAACTGAAGATGCCTCTGTGGTGCAGCGCTTAAAACAAGCAGGTGCCATCATTGTAGGTAAAACCAATTTAGATCAATTCGCTACTGGTTTAGTCGGTACGCGTTCGCCATTTGGTGCCGTGCCGAATACTGTTAATCCTGACTATGTAAGCGGTGGTTCAAGCTCTGGTTCAGGCAGTGTAGTAGCACGTGGTTTAGTCCCGATTGCACTCGGTACAGATACTGCAGGTTCAGGACGAATCCCTGCAGCTTTCAATAATATTGTCGGTTTAAAGCCGACCAAAGGTCGCTTTTCAAATACAGGCTTATTGCCTGCCTGTAAGAGCTTAGATTGTATTTCAATTTTTGCCTTAACCGTCGCTGATGCAACTGCAGTGGCAGAAGTTATGGAAGGTTTTGATGTAACCGACAGCTATTCACGTGTGAACCCAGCAACAGCGCCTGCAAAGTTCAGCGCACAATTAAAGTTAGCCATTCCAAAACAGTTAGAATTTTTTGGCGATGCTCAATCTGCTGATGCATTTCAGCAAGCACTAACTGAATTAAAAAACTTAGGTGCAGTACTAACTGAAATTGATTTCAGTCCTTTTGCAAAATTGGCTGCACAACTGTATCAAGGGTCATGGGTAGCAGAGCGTACGGCAGCCGTAGCTGAAATTTTAGACAGCCATGCAGATGACTTTGATCCAACAGTTTTAGAAATTATTCAAAAAGGGCAGCAGTACACTGCGGTGGATGCTTATAACGCCGAATATTTAAAGCAAGATTTGGCACGCCAAATTCAGCAAACCTTAGCGCAATTTGATGCTTTAGTGGTGCCAAGTTCGCCAACCATTCACACACTGGCTGAAATGGCAGAAGCGCCAATTGAAAATAATAGCCACTTTGGCACCTATACCAACTTTACTAATTTAGCTGACCTCAGTGCCATCGCTGTACCTACAGGCTTTCGTGCCGACGGGCTGCCTTTTGGAATCACATTCATTGCGCCGGCTTGGCACGATACGGCTCTAGCAGACTTTGCAGAAAAATGGCAAAACCACCTGCAATTACCGCTGGGTGCAGTAGCTAAAACATTGCCTGACGCAGCTTCAGTCATTTCTGCACCATCAGCACAGCATTTTCGTGTTGCTGTTGTAGGCGCACATCTCACAGGTATGCCACTCAATTTCCAACTGACAACACGCCAAGCCGTGCATGTTGAAACCACAACGACTTCTGCCGATTACGCCCTCTATGCACTGCCGGGCACAGTACCGCCGAAACCAGGTTTAGCGCGTCAGGAAGCGGGTCAAAAAATTATTGTCGAGCTTTGGGATATTCCAAAAGCACGCTTTGGTGAATTTGTCGCCGAAATTCCAACACCACTAGGTATGGGCAATGTCGAGCTTGCCGATGGACGTTGGGTGAAAGGCTTTATTTGTGAACCTTATGGCCTAAACGGTGCAAAAAATATCAGTGAATTTGGCGGCTGGCGCGCTTATATCCAATCACTGCAAGCAACAACAGCAAAATCAAATTAAAAAAATCGGGGAAATAATCATGTTTAAAACAGTTTTAATTGCAAACCGTGGTGAAATTGCTGTTCGTGCGATTCGTACTCTAAAAAAATTAGGTGTGAAATCTGTTGCCGTGTATTCAGAGACCGACCGTTATGCACAGCATGTGTTAGATGCAGATGTAGCGGTTTCACTTGAAGGTGTTAAACCTGCAGAAACTTATTTAAGTATTGAAAAATTGATTCAAGCAGCCAAACAAACTGGCGCTGAAGCAATATTTCCCGGTTATGGTTTTTTATCTGAAAGTGCCGACTTTGCCCGTGCATGTGAGGAAAATAACATTGCTTTTATGGGGCCAACGGCTGAACAAATTTTAGAGTTTGGTTTGAAGCATCGTGCACGTGAATTGGCTGCGGCCGCCAATGTACCCATGACACCAGGCACAGGTTTATTGGCAAGTTTGGATGAAGCACTCGCATCTGCTGCAGAGATTGGCTATCCAATCATGCTGAAAAGCACCGCAGGTGGTGGCGGAATTGGTTTAACCCGCTGTGATGATGAACAATCATTAAAAGATGCGTATGAAAGTGTAAAGCGTCTAGGCGAGCAATTCTTTAAGGATGCAGGTGTTTTCCTCGAACGTTTTGTCGATAAAGCCCGTCACGTAGAAGTACAAATTTTTGGTGATGGTTTAGGTCAAGTCGTTGCCTTTGGGGAGCGCGATTGTTCATTGCAGCGCCGTAACCAAAAAGTCGTTGAGGAAACACCTGCACCGCACTTACCAGAAGCAACCCGTCAAAAATTGCACCGTGCTGCTGTAGAGCTTGGTCAATTGGTGAAATACCGCAGCGCAGGTACGGTTGAGTTTATCTATGATGCTGCCCGTGATGAAGTGTATTTCCTTGAAGTGAATACCCGTTTGCAGGTTGAACACCCAGTCACTGAAATGGTGACGGGCTTAGACCTGATTGAATGCATGCTGAAAGTGGCGGCAGGTGATGCTTTAGATTGGGAAAAACTCAGCAATATTCAACCCAATGGTGCTGCCATTGAAGTGCGAATTTATGCGGAAGATCCAGTGAAAAACTTCCAGCCAAGTCCGGGTGTGTTGACGGATGTGTATTTCCCTGAAGATATTCGTGTGGATACTTGGGTGTCTACAGGTACTGAAATTTCACAATATTTTGACCCGATGATTGCCAAAATTATTGTGCATGCTGCAGACCGAGACAGTGCGATTGCCAAGTTAAAAACAGCCTTGGCTGAAACCCGCTTGAATGGCATCAGCACCAACTTAGACTATGCGCATACCGTAGTGTCTGATGCACGCTTTGAAAATATGCAAATTTGGACACGCCTGCTGGATGATTTTAAATATGTGCCAAATGTGATTGAGGTGCTGCAACCAGGTACACAAAGTACGATTCAGGATTATCCGGGGCGTGTGGGCTATTGGGATATTGGTGTACCGCCATCAGGCCCAATGGATGATTATGCATTTCAGTTGGCCAATCAAGTTGTGGGTAATCCAAAATCGGCAGCAGGCTTTGAATTTACCTTACAAGGACCAAGTCTTAAATTTCATGCCAACAGCATCGTAGCCTTAGCAGGTGCGCCATGCAGCGCGGCTCTAGATGGAGTAAATGTCGATTTTTGGCAGCCGATCAACATCAAAGCTGGGCAAACTTTGGTACTAGGACAAGTTGAATCGGGTTGCCGTACATATCTTGCAATCCGCAATGGGTTAAATGTACCTAAATATCTAGGCAGTCGTTCAACCTTTGCATTGGGTAATTTTGGCGGTCATGCAGGGCGAGTGCTGCGCGCAGGCGACATGATTAAAATGGTCAACCCTAGCCTGCCTTTGGATGGATTGGAAATTGCTACAGCAGCACCACAAGCTTTGGCAGCAGAGCGTATTCCAAGCTATGGCAAAGAATGGAAAATTGGCGTGCTGTATGGTCCGCATGGTGCACCCGATTTCTTTAAACCTGAATATATTGAAGAATTCTTTGCTTCAACATGGAATGTGCACTTTAATTCAAACCGTTTAGGTATTCGCCTAACAGGTCCGACACCAAGCTGGGCACGTGAAAATGGCGGTGAAGCAGGTTTACATCCATCCAATGTGCATGATTGTGAATATGCCATTGGGGCGATTAACTTCACCGGTGATTTCCCTGTGATTTTGGCTAAAGATGGCCCAAGCCTCGGTGGCTTTGTTTGCCCAGTAACCATTGCCAAAGCAGAACTTTGGAAGATTGGTCAGCTTAAAGCAGATGACAGCATCAGTTTCTATCCGATGAGTGTTGAACAAGCCAATGCCTTGGAAGTTCAACAAATTGCCGATATCCAAAACTTTGCTCAAGCACCTGAAGCAAAACAGGCGGCAACTTTTGAATGTAAGCCAGAAGGGATATTGGCAGTGCGTGAAGCAGATGCGTATGCGCCGAAAGCTATATATCGTCAGGCAGGTGACAGTTACATCTTGCTGGAATATGGCGAAAACGTTCTCGACCTTGCATTGCGCTTACGTGTTTATCGACTGATGCAGCTGATTCGTGAAGCGAATATTGATGGCATCTTAGAGCTTTCACCAGGTGTACGTTCACTGCAAATTAAATATGATGGATTGCGTTTCAGCCAAGCGAATTTGATTCAGTTCTTATTGGGTCTCGAAAATGAGATGGGCGATTTGAGCCAAATTAAAATTCCATCCCGTATTATTCACTTGCCGATGGCATTTGAGGATTCGGCAACTTTAGGTGCTGTAGAACGTTATCAAGAAAGTGTTTGTGCCAAAGCGCCATGGTTGCCAAATAACGTCGATTTCATTCAGCGTATTAATGGCTTAGACAGCCGTGAGCAAGTCAAAGACATCATTTTCGATGCAAATTACTTAATTTTAGGTTTGGGCGATGTGTATTTAACTGCACCTTGTGCAGTGCCAATTGATCCGCGTCATCGTTTGCTCAGCTCGAAATATAACCCTGCACGTACTTTTACTGCAGAAGGCACAGTGGGTATTGGCGGTATGTACATGTGTATCTATGGCATGGACTCACCAGGCGGTTATCAATTGATTGGCCGTACACTGCCTATTTGGAATAAGTTTAAAAAGAACAAACAGTTTGGCGATCAGCAATGGTTCTTACGCTTCTTTGATCAAATTAAATATTATGAAGTAACCGAAGCTGAACTGGATCAATTCCGTGCTGACTTTGCCAATGGTGTGGCGGAAATCAAAATTGAAGAAACTGAATTTGATTTTGCAGCCTATCAAGCCTTTTTAGAAACAGAAAAGGACAGTATTACCGAATTTAAAGCGCAGCAGCTGCAGGCATTTACAACTGAAGTTGAACGCTGGAAAGATGAGTTTGATGTGCCTGCGGAAATGGAAATCCTGCAAGATGATACCGACTATAGCCAGTATGCAGCCTTGAATGCATCGATGACCGGCAACATTTGGAAAATTTTTGTCGAAGCGGGACAGTCTGTGAAGAAAGGTGAGACTGTAGCCATTATTGAAGCGATGAAAATGGAGCTTCCAGTCTATGCCGATGATGATGGTATCGTGAAAGCGATTATCTGCCGTGCAGGACAAACGGTACATAGCGGTGAGCCGCTGGTTTATATGGAATAAACATGACCACAACCACCATTGTTGGGAAAAGCTCAGACAACTTGTCTGAGCTGGTTTTCCAAAAAATAAAAAACGATATTTTTGATTTCCAGCTCAAACCGGGCGCACGTTTTACCGAATCTGAAATTGCCGAGTTGTATGAAGTGAGCCGTACACCCGTACGTCAGGCTTTATACCGTTTACAGCAAGATGGCTATGTAAGAGTACATTTTCGTAGCGGTTGGGAGGTGAAGCCGCTGAACTTTAAAGCTTATGAAGAACTGTATGATTTGCGGATTTTGCTTGAATGCTATGCCATTGAGCAGCTCTGCAAAATGGAAACAGAACAACTCAAACAGGCTTTACAAGACTTGGTGAATCTGTGGTGTATTCAGCCTGAGCAGTATTTGCATGATTTAAAAACTTTATCGATGCAAGATGAAGCATTTCACTGTCAATTGGTTGAAGCAATAGGCAATAGTGAAATGGCAAAGGTGCATCGGGATGTGAGTGAAAAAATCCGTATTATTCGACGTTTAGATTTTTCTAAAGATTATCGAATTGAAGCCACTTATGCAGAGCATCAACAAATTTTACAATTGATCTTTGGACATAATGTGACAGCGGCATTGGAGAAAATGCGCAGCCATATTCAGCAAAGTAAAGAAGAGGTGAAAAAAATTACTTTGGAAATGTTGGCGCGAATGGCATAGAAGTATTTGCAAAAGATCTACCTCACGATAATTCACGGTAGATATGTATTTTACGAGTCAATCTGTGTCGTTCGAGTAGCGCTTAGAGTTACAAATATCTGTATTCATTGGTTAATATGATGGAGAAAAATAAAAAAGACCACGAAGGGGAGATTCTTTATTTCAACTTTAGAAAATGCGATTTCTTTGGCGACTGAACGCCATTTCGGACAAGTCGATAAAGCGGGACAAGCTTATATTCAACATCCACTTCGTGTGATGCAAAATGTGCAACATCCCGACGCTAAAATCGTCGCTGTATTACATGACATTTTAGAAGATACAGAGACAACAACGGATGAGCTTCATGCTTTAGGTTTTCAAGCCCATATTATCGACGCAATACAGGCACTAACTAAAACAACAGGTGAGAACCGATTTCAAGCGGCGCAGCGTACTGCTAAAAATGCAATAGCGTGTGAAATAAAACTCAGTGATTTACACGACAATATGGATTTGTCTCGCTTAACTTCGGTCACAGTAAAAGATAAACGTCGGTATCAACAATATGTAAAAGTTAAACATAGATTAGAGTGTGCTCGGAGCGTCCATTTACATCTGATCAATTTAAATCTAACAACAGATTATCCGAGATTTCAATTTCAAAGTTCACAGCAAAATTTTCAATATCTTCTCAATGCGATGTTTGATCTAGAGCATTCATTAGGTGGCGTTCAGATTGGAAGTCCACAGGAATGGTGGATTTTATTTGAAGATGTCAGCGCATATTTTGCATATTGCCAAAGAAAGGGAGTAGTTCCCAAGCAGGCAACATTCTTAGATTTAATTTTAACTACAGATGGGGACTATTTCGGGGGCATTTTTCAAACTGAACAAGATCGGCAATTATTTGCCTCTATGTTTTGCGTCTTTATGCAAAATCATTTTTATCGCGTGGAAACCGAAGGTTGATTAGATAGATTGCATCAGCAATAGAATAAAATCACCTTTGATTGATGAATTTTATCTAGATAATTAGATGCTGAGTGTCATTTAAGAATATCTCGAAATGCGTGATTTCGAGACGTTTAAAGTGATTCCATCCATTGACATCTCCAATGAAACATGTGGCCATGCTTGCTGAACCTTATGCCTCAATCCTACATGGCATCATGGTGACTGCGGGATTTATCATTCCAACTTTGGTGTTGATGTGGTTGTATAAACGCAGTGAACGCCTGAGACAAACTGTATAAAAAAGCCCTCACATTTGAGGGCTTTTTCGTTATTTTACTTCGGGTAAATCAAACCAAATCACTTGAGCATCTTCAAGCGCTTCAATTTGGCTATCTTCTAAGAACGCAATTGCACCACCAGCTTCAACTTTATGTTCAGCAATTTGCACTGAACCTGAAATAACATGGATATAGTTGATATGCTGCGTTGCATGGATATCTAAAGATTGACCTTTCGTCAAAAATGCAGATTTAACTTCCGCTTGCTGGCGAATATGCATAGCTGCATTGTCATTTGGACCGACAATTAAATGCCATTGATTGGGTTGATCGCGTGGATCACATTTAATTTGTTGGTAGGTCGGTTCAGCATCACGTTCATTTGGAACGATCCAAATTTGTAGTAAATGCACATCTTCATCACCTTGGTTCATTTCGCTATGACGCACACCTGTACCTGCACTCATCAGCTGCCATTCACCTGCAGAAATGCCACCATGGTTGCCCATACTGTCTTTATGCGTAATGGTACCTTTTAACACACAAGTTAAAATTTCCATGTTGTCATGTGGGTGTTGACCGAAACCTTCATGTGCTGCAATTAAGTCATCATTAATTACACGAAGCGCACTAACGCCCATGTATTTCGGGTCATACCAGTTACCAAAAGAGAAGCTGTGTTTAGACTCAAGCCAGCCCATTTTTACGTGACCACGGTTTTCACTTGGATGTAAAAAAGCATTCATGGCATTCATCCTTATCTTAATTATTGAACATGTGCCTATTTTAAGATTGAACTAAATCGGGATATATAGTTTTTTAGCGACAATTCATCCTATTTTTGCAACGATCATTCATGATTGAGTCTTTTGTTATGCATGAATGCACAGCTATAAAAAAAGCCTGCACGAAGCAGGCTTTTTTAAATGTGACTAAAATTATTCTAAGAATTTAACAGTCACACCAGATTTCACTTTCTTACCTAAGTCATTTGCATCCCAGTTGGTCAAACGAATACAACCGTGTGATGCAGTTTTTGAGATAGCAGATGGGTTCGGTGTACCGTGAATACCAAATGATTTTTTGCTCAAGCCAATCCAGATATTACCGACAGGGCCATTTGGACCAGGTGGTAATGAAAGTGGTTTTTTGTTGTTGCCTTGAACAAAGTTAGACGGTGAGTAGCTGTACCATGGGTTTGGTGCAACACCTGTGACTTTGTATGTACCTGTAGGCGATGGAGTATCTGAACTACCAATCGTTGCAGGGAATGAACCGATCATTTGGTTGCGGCTATTAAACAAGTAAAGTTGTTTCGCGCCTTTATGTGCAACGATTAGGTGAATATCTTCAGGAACTTCGTTACGAATATTCGCTACTAAGATTTTTTCACCAGCTTTTTTAAATGTCGCTTTTGGATTCAACTTTTTCAAAAAGTCTTCATCCATGTGGAATTTTTCACCCAACATTTCAGTCACACGTGTGTAGTACAAGCCCTTCATTTTTGCTTGTAATGCATAGTCGTGTGGAATCGATGCTGCATAAGGACCTTTCAAGTCTGCATCAGTCAATGTGTATTCAATAAATGCAGGTTTAGAACCTTGTTTTGCAATCAGTGCATCCCAAGTTTCTTTAGTTAAAGTCCCTGTAGGTTTCAAGCTATTCATTTGTTGGAATGAAGCGATCGCCTTTAAGGTATTTTTACCACTAGTACCATCAATTGCACCCGGTGAAGCATGTGCATTATTGAGCATGACATGCGCACGTGCATAAACAGGGAATTGACCTTTACCGATATTGTCATACCACTGTGCATTATTTAGGTCATTTAAACCCCAAGCAACTTTGGCAGCAGGCGAAGTTGATGTTGGAGTTGTAGCAGTCGATGTAGCGGGTGCAGCACCGATGTCGGCTTTAACATCTTCTGATTGTTGCAAGCTGTCTAAAGTTTGCGATGCTTGGTTCAGATCTTCTTGTTCTTGAGCGCTAATCTGGCTAGTTGCAGATGAAGCTTCAGTCGCTAACGGATCAATGGGATCCTGAACTGCAACATTAGTCACTTTTTTTGGCGTTAATGGTTGTTCAGCAGTAGATGCGGCAATAGCTGTACCAGCAAATATGCAACTTAGGCTCAGTGCGAGCATGGTGCGAACGAACATGTAATTCAACCTTAAGAATTATTCATTTACTGTGTATTAAAAACTGGCTAAGTATTACAGAAAAAAAGTGGAGATGCAGTAGTTGTTTTGTGTAAATATCATTTTTGGCACTCAACATGATCGGTTTTTAAATGCTTGAGAAGTTATTATATTTACAACCTTTTTGATATGATGATGCGAATATCGAATTAAGTTAGGAAAGTGAATGACGACCTTAAAAAATGATCGTTTCTTGCGTGCCTTATTACGTGAACCGGTAGATGCAACTCCGGTTTGGATGATGCGTCAGGCTGGCCGTTATTTACCAGAGTATCGTGAAACACGTGCAAAAGCGGGTGATTTCCTATCTCTTTGTAAAAATACAGAATTTGCTTGTGAAGTTACTTTACAACCTTTGCGTCGTTATGACTTAGACGCAGCTATTTTATTTTCAGACATTTTGACAGTACCTGATGCGTTGGGTTTGGGACTGTATTTTGAAGCAGGTGAAGGTCCGAAGTTTCATAAAACTGTACGTACCGAACAAGATGTACTGAATTTACCTAAGTTTAATGCCAAATCTGACTTAGATTATGTCATGAATGCAGTGACTACGATTCGTTCAGCATTGGGCGGACAAGTTCCTTTGATTGGTTTCTCAGGCAGTCCTTGGACACTGGCAACCTATATGGTGGAAGGCGGTTCAAGCAAAGATTTCCGTTTTACGAAACAAATGATGTATGCACAACCTGAAGTGTTGCATGCCTTATTAGACCGTTTGGCTGTGGCGGTGACTGAATATCTCAATGCGCAGATTGATGCAGGTGCCCAAGCCGTACAAATCTTTGATAGTTGGGGTGGGGCATTAGCACACCGTGAATACATCGAATTTTCACTAAACTACATGCAAAAAATCGTGGCAGGTTTACAGCGTGAAAAAGATGGACGCAAGGTTCCTGTGATTTTGTTTACCAAAGGTGGTGGTCAATGGTTAGAGCCAATGATTGCAACGGGTGCAGATGCTTTTGGTTTAGATTGGACTACGCCATTAAATGTAGCACGTCAAACAGTCGCAGGCCGTGCAGCATTGCAAGGTAACTTAGACCCAGCAACATTATATGGTTCGCCTGAAGCAATCGCGAAAGCGACGCGTGCTATGTTAGATGACGCATATGCAAACGGTGAAAAAACCGGTTATGTGGCGAACTTAGGTCATGGTATTACTCAATGGGTAGATCCAGCCAATCCAAAAGCCTTTATTGATACGGTACACGAATATAGTGCCAAGTATTTATAAGGCTTCAAGGAAATAGGTTTAGGATTCAACCGTGGTCAAGATGATAAAATCATGTTTTGAGTTCTCTTATAAGGCAGCTTCGGCTGCCTTATTTGGGATATTACTGCTGATCGCTTTTGCATTAACTGCAGCAATGGGAAGTCAGGAATATTTTGGCTTTTTCCGTTATGACTATTTATTGTTTTATGCACTGATCATTCAAGTGTGTTTACTTTACTTAAAACTCGAATCTTGGGCGGAAGCCAAAGTCATAGCACTGTTTCATCTGCTGGCTATGGGGATGGAAATATTTCTCACTCATCCACACATTGCCTCATGGCAATATCCGCAGCCTGCGGTTTTCAAACTGCTGACTGTGCCATTGTTTGCAGGTTTCATGTATTCGGCGGTGGGGAGTTTCTTTGCACGTTCGTTACGTCTATATCAGGTGTCGTTCAGTAACTTACCGCGTTTTGGCAATATGCTGTGCTTAGCCGTTTTGTCATATCTTAATTTTATGACCAAATTTTTTGTGCCAGATATTCGTATGTTTTTGTTTGCTTGGAGTGTGGTGATCTTTTGGAAAACTAAGCTCAGTTTTCAATTACAAAATCATGTGATTCAGTTGCCCATGTTACCAGTACTGTTGATTTTGGCATTTTTGATTTGGATCGCAGAAAATATCAGTACTTTCTATCAAATTTGGTTATATCCAAGTCAGGTCGATGCATGGCATATGGTCGGTTGGGGGAAACTCGGTTCTTGGTATTTGTTGCTATTACTCAGTTTGGTTTTAGTGCTCAAAATTCTTGGAAAACGTGATAAAAATGGTACTTGGTTACTCAAAAAATAGTGAAAAAGAACGTATTATTTTTAGCCAAAAGTTTTAGATGAAAATGTTTTGCCTTATCTGAAAGATCAAGTTAATCTACAGGTGTGTAATCAAAATTACACATGTTTTAATAATTAAAAACAATGGAATAAAATTCCCTGGAGAAGTGCTATGTTAAAAAAATTAGCTTTAGTTGCAGTCGTTGCACTAGGTTCTACAGCTGCTTTTGCTGACCGTGACGTAGGTTGTGGTGTTGGTTCTCAAGTTTGGGCTGGTCAATCAGGTAAAATTCCTAAAATTTTAGCTGCGACTACCAACGGTATTTTTACTAACCAGTTACTTGGTATCACCTTTGGTACTTTAGGTTGTAGCGGTACAGGTACAGTGACTGCTCAAGCGGTAACATTTACCAATGAAAATGCTGAATCACTTGCTCGTGATATGGCAGTTGGTCAAGGTGAGAGCCTGAATGTTTTGGCTGAGCTTTTAAACATCCAATCAACAGATAAAGCACGTTTCTTTGCTGTGTCTAAAGCAAATTTTGCTGAAATCTATTCAGCTGAAAACCAGTCTTCTCTACAAGTACTTGCTTCATTACAAAGTGTAATGGCGAAAGACGAAGTACTTAAAGCTTACGTTTAATCGATGCTTTTAAAACCCTGTCTCTCGGCAGGGTTTTTTATTATCTAAAATATATAAAAATGGATTTGAATATAACTGAATGAAATCAATTGCTTTATTTTGTACTTTTATGATTCCGAGCATCATATATGCTCAGCAAGTTGTAGATTCTACTCCCTCTAAAACCGTAGAGTTACAGCGATATATTGAACTTGCACAATCAAAAAAACTGTCTGAACACATCAGTTGGCAACGACTTTTATATACAGATCATAAAGGACAAAGTGAAGTTGCTTTTTCAGGTTACTTTCTAGCTGAAAATGGCCGTCAAAATGCCCAAGCCGAATTAGAGGCAGATGTCACTGCACTATTTCAAACCGCCGAACCTAATCAAGCCTTTCGTTGTCGTTTCCCTGCGCGTAGTCAGTGGCTGATGCAAGAGTTATCCATCCGTTCAGAGCAGTTACCAGTGGTGAGCTGCCCTGAGTTTGATGAATGGTTTGGAAAAATTAAGCCGTATAAAGCAACATTAATCTACGCCACAGACTTTATGGGTAATCCAAGTTCTATGTTTGGACATACCTTATTGCGTCTCGATCCGAAAGATCAAAAAGAACTAAATTTGGTGTCCTATGCCATTAACTATGCAGCGACAGTTGCAGGTGAAGATAACTGGTCTTATGCATGGAAAGGCTTAACAGGGCAGTATCCTGGTGAATATTCATTGATGCCGTACTACCGTAAAGTGAAAGAATATGGTGATTTTGAAAGTCGTGATTTGTGGGAATATGAGCTAGCACTGACCGAGCAAGAAACCAGTTATTTGGTTAAACATATTTGGGAAATGCAAAATGTCAGTTTTCCCTATTATTTTGCCAGCGATAACTGTGCCTATCGATTATTGGGCCTAATGGATTTGGTTCGCCCGACACTGAATTTAACCGAAAAATTTAAAGTTGCTTCCATTCCCGTTGAGACGATCAAAGCGATCAATGATGAACAACTGATTCAAGCAGCGGTTTATCGTCCTGCATTAGAAACGCAGCTTTTGTCACAAGCGCAGCAACATGGATATCGTTTAGCACGCGAAGCGCATAAGCTCGCTGAAATTGAACCTGCGATGATGTCGACAGCACTCGCTCAGTTTAATGAAGTAGAGCAAGCGAAAATATTAGAAATGGCGTATGACCATCTGTATTTATTACTGATTGGGAGAAAGGTGAGTGCGGAAGAAACGCAGCCTAAATTACGTCAAATCTTGGCCTTACGTAGTCAATCTTCGCAACCAAAACAACGGACTGAACCTAAGCAGCCAAGTCTAGACCCAGTCAATGGACATCATGCGCGAAATTTTTCAGCTACAGTAGGCGAAGTTCAAGGTGAAAAATACATCGAACTCGGTCATCGTCAGGCTTATCATGATTTGATCGATCCGCAAGGTGGCTTTCGGATTGGTACGCAGTTGATGTTTTGGGATGGCTCGATTCAATATCGTGACGACCAACTCAAACTCAATCATTTTGATTTTTTATCGGTCAATTCTTACAACCCGATCACGCCATTTAAAACACCGCTAAGCTGGGGTTTTAATTTTGGCTGGCAGCAAGTGTCTGTAGATGCAGGTCAATTTAGCGAAACGAAACAACATGGCGTTGCTGAATTCAAAGCACAATCTGGTTATAGCTGGGCCAATCAGGAACGCACACATTTGTGTTATGTGCAGTCTCAAATGCAGGTGCAGGGCGGCAAGTCACTAGATGATGGATGGCGAGTGGGCCTTGGGCCGACATTGGGTTGCCAAAATATTTGGTCGGAAAAATTCAATAGTTTGGTTCAGGCAGAGCTTCCGTATTGGGAAGACACACATCAATGGAATCTGAAACTCGATGCTGAATTACAATATATCGTCAACCAACAAAATGCTTTAAGACTAGGCTATGAATACCAGCAGCAAGATGATCAAGATTGGAATAAATTGAAATTGAGTTATGTATTTTTCTATTAATTTTTAAGATAGATAAAATATGAAATATCAAATAAATTTGTTTTTTTATGTAAGTAAAGCAAGGTATGATTGCTAGCTTTGTAATAGCTGTGGTTTGTGTCACCGAATGAATCAAGAATGTATTACAGGTCTAAGTCAGGCTTGGAAAGATATTTGTGATCAATATACTGAAAATGAACATCTTGCAGCATTGCAATTTATCCAAAGGCATGTTGAACATTTAGTTACTGTTTTTTATGAACAAATGTCACGTGAGCCAGAGTCAGCTGAATTTTTTAAAGACGATATCATTCAAAAAAGGCTCATCGACACTTTAAGAAAATGGTTGTTAGAAACGTTTAATGTCGCACTGAATGGTGAATTTGAAAGCTCAGTCAAAAGACAGCAGAAAGTTGGAATGGTACACGCGCGTGTTGGTATTCCGTCATGGTTCATCATGCGTGGTGTACGTGAAATAGAACGTAAAATATTTGAAATTTTAGAGTTAAACCAAACGCAAAATATTCTCCATATGTGCAGTTATATTGTACAAATTATGGGGTTCAGCACAGAAATTATGTGCCGCTCTTATGAGATCAATACAGAAAAAAACCAAGAAACAAAACACAATTATCGCTTATTTTCAGCGATGCAAGATGTAGCAGTGCATAAAGATAAACAACGGGGTTCATTGCTCGACTGGGAAAATGAACTGATGTTTAAAATCTTTTCGGGCAATGTTGGTTTTTATCATCCCTTATTTTCAAAATCAGAGTTTGGGCTATGGTTCATTCATAAAGCGGCATATGCTTTTTCTGGTTCAGATCAGGTTCAACTGATTATTGACAGAATTTATGAAGTGGATCAATTAACCCAGCAAACGATGCAGATGACGGAAAAAGATCAGCTGCAACAGTTGATTCAACAGATTCGTGAATTGAACCGTGAAATTCAGCATCTAGTTGATCAACTATTTCAAGTGGCTGAATATATTGAGTCTGGCAATGATTCTTTGACTCAACTTCTAAACCGCCGCTATCTCAGTACGATTATTTCACGTGAAATTACCTTTGCGCGGCAAAATGAAACGCCATTGTCTTTGCTCGCCTTTGACGCGGATTATTTTAAAATGATCAATGATAAGTTTGGTCATGCAGCAGGTGATCTCGCACTCAAATTTATTGCTGAAGCCTTGCAGCGTTATAGTCAAGGTAGCGATTATGCATTCCGTATTGGTGGGGAAGAGTTCTTATTACTCTTGGTCGATACTGGTGTAAACCGTGCGATGAAAATTGCAGAAAATATTCGCCAATATATTGAAAAGGGCTTGATCCGAACGGCACAAGGTCAGCAATTTAGTTTTACCGTAAGCATTGGTTGTGTGCAGTATGATGGCCATCCTGATTATCAGCGTTTCTTAGATGCCGCAGATCATGCGCTGTATGCGGCAAAAAATAATGGTCGAAACTGTATACAAGTCACAAAGCATTTGTCGTATATCTAATTTATCCTGAGAATAAAAAACTCCCATATGTGGGAGTTTTTTTATGGGTAAATATGTTTTATGGCGAGATGTGCCGTAATTTAAACTTCGACAACTACATAGTATTTTTTGACGGCTTCGACAACTTCAAACTTGCCCTGAAAAGATGGGGGAATAATGCCCGCATGGCCAGCGGAAACCTCGATATATCCACCTTGTTGATCATGAATACGTACTAAACCTTCAAGGATTGTAAAAAATTCTTGTTTATTGGGTGCAAAGACAATATTCCATGCGCCAATTTCACATTGCCAAATCCCGCAGTCCATATTGGGGTGTACATACAGGCTTGCAGTTTCACGTTTAGGATTGCCCTGAACCAAACGGTCTGGGCGAGGGAAGTCTATGCTGTGTTTGGCTTGCGCTAAACCCTGACCGGCAATATATACATCTGACATGATTCATCCTGAAAATAGTGCTTTGCTATCAAAGCAAACGATTTGCGATATTAAAACACAAATAAAAAAAGCCTCAAAAGTTTGAGGCTTTTTTAAAGAGCTGACGCTGAATGTTCTATTAATAGCTTTCAGGCACAGCACTTAGGAATTCACGGCGTTCTTCTTTATTGGTTTTAAAGTCACCGACAAAAGAAACGGTACGGGTTGTAGACTCTTGTTTACCTACACCACGCATCATCATACACATGTGAGCTGAATCAATCACCACAGCAACACCACGTGCACCAGTCACTTCAGCCACAGCTTCAGCGATCTGCTGAGTGAGGTTTTCCTGAATTTGTAGGCGACGGGCAAACATTTCTGTAATACGTGCGAATTTTGATAAACCTAAAACATTGCCTTCTGGGAGATAAGCAATATGTACACGGCCATAAAAAGGCAATAAATGGTGCTCACACAAAGAATAGAATTCAATATTCTTAACTAAGACCATTTCACGGTTATCGGATGGGAAAACCGCATTGTTGGTCACTTCTTCAAGTGTCTGGCTATAACCAGAAGTAAGATATGAAAAAGCTTTAGCAGCACGCATAGGCGTATCTTTAAGACCTGGGCGATTCAGATCTTCACCAACGGCAGTTAGGATATTTGCGTAGGATTGCTGCATAGACATAAGACGTGTTCACTTACACTGAGAGATTGAACAAGGACGGCATTGTAGCAGAAAACTATTACAATGCCTTCTTTTGGAGTTAAATCCGATTATTGTTTAAACTGTGGGTTCTTTTCTGCACGTTTAAGCAGAACCAGTACAGCACCTGTACCGCCTTGTTTTTCTGGGGCGCTCACAAATGCCAATACATCACGATGTTGACGTAACCAACTATTTACATAAGTTTTTAAAATTGCTTCTGGTCCTTTGCCATGCACAATTTTAATGACGTTTTGATTGTCATCTTTCGCCATTTGAATGATTTGCAGCACAGCCGAACGAGCTTCTTCTACAGTGCAACCGTGTAAGTCGACTGCTTCGAACCAACGTAGATTACCGGCTTTTAAATCTTCAAAAACTTTATGTTGTAAGGTTGCAATGCGATAGCTTAAGGCCGCTTGACTGGCAACAGGGTTGAGCATCGCTTGAGTATCAGAAAGCAATGCATCATCTGTTTCCATAGGACCAATTGCAGCAGCACGTTTAGCCAAGGTTTGCGCATCAGGTTTTTTACGACCCACTTTTTCCATTTTTGCAGTATTTCCTGCATTCATTTTTTGAACACCTTGCATTTGCTTTTGGAAAAGCGCTAAGTCTTCTTCCTGCTCTTGTTCAACAGTCTTTGGCGTTGGCTCAGGCTGTTTAGCAATCGTAGAGGAATGTGGATTCGTAATTTGCTTTTTAAAAGATTTCAGTAGGTTGTACTGATCTTTTGAAAGCGAAGAATCGTGTTTGCTCATAATGAAAAAACGGGAAATATACAAAAATTTAGAGCAATTATAGCCTTAAATGGCACTGATTTGAACTGGAAAGACTTTATATAAAGAAGATCTCTTAATTCATTACAAATCCTATTTGGGCTTCAAAGTTGAATTAATTAATTTAATAACTTTTTTATTTTTATATTGTTCTGCAAGAGCTAATGCTGATTGTTCTTCATTAAATTTAGAAATACACACGATTTCGGTTGAAGCGCCTTTTTCAAGTAAATAAGAAATTATCTGATATTGATTTAGGCGAATAGCTTTACCTAATGGGGAGTATCTAGTGAAATAATATGTCTGTGGTTCAACTTCATCTACTACAAGTTCATTTATTTTTCTCAGCTTCATTTTTTTAATGAAAGAAATATCTGCATGCTCGATTGCTGCCATAATTAAGGTGGTATCATAAAATTCATTGTTTTCACCTAAATTTAAATATTCAAGATACAAGTTTTTGGCTTTTTCATAATTATCAATATCATTTTTCTGTGCCAGGTTCTTTATCGCATTTTGGAAAAAATCATTCATATCATCAAAATCATTTATTGCTGCATGGAACATGAATAGATTTATTAAATATGGCTCATCAGCTAAATTCTTTTTCAATAAATGTGGGTTATCTTTATAAAAAATCTGTTCAAAATGATTTAATTTTTCCATGGAAATAGGGTGAGATTTAATATTGATTGGTTTTGATAAAGAATTTTTATGTCCTTTAGACATAGAAAAATAGGTTGAATTTTCAATATTCTTGTTTTTAGTATTGATTGAGTAATTAATGACTATTGGTAAGCCTTGATAACTAATGATTTCAATTTGATTATTATTGAAATCATAATTTTTGCCCTTTAGCACGTTAGTATTTATATTTGGAAAAATTTGATTTAGGTCAATCTGCGCAGCAATGATGCCTTCGGGCATAGTGGAAATATTAAAGTAGAGGATATGATTTTGGTCAATATGATACGGTGAGCCAGTATAAAGAGTTATATTTTTTGCCCAACTTATCTGGTGTAGTGAAACCAAGATTAATGAAATGAATAGAAGAGTAGAAGAAATAATCGACTTCATTATTTTTTAATTCTCAAATGAATAAAAATTATAAAAAGGATGTGTAATTTTTTTAATATGGATGCAAAGGAGGAAAAGGGTGAGCGAACTCACCCTACATATTTCATTTATATTTTATCAGGCACACCAAACAGCTCCTTAAACGCCTGATCAGGACGTGGCTGCTTCATAAAACTCTCACCGACCAAGAAGGCATGAATGTCATGTTCTTGCATCATGGCAACATCTGTGGGTGTGGCAATACCGCTTTCAGTCACAAGTAGGCGAGAAGGCTCAAGTAACTTCTTCAAACGTAATGATGTATTGAGGTCAACTTCAAAGGTTTTTAAATTACGATTATTGACGCCAAGTAGACAGTTGTCAGAAAGACGCATTGCACGCTCAAGTTCTTCTTCGTCATGTACTTCAACCAATACGTCGAGATTGTGCTCAAAAGCAGTTTTCGACATTTCTTCGAGTTGTTGATCTGACAAACAAGCCACGATTAATAAAATACAGTCTGCATGTAAAGCGCGTGCTTCAATTACACCATAAGGGTCAATTAAAAAATCTTTACGTAGCGCAGGTAAGCCACAGTTCGTACGTGCAATCTGAATGTTTTCATCGGCACCTTGGAAAAAATCCACATCGGTGAGAACAGACAAACATGCCGCACCAGCATCTTGATACTGCTGCGCAATTTCAGCAGGGTTAAAGTTTTCACGAATGATGCCTTTCGATGGTGATGCCTTTTTAATTTCAGCAATCACCCCCGGACGTTTAGAGCCGAGGTTTTGTGCAAAACCTCGAACAGGTGTAGCTGCTTGAGCTAGCTCTTCGACATCTTTATAGCTACGTTGTTTAAGACGGGCTGCAAATTCTTCTTTTTTACGTTCAACAATTTTACCCAAAATTGTATTGGCGATATCTACCATGATCTGTGTCCTAATCTTAAGCTTCGTATTCTTTTAAAGTTTTCGTAAATTCAGACAAAATGCCCATTTTTTCTAAGGCTTGACCGCCATAGATAATGTCATGTGCTAATGCAACACCTTGTTTATAGCTTTTGGTTAAGCCTGAAACATAAATGCCTGCGCCTGCATTTAGGGCAATCATATTCGCGGCTTTATCACCGAGTGCAGATTTGTTTTTACCTAAAGCATCTTTGATCAATTTTAGACTTTCAGCAGCACTATCTACAGATAGACCCGTTAAGGTTTGCGACACGATATCTACGGTTTCCGGCTGAATTTCCCATTCAGTGACTTCGCCATCTTTGAGTTCAGCAACATAAGTACTTGATGCAAGGCTAATTTCATCTAAACCGTCTTTTGAATGCACCACCAAGACATGTTCTGCACCGAGTTGTTTTAAAACTTCAGCCATAGGACGACATAATTCTGTAGAGAAAACACCAATCACAAAACGTTTTACGCCGGCCGGATTCGTAAGCGGGCCAAGTAGGTTGAAAATACTACGGAAGCCCAATTCTTTACGTGGACCAGCAGCATATTTCATGGCTTTATGATGATTAGGTGCAAAGAGGAAACCAACGCCCATTTCACGAATACAACGTTCAGTTTGCTGCATGTTAAGGTCAAGGTTAATTCCAGCTTGTTCTAAAAGATCAGAAGAGCCTGATTTTGATGAAACACCACGACCGCCATGTTTAGCAATGGTTGCACCTGCTGCTGCAATGACAAAACTAGACGCAGTAGAAACGTTAAATAAGTTTTGACCATCACCACCTGTACCAACGATATCCACCAAATGTGGCAGATCACTGACATCGATTTTGATCGCAAATTCACGCATTACACGTGCTGCGGCAGTGATTTCATCAATACTTTCACCTTTTTGGCGTAAGCCCATCATGAGTGCGCCAATTTGAGCATCGGTTGCTTCACCTTGCATGATGGTACGCATCACTTCTTCCATTTGAGGTTGAGTGAGTTCAATATTTTTCGTGATGTTATTTAAAGCTTGTTGAATATTCATAATATTTTTTGCACTCGATTAAGCGTAAATTTCTAAGAAGTTTTTAAAGATTTGATGGCCATGTTCACTGAGGATTGACTCAGGGTGAAACTGCACGCCTTCGACAGGCAATGTCTTATGTTTAACACCCATGATTTCTTCCATCGTGCCATCTTCCTCATTGGTCCAGCAGGTCACTTCTAAACATTCTGGCAAAGTCGCTTGATCAATCACCAAAGAGTGATAGCGAGTAGCGGCAAATGGAGAAGGGAGGTTGCTGAAAATGCCTTGATCGCTGTGATACATGTCAGATAAACGACCGTGCATCACTTTTTTAGCGCGAATAATATCGCCGCCAAAAGCTTGTCCTATGGCTTGGTGGCCTAAACACACACCCAGTAAAGGAATTTTTCCCGCAAAGTGTTGAATCGCAGGAATTGAAATGCCTGCTTCACTTGGCGAACAAGGGCCAGGACCAATGACTAAATACTTCGGTTGCCATCGCTCGATATCTTCTAAAGTCACGGCATCGTTACGTACAACTTTTACTTCCTGATTTAACTCGCCAAAATATTGGACGATGTTGTAGGTAAAAGAGTCATAATTGTCGATCATGAGAAGCATATCAAGCGTATCCCTAAGAAATTTATACTAATATTTTGTTTAATGTTTTTTTGTTACCCGCAACGTTACCCGTTTTAAGAACTTCAACTTAAATTAGGCACAAAATATAAAGCCTGCTAAGTGCAGGCTATATTATCAGATTCTTGTTTGTATTTTTCGACTTCTTTCTTCACTTGAGATTCGTGCCAAAAAACATCTTTTTCGCTTAAACGGATTGGCTCGGGAAGCTCTCCTTGCTTTAACATTCTATAGAACTTAGTTTTCCCAACAGAGAGAAGTTTCATAAAATCATTAGCCCGAACTCGACGATCAATTTCCATCAAGACACCTCCTTTAAAATTTGTTTCACTGATTCAAGAAAATCCTCAGAAATACTTTCATGTCCTATATCTGTATCTTTGCCGTTGGGATCCATCACGCCACCTTTAAAATAAGGGCCTGGGCTTGAAGGCGAAGAATAAATTCTTTGCCATTCTTTAGCCATAATTTAAGAAAAAGCTCATAACGCTTTTGAGCAGCACCATTCATGTTTCCCGCATTATCAATCTTCAAACCAGGTTTATTTGCTTTAGTGAAAACAGCTTCACCAACAATTTTATTAATTACGCATTGATATCCATCACTTGCTAAAAACATTGTGAAGGCCGGGACTAATGATTTAGGACAAATCATGAACTCACCTCACTTGCTTGACTCTCAAGCTCGAAGCGACGCTTTTTAACGTAGTCCATTAACTTAGGTTGTATTTCAGGACTACGCGCGGAAACATCAATTTCCAAGGCATCCAATGCAGTTAAGTCTGGTGCATTCTGAATCTGAACCATCAGTGAAGGGGGAGTTTTAATTTCAGCTTCTGCAGGTGCAAGCTCACGTAGGCGCTTATGAATAGCATCCAACAATGGTTTACGCTGTACTTCTGTCCAGTTGCGTGTATAGCCGGTAAGGGCGGTGGCTTCTTTAGGTGTTTGAGCATTTGTTGCACTGGTTATTAGGGGCTGTTGACATTTTATAATGGTAGCCAGATAAATATACAGGCTAGAGCAACTGAGTTTTCATAATTTCGCTTTAGCTTATCGTAACGAGTGGCAATTCCTCTGAAATGTTTTAATCTGGCAA
>NZ_VPCD01000020.1:0-75782 GCF_013418345.1 Acinetobacter sp. YH12144 | reverse complement strand
TCAATTACGCAGAATAATTCGGTACTATTGAACATTAGGACTAGAGTTGTGAGTTTTGTGTGGTAACTCAACTGATGGCTCTAGTCTTCTTATTTTCAAGTTTATTTCTTATCCGCGATTCGGGTTATGTACTATTTTTATAAAGCTACACTGAATCAACAAATTAACGCTTGAGCATTGTACATAAACTCGGCAAATTAATAGAAACTGAGCTCATAAGATTTTTTAAAACATGCCAAGTCCAGCACAAACTATCAGACATAAACTTTTAAATACTTTTTTCTCTCGACATTCCATTTGGTTTGCTTGTATTTTTATCTTCCTACTCATTTCGAGTTTTCATTTAGGTTATTCCCCTCGCTATATTCAATATTTTATTCCACAAACCTTATTGAATAGCATCTGGGTCATTACTGGGCTTTTGAGCTTATTGGGCTTATATGACGTCATACAAAATAAACATTCGATCTTAAAAAATTACCCTATCATGGGGCACTTTCGTTTTCTATTTGAAGAATTTCGACCTGAAATTCGCCAATATTTTATTGAATCTGATCAAGATGCATTGCCCTTTTCTCGTATGCAACGCAGCTTGGTCTATCAACGTGCAAAAAATCAAAATGCAGATAAACCATTTGGTTCAATTGTTGATGTTTACCAAAATGATTATCGCTTTATTAATCACTCTTTGTCACCTTGTATTCCTGCCATTCCTGAAACTTTCCGCATCAATATCGGCAATGAGCAATGTAAGCAACCGTATAGCGCATCGATATTAAACATCTCTGCGATGAGCTTTGGTAGCTTAAGTGCCAATGCCATTCGTGCCTTAAATTTAGGTGCAAAAATGGGTAATTTCTACCATGACACCGGTGAAGGCAGTATTAGTCCGTATCACTTGGAAAATGGTGGCGACATTGTTTGGGAACTCGGTAGTGGTTACTTTGGCTGCCGTACGATTGATGGTCAATTCGACCCTGTACGTTTTGCTGAACAAGCCAAGCACCCTCAAGTCAAAATGATTGAGATCAAATTATCTCAAGGTGCAAAACCAGGCCATGGTGGCATTTTACCTAAAGACAAAATTTCCGAAGAGATTGCTCAAATCCGTGGTGTAAGCCGTGAACATGACTGTATCTCTCCATCTAGCCATCCTGCCTTTAGCACCCCTATTGAAATGATGCAATTTATTCAGCAATTGCGCGAACTGTCAGAAGGTAAACCTGTAGGTTTTAAACTATGTATCGGGCAACCATGGCAATTTATGAGTATCGTAAAAGCCATGTTACATACAGGGATTACACCTGATTTTATCGTAGTGGATGGTTCTGAAGGTGGGACTGGCGCTGCGCCGATTGAATTGATCGATAATATGGGTACGCCACTGCGTGAAGGCCTACTCTTTGTTAATAACACCCTGATTGGTGCAGGCTTACGTTCAAAAATTAAAGTCGGTGCCAGTGGTAAAATTATTAGTGCTTTTGATATTGCCAGTACCATGGCAATTGGCGCAGATTGGGTCAACTCAGCTCGTGGCTTTATGTTTGCAGTTGGGTGTATTCAAGCTCAAAGCTGTCACACCAACCAATGTCCTGTTGGCGTTGCAACGCAGGACAAAGACCGTCAAAAAGCCATTCATGTCCCAACTAAAGCAGAGCGTGTTTTTAATTTCCACAAAAATACCTTGCATGGTTTATCTGAACTTATTGCCTCTGCGGGTTTACAACACCCGTCGGATATCCGTGCACACCATCTAGCACAGCGTATTAACAACCGTGAAATTAAAAACTATGCACAGCTACATTTTTGGTTAAAAGATGGGGAGTTACTCAGCTGTGAAAATAAAGATGAAGAAAACTTCTATTTCCGTATGTGGAATATGGCACATCTAGAAAAGTTCTGATTCCTACCCCATAAAAAAAGAGGCGACTACGCCTCTTTTTTTCGTCTAGATCCATCACACCGATTAAGGTAGGCTGTGCTCAATCGTCAATTAGTAACTGATGTTACGCGCGTAAAAGTAATTACGCATTTTTAAAATAATTTTTAAGCCTATTCGACGGAGTCTTACATCTAGGGCTTAAATAACGGGATTAGCCTTCGGCTGGAGGTACTCTTACGAAACGTTGTTTCTCATTTGGTAAAATGAGAAGCGTGCTTCGCAAGGAAACCATCTTGCGGTGCAATGCACCTCACCAACAAAACTCGTTCACTAGCGTCAAATTATTCAAAGTATTGCAAAAACATTTTTGATTAGGAGTAGTCCAGTCTCAAATACTTGCGGATGACCTTCCCGCGTATCGTACTTTTATTTGAATCAAATTACGCTCCTGATGTTAGTGCGTAACATCAGTTAGTAATAAGACTTACTATTCGATTGAGCATGCAAGAATGCAGGGATCAAACCTGTTAATGCAGCACGAATATCGGCACGTTCATTAATCAGCTGATGTGAACCTTCTTCAAGCATGAGAAGCGTCTGTAAACGGAATTTACGACGTATAAACTCAATGTTATAACGCCAATCCACCGTCTGATCCTGTGCGCCTTGAGCTAACCACACTGGAATACGACATGCAGGTCGCTCTTCCATTTCCTGCATCCATTTTGACATGGCCAAAATCCAGTCCATCCCCATCATTCGAGGTTGTAGAGGATCTTTTAAACGTACAAAACGCAAAAACTCAGGGTTATGATTATTCCGTCTAAAATGACGTGGCACTTCACGTTTAATACGACGAATAATGCCTAATCCAACCGAGTTATGCCACCATGCCGTTTTTGCAGGGCGAATCAGCGGAGATAATAATAAAACTCGTTCGACATAAGGGTTTTTGCGATGTTCAGCAAAATCTAACAGATGATGCAGCCAAATCGCCCCACCCGTACTCTGCCCAATCCCTAACCACGGTGTCGGTAATTGAGCTGCATGTTTCACATAACGATATACCGCTTCCAAAACTTGTTGGTAATGATCAAAGTTTTGAATACTGGCTGGCGATCCATTACTTAGACCATGCCCCGGTAAATCATAGGTCAAAACACTAAAACCTTGATCTAAGAGCTCACGAATAATCGGCTGATATATTCCACTATGCTCTAAATAACCATGCAATAAAAATACAGTGCCTTTAATGACATCCGTTTCAGTTTTCAGTTTCGGTTGAAATACTTGTACATGTAATTTGAACAAAGGCATTTCTACATAGCCTTGCCAATGTTCACAGTTCAAGGCATCTAAACCATAAAGTCGTCTATAAGACTGTATTTCAACACTAGGCTCAAAAGGTCGATTTAAATTTAGAGGTTCTAATACTTGTGGGGTTAATTCTCGACTTGGAATAGGAAGATCTAATTGTTTAAGGATTGAAGGATTAAGAAATGGGATATCTGACATTATGGGACCTCCCGACAGTCACTTGAGCCAAACCAAACGTCACGTAAGGTGGCTAATAATTCATAATTGGCACGACGACTATGGTCATAATTTTTTTCACTTGGTCGCCATGTGGTTAATGTCGTTGGCATAGGTGCAACAACAGGAATGGTTTCAATACCATTTAATGCAAATAAACGCCGTGTTCGAGGCATATGATATTGGTCGGTGATTAAAATAACCGTCGGTGCGCCGCCTTTTTTCTGTAAAAGTAACGAACTAAAGCGTGAATTTTCGCAAGTATTCATACTCCGGTTTTCAAGCAATTTCGCATCGACATCATATTGCTTTAACCAAGCTTGCATATACGGTGCTTCCACACCACTCAGTACAATCGGTAGCTTATGTGTGCGTTCGACATCGAGTGTTTTTTCCAGTCGAAGTCGTGTGTAGTCATTCACCACGATATCTTTATCATTTTTATCTAAAGTTAAGCCACCACCTAACACCACGATCGCATACGGATCTGCGGTTGGCTGCTTCAGGGTTTTATCTTTCATTTTGGCTAGATCAAGATAGGTTTCATCATCGATCGGTTCCGCTTCTGAAGCAGCTTGTTCAATTTCATGAGTTTTTAAGAACTCTGTATATTGCGTCATGAGTCCTTTATTTTCCGCACTATTGAGTTCGAGCAGCTCTTTCATTTTTTGAGCAGGATTTTCCGCCATTGCTTCAGAGGATGCCGCCTCGGATGCAGAAGGATTCAGCAAAGGAACTTTCGGTATGTCCTTTTGATTATCACTTATTTCTTTTTCATGTTCTTCTTCAATGAGCTGCTGTAAAGCCTTATAACGCGCTTGTATAAGGGTCAAGTCTTGAGGCTCATCAGACTGTATGGCTTGCTCCATGAGTTTTAAATACGCTTGGCGCGCGATCCATAAGTCAGAACCCGGCTCATAATTATCATCATCACTCAAAGCACCGAGTTTTTGACTTTGCGCTGCGAGCTGATTGACTTCTACAGGAACGAAATAATTTAAACTTTTAACAATTAATTTAGAATAAAACGGCGTATAGATAAAAATCATCAGACAGCCCAAAAGTACAAATAGCACTGCGGCAATTTGTACTAAGCGAACCATCCAATGTGTTTTATGCATAAATCTAAAACCTATGTTTTTATTAATCTGCGTGAGATCGAATCAAGCCATTTGTATCAAATAATACAGGCTCTGGATGTAGTTCAATATTAAATTTTTCAAAAACATCATGTTGTACAGCTTTGTAAGTTGTACGCACATCTTGCAGCGTGGCGTCTTGGTAATTGACCAATACCAAAGCTTGCTTATGAAACATTCCCACTGAACCCACAGATTTCCCTTTCCAACCCGCTTGGTCAATCAACCAGCCCGCTGCCAGTTTTACCGCATTATTCGGTTGTGGGTAATGGGGTAAATTGGGAAATTGCAGCGCAATTTGGTCAAAGGCTTGCTGGCTAATCACAGGATTTTTAAAGAAACTTCCGACATTTGGAAATTCTTTCGGATCTGGGAGTTTGGTTTGACGAATATGAATGACTTGTTGTTGTAGGTTTTCTGCACTTAAGTCTTCACCTACCGCCTGCTTTAAATCACCATAATTTAATTTTAAATCTGCATGTTTTAAAAGTTTAAACGTGACATGCGTAATAATAAAACGCTCTGGCTCATCTTTAAAAATACTATGGCGATATGAAAAATGACAATCGGCAGCGCTAATACTACTTTGCTGTTCTGTTACACGGTCATAGACCTGCACAGATTCAATAAATTCACCCGCTTCAACACCATAAGCTCCAATATTTTGCACAGGTGAAGCACCGACTAAACCAGGTATCAATGCTAAATTTTGTAAACCATAAAACTGGTGTGCCGTCGTCCATAGCACAAAGTCATGCCACACTTGCCCTGCACCCACTTTTAAAGTTTGGGTTGCGGCATCGTCTTGTACATATTCAATCCCTTGAATATCCATGTGCATCACTAAAGCATGAATTTGCTCAGGCAACAGCATATTACTACCCCCTGAAAGCACCAATACATTTAATTGCTCAGCTTTGGCAAAGTCGAGCGCTGCTTGAATTTCTTCTACCGATTGAACACGTACATAATGAGATGCTACAGCATCGAGGCTTAATGTATTAAATGGCTTAAGCTGAACCTGTGTTTGAATTTGCATTCTTAAACCTTAATTTTTTTGCTGTGCTTGTAACTGAGTTTTTAAATAATTGACCCAAGCCTGACTGCTAGATTCGCATTGATCTAATACATGTTCAAACCCTACATCACCACCATAGTACGGATCTGGTACTTCTTGTTGCGGATATTGGTGATCATGTTGACTCATCAAAGACACTTGTGCACGTAGTTGACCGAATTGTTGCTGCGCCTTTTGCATGAGGTTTTGAATATTGTCTAAATTTTCGTAGTCCATGGCCAAAATCAAATCAAATTCAATAAAATCATGAACCGTTAACTGACGTGCGCGTAATGCAGATAAGTTATAGCCTCGTAATTTTGCATGCTGTTGGCTACGAAGATCAGGCGCTTTGCCCGGATGATAATTGCTCGTACCCGCAGAGTCGACGTGAATATTGAGTTGCGCTTCATCACAAAAATGTCTGAGAACCACTTCAGCCGTAGGTGAACGGCAAATATTTCCTAAACAAACACACAACACCTTATATGGCGTGCTGGATGACATAACAACCTCAAGACTACTTTTATTTCAAGCGTCTTATGTTAAGTTATTTACAGGATGAATCCTATATCAACACTCAAGAATAATGTTTATTTGGATATAAAAAATTAGGGATAAGCCAATGAGTCAATTTCAGTTTCAAACCGTCAGCAATATTATTTCAGGCTTAGGCTCTATTTCCCAACTGAGAGAGGTCCTAGGCGACTTTCAAGCCAAACGTGTCATGTTTGTGACCGACCCCGGTATGTTGCAACAACAATTACATTTACCCATTTTGGATATTTTAGAAAGTATCCATCAAGACTATGTAATTTATTCCAGTATTCAAGCTGACCCTGCAGAACATATAGTTTTGGATGCAGTTCAATTTGCCAAGAATGAAAAAGTAGATTTGATTATTGGTTTTGGCGGTGGCAGTTCAATGGATGTGGCTAAAATTATTGCGATTTTGGCTCATCCTAAGCAAACACAGCAGATCAGTGATTTATATGGTGTAGCTAATGCAAAACGACCACGCTTGCCACTCATTTTGATTCCGACAACGGCAGGGACCGGCTCTGAAGTCACACCAATCTCTATCGTCACTACAGGTGAAACCACCAAAACAGGTATCGTCTCCCCTGTACTGTATGCCGATGTCTGTATCCTCGATGCGAACTTTACATTAAATCTTCCCGCACACATTACCGCAGCAACCGGTATCGATGCCATGGTGCATGCCATTGAAGCCTATACGTCAAAAATTAAAAAAAATCCGTATGCGGATATGCTCGCCAAACAAGCTTTGCGTTTATTAAATAAAAACTTAGCACTGGTTTTACAAGATGGACATAACCTCGAAGCGCGTCAGCACATGCTAGTCGGTTCAATGCTTGCAGGTCAGGCCTTTGCTAATGCACCTGTTGCAGCGGTGCATGCACTCGCCTATCCACTCGGTGGACACTTTCATCTATCGCATGGTCATACCAATGCACTGGTTCTAGCCGAGGTGTTAAAGTTTAATGCACCTCAGGCCAAGCAGCATTATGCAGAACTCATGAGTTGGCTAGATCCATACAGTACGGGCTGTACCGATGGTTTATGTGATTTATTTATTGATCATATGCAAAATCATTTAGATCAGAGCGGTTTGGTGCTAAAACTCAGCCAACTGAATGTGCCTGAAAATATGCTCAATCGTTTAGCAGAAGACGCATTATTACAAACACGACTATTACAAAATAATCCGCGAGAACTGCAGTTTGAAGATGCACGCCAGATTTACCAATCAATTTATGCCTAAAGTTCACTCATTTTTGAAATAAAGAAAATACCAACGATGAAACCTGAAACTAAACGCCGCCAAAACTATCGATTTTTATTTCCAATCCAAACGCGTTGGGCAGACAACGATATGTATGGCCACGTCAATAATGTCACCTATTACAGCTATTTTGATACCGCTGCAAATGCGCTCTTGATTCAACATGCCGGTTTTGATTTGCGAAATACCCCGATCATTGGTTTAGTGGTCGATTCAGCCTGCAGCTTTTTACAAGAACTGTCCTATCCTGAAATCATTGAAGTTGGGGTTTCGATTGAAAAAATTGGCAATTCTTCACTGCGTTATGACTTAGCCATTTTTAAACAAGGACAAAATGAGGCTGCTGCCCAAGGACATTTCGTACATGTGTTTGTCGACCGCCAAACACGAAAAAGCACCTCGATACCCGATGATATGCGATATGCTTTAACTCAGTTTTTACTTTAATTTTTATATCCAGCTTAAAACTTATTTGAGCTGGATATTTTGCAACTCACCATCAAAGCTTTTGAGTAAGTCTTTCACAACAGGCTCTGCATGTAATAACTCATTTGCACGTGCAAACGCTTTTTCTTTGCGGACATGCTGTAAAGCATACGGTGTGGTTTCTTCGACATCTTCAAAGCTGATATGGAAACGACATTTTGACCATTGTGCATGAATGGCTTGTTCCAATACATGCTGTAATTGAGTCACTAAAGCTTCGTATCGCTTTGGAATATGGAAAGTCGATTCACCGTCAATCGTACCGCGCATAATGCCATGCTGCGCCAACTCTTGTACCGCAGGTGAAAGTTGACTATTTCGGAACCAATACTCCCACTTTTCGACCGTCCACTCACCTTCAAGGGTTTGAGGCTGTAAAGTCAAAATATCTTGTGGCATCAAGGGAGAAGATGAACCCGTTTGAACAACATCCGAAGAAACGGAACTTTGCGTAACTTGTGGTGATGCTAGATCAAAACCATTGTCGCCTTGAGCACCCGAAACTGATTCATTCACCACATGTTGTGGTTCAATGGCATTTATCAAATGTGGCTGAGCTGTTTCAGGCTCTACACTTTTTGACTCTAAAGCTGTTGGTTCTAAAGGTGCAATATCTTCAAAATTTATAGCGCTCACATCAACTTCTTCAGTTTCAGTACTCGGCGTCGGATCTAAATCAAATAATGTATCTTCTGCCACGGCATCCATAACAAGCGTGTCATTTTGCTGTGTCGATACAGACTCAACCGGTGCAACCTCTTGCGTATCTAGAGCGCCATTTGCTGTAGATGCTGTAGAAGTTTGGCTTATTGCGTCTTCTTCAGGATCATCTAAAAAATCATCAGATGAAGGTTCATCAACTGCAGGTGCAGAAGCATAGCCATCATCGTCTTCATAATGTGAATCATCAAAATCATCGAAAGCTGGCGATGTGTCTACAGCGGGTACAGCTTCAGGCTGTTCAACAGTGGCAACCTGCGCAGCAGACTCAACAACGGTATTGGGTTGCTGCAAAGACTGTGTTTGAGTCGGCTGAACTGTTTCGGCCTGATTTTGAGCAAGCGGTGGCTGTGCGGCTGATTCTTGCTGTACAGCAGAAACCAACATTTCATTTGGCTGTAATGGACGAAATGCTAATAGACGCAGCACACACATCTCAAAACCTTGCTCTTGTGTCACAGCCAACTGCAAGTCTGCCCGACCTTTACATGCGACTTGATAATACAACTGCAAATCTTGAGCTGAAATCAACTGCGACAATTGCATAATTTTTTGATTGATCTCAGCGCTATATTTCAACGCTAAGTCTGGCAAGTATTGTAATAATGCCAGTTCATGCAAAGTCGAAATCAACTGATCTAATACCAGTGAAACATCCAGTGCTTGTTGGCGGAATTGCATGAGTAAAGCTCTCACGCGTTCACGCTGATTTTGATGAATGGCTAAAATCAAATCATAAATGATCGTACGGTCAATTAGGCCCAACATGTCTTTAACATCTTGGTGCTGAATTGAACCCTGACCATAAGCAATGGCTTGGTCAGTCAGTGACAGCGCATCACGCAGTGAACCTTGAGCCGATTCAGCAATTTGCCAAATCGCATCTTGCTCCGCTTGAATTTGTTCTTTTTGTAAAATATCGGTCAGATGCGTGGTGATTTCATCCACGGCTAAAGGACGCAAAGTAAATTGCAAGCAACGTGAAATGACAGTAATCGGTAATTTTTGTGGGTCTGTGGTAGCAAATAAGAACTTCACATGCTCTGGCGGTTCTTCTAGAGTCTTTAATAACGCATTAAATGAATGCGTAGAGAGCATATGCACTTCATCGATTAGATAAACCTTGAAGCGACCTTGCGTTGGAGCATAAGGAACGTTGTCGAGAAGTTCTCGGGTATCTTCAACTTTGGTCCGTGATGCCGCATCGATTTCAATTAAATCAATAAAACGGCCTTCATTTACTGCTTTACACGTTGGGCAGACTTCACACGGCGTTGATGTTACACCCGTTTCACAGTTCAGACATTTTGCCAAAATACGGGCAATGGTGGTTTTACCCACGCCACGAGTACCTGTAAATAAATACGCATGATGTAACCGACCACGTTCTAAGGCACTGGTAAGTGCGCGTGACACATGGTTTTGTCCCACGAGTTCAATAAAATTTCGTGGACGGTATTTTCGTGCAAGTACTTGATACATGTATGCTCCTTTTTACAGGTGTAAGCATACTGTTTTTTTGTCTAATAGTGAAATAAATGGCAGAGTTTGGACAATAAAAATCCGATCTTGAGCTATCACAATGATCAGGCAAATTTAATATAAATTACGAATGCTTAAACTGCTTTATTTAAAAGGAGATCACTCTGCATTTGATAGCGTTTCGCCGTCTGGTCTTCCCGAATTTCAAGTAATTGCTGATCCAAATCAACATACAAAAGATTACGCGTTTGCACATTCATAAGTTCTAGCTGCTGCTTTGATTCATCTTTAAAACGAATTACACCTTTTAGCACTTCTACTTCGTTATGACCACTTAGACTTTCACGAGTAAGTGTATAGGTTTGGTCTTCATGTAGCTCAAGAGCCACAGCCATACCGGGACAATCTTCACAACGAGAAAGACAGCCCATACACGGCGTTGTACCTTTAAAATCACCCACCCATGCAGCTTGCTGTTTTTCGGCAGTAATCGCTTCTATCTCTTTTGCTTTCGTTGGAGTTGAATCCTGACAACCCAACATTGCCGACGTTGCGACTAAGGGAATCAAAACAACTTTTTTCATAGGGATATCACAGCAGTCTAAAACAGCGAGGGAAAATAGCATATTTTTCACATTTCCCCAATTTCTGTTCTATCCCGAAGTATCTTAAAGCCAGCCCTTGCGTCCTTTAAGTGCTTTGTCTGCACAGCGTAGCGTTTCTTGAGTTAAGCCCCATAAGCGATAATCGCCGGTAATTGAACCCGTCGCAAAGTTATGTGTATAAGCAAAACTTAAATCACGCTGCGGATCACACCAGGCCCCAGAACCATTAAAACCAATATGTCCAAAACCTTCACTAGATTTACCTAAAGTTAAAATTCGATGATATCCCAAACGCCAATTCATCGGTAAAGGCATAATACGATCACGTTTTTTAAATTGAATTTTACTTAAAGATTCAAAAACTTGTGGTGTGATTAAGGTCTGTCCTTGCCACTGACCATGATTGGCTAGCATGGCGTAGATTTTCGCTAAACTATTGGCACTAAATACGCCTGTTGCCGCAGGAATGATGGCTTGTAAACCCTCATCACTAAAAAATGAAAACTTACGCATTCCTTTTGGAATCATGCCATCTTGAAAGTCTTGCAAATTGTGTCCCGAAAGTTGTAGGAGCTGATCAAAGATTGACGGTTTTCGTGTCTCGGTCTTTTTTTTCGTTGTCTGCGCTTGGGTATTTTCTTGTGCAGATGTATCTACAGCACGTTCTACTTTTTTCTTTTTCGGAATCAAGCGAGCAACCTCACAAAGTTGATGCTCTGGTACGCCAAAAAATGCATGATCCAATGCCAAAGGCTCAACCAAATACTGTTGCATCAATTCTGTAAGCGGTCGACCTGTGGCCTTTTCAAGTACACCACCGACTTGCCAACCGAAGGTTAACGGTTGATATGCTGCATCAGTTGATGGCTCAAAACGTGGCTTAGCTTGTTCGATGACTTTAAGCATATGTGGCCAATCAGCCATTTCAGATGCTGTTTCGATGATATTACGGATATCGTATAAACCACTTTGATGACTCAGCATGTGCCTTAATGTGATATCCGACTTGCCATTTTGAGCAAACTCAGGCCAATATACGGCAACGGGAGTATCGTAATCTAGAAAGCCTTCGCTCACTAAGATATGTGCAAGCGTTGCAAGAACACCTTTACCAGTGGAATAACAGACCGAGGGGGTATTGGACTTCCAAGCTTCTTCGGCTGACTTTTTACCAGTCCAAATATCCACGACTTTTTGACCTTTAAAATACACCACTAAGGCAGCTCCGCCTAAGTGGGTTCGAGCATCCTGCATCCGGCTAAATTGCGCCGCCAAATCTTGAAACGCCTCGTCAACCGTACCTTGATAATTATTCTTCTGTGCAAATAGATATTCTTTGAGCGCCTGCATCATCATTCCTTTGAATATGAATCGCTTGAGATTAAAACAAAAAAGCCTAAACCGATATCGATTTAGGCTTAAGTCTTACAGTGCTTTCACACTTCCCGCGACATGCGGTTTTTTGTTTTTGCTATTTCGAATTGCAAACTCGGTATCTTGTCCAGTTTGAGCCGTTAAAAACTCAACTTGTGATGGGAGATACATCGGCAGTTTAAACCAGACATCTGCTTCATAGGCATCTGGCAAAGTTAAGCTCGACAAGGCTTTCGCTTTACTCCACATACCATGTGCAATGGCTTGTTTAAAACCAAACGCTTTAGCGGTTACAGCATGAATATGAATCAAGTTAAAGTCACCAGAAGTCAACGCATAACGGCGACCGGTATTTTCAGAAACATTCCATTCAGCTTGAACTTGCAACTCAGCTGACTTTGTTTCGGTAGATTTTGCCGCAGCTTTGTTCTCAGTTTTTTGACGTGCTAAATACGTGGTTAATGATTCTACAACCACTTCATCGCCCACTTTTGCAGTGGTAATAAAGTCAAATTGCACGCCTTTATCATGTGGCTGTAATTCACCAAATTTGCATGACAATGACAGTGTTTCATTCACACCAACTTTGCGATATTGCTTCACTTGGTTACGAATATGTACCAAACCTAAAATCGCAAATGGAAAAGCTTCCGTAGTCATCATATGCATTTGCAAACTTTGAGAAAGCACAGCCAAATAAATCGCTGGGATATAACCATTGTTTTTAAAGCCACACACTTCGTTATAAGCTTTTAAATGCTTTTGATCGACCTTAAATGAATCCACCACATATTCAACTTGCGGCAGCACTTTTTCAGCTTTAGGCTTTTTAAAAATCAAGCCTTGAATCACTTTTGGATAGGCTAAATAAGGTTTTGGAAGTTGACTAAAATGGCGAGTGTTCATACTAAACCTTTGGAAGTTATTATTTCAATGTTTTAAAAGCCTCTTCTCTTGCACCATATATGGCTCGAGGAGAAGGCTGGAATAAGGGTTAGCCCCATTCCATTTATAGCAAATTTTTACCTCTCCCTAGCCCTCTCCTTTAAAGAGAGGGAGTCTTAAGAGGAATGTATTAAGCCCCTAACAAGCTTTGACCACACACACGTACCACGTTACCGTTCAAGCCAGTCGACGCAGTTGAAGCAAACATCGCAATCGTTTCTGCAACGTCTACAGGTAAACCACCTTGACTCATCGAGTTCATACGACGACCTGCTTCACGGATTGCAAATGGAATCGCAGCAGTCATTTGCGTTTCAATAAAGCCTGGAGCAACAGCATTAATGGTTACGCCATTTTTCAATAATGGAGCAGTAAATTTAACTACACCAATTACACCAGCTTTAGAAGCAGCATAGTTGGTTTGACCTAAGTTACCTGCAATACCTGAAATAGAAGATACGCAAACAATACGACCATTTGCATTGAAGCCATCATTTTCAAGAAGGTAATCATTTACACGCTCAATCGCAGACAAGTTAATGTTAATCACCAAATCCCAAAGCTCAGGCTTCATATTGGCCAAAGTTTTGTCACGGGTAATCCCTGCGTTGTGCACGATGATATCCAAACCACCTCGAGCAGCTGCCGCCGCTTTAATTTTTTCACCGGCATCGCTTGCAGTAATATCAATCGCTAGCGTAGAACCGCCAATTTCACCTGCAACACGGTCAAGGTCTGCTTGCTGCTGTGGAACGTCTAAACAAATCACATGCGCGCCATCACGTGACAATACATGTGCAATTGCTTCACCAATACCACGGCTTGCACCTGTTACTACAGCTGTTTTGCCTGCAAGCGGTTTATTCCAGTCAACATCCACAACATCTGCTTTCGAAACACGAATTACTTGACCAGATACATAAGCTGAACGTGGTGAAATCACAAAACGTAATGCAGATTCTAAGTTTGCTTCAGCACCTTCATCCACATAAACTAATTGTGCTGCAATCCCTTTCTTAAACTCTTTACCCACTGATTTTACAAAACCTTCTAATGCACGTTGTGCAATGGCTTGTTTCACAGTTTTCGCAGTCTCTGGTGTTGTACCAACAACGACAACGCGACCAGACGCCTGAATTTGACGTGCGATTGGGTTAAAAAAGGCATATAAGGCATGCAATTGTTCTGAGTTTTGAATACCTGAAGCATCAAACACCACAACTTTAAACTTAGACTCTTTATCGCCTTCGTTGAATGCGCTTAAGTTTAGACCTGATTTTGCCGCAGCTTGCTGTAGTTCCGCATTATTGCCTGCATAGCTATTGGCATGAATATTTGCCAAGACTTGTGCAATAGCACCAGATAATGTTGAAGCAGGCGCTGCACCGAATAAAACCGCACCTTTAACTACAGGTGTTGCAGACTCAAAACGCTCTAAAAAAGTCGGTGATGGTAAACCTAAATTTTTGATGACAAATTTACCAATAGGAGATTTTGCAAATGTTTGGTATTGATCAGTCATGTTTATTATCTCTCATACAGATTAATTTTTGATGGATCTGAAGATATCCCTTTAACTTCAAGATGATGTCAGATACTTATATTTCAATAGTTCCATCAGTTTCCATGAAATCATACTTGAGTTAAACCGCATATGGCTTGACCTGAATGCTTTAGCGAATGTCATTTTAGTCAATTTACCCCTTTGGTGAATATGCTAATGTAGCCGTCAAGAAGATCATCAACATGCTTGGAAAAGCCTTATGAGCAAAACAACTCAAGAAAATCCAGCAGTCGAAAGTCCGACTACGGAAACTGTGTCAAATACATCAAAGAGTACGCCACGTACCGCTAAAAGTACGGGCACAGCAACCAAGTCTACAAGTGATGTCGCTAAAACGAGCCGTCCTCGTCGTGCATCTACACGTACTAAGACACCCGCTTCAAACCCTAAAACAGCTTCAAAATCAACAACTCAAACGTCTGTTCAACAGGATAATACCATGAGTCAAAACACAGTTCGCCGCGTTGCTATTATCGGTGGTAATCGTATTCCTTTCGCTCGTTCTAACGGCGCTTACTTCACTGCATCAAACAGCGATATGTTCACCGCTGCATTAAATGGTCTTGTTGAACGCTTCAACCTTCAAGGTCAACGCCTTGGTGAAGTTGTTGCTGGTGCCGTGTTGAAACATAGTCGTGACTTTAACATGACCCGTGAGTGTGTACTCAATACTGAACTTGCTCCTGAAACACCTGCTTACGATATTCAACAAGCATGTGGTACAGGTTTACAAGCAGCTTTCTTGGTTGCTAATAAAATCGCATTGGGTCAAATCGAAGTGGGTGTTGCTGGTGGTGTAGATACAACCTCTGATGCACCAATCGCTTTTGGTGATGGCCTACGTAAAGCTTTACTTGAATTGAACATTGCAAAAACGGGTAAAGACCGCCTAAAAGCATTAACTAAAATTAATGTTAAAGATTTGATGGATGCGCCGAAAAACGGTGAACCACGTACAGGTCTTTCTATGGGTGACCATCAAGCGATTACGACACTTGAATGGGGTATCTCTCGTGAAGCGCAAGATGAACTTGCGGCATCTTCACATCAAAAAATGGCAGCTGCATATGAAGAAGGTTTCTTCGATGACCTGATTACGCCATTCCTAGGTTTAGAACGTGACAACAACTTACGTGCAGACTCTTCTGTAGAAAAACTTGCGAAGTTAAAACCAGCGTTTGGTAAAGGCGATGCGCGTACGATGACTGCGGGTAACTCGACTCCACTAACTGATGGTGCGTCATGTGTCCTTCTTGCCTCTGAAGAATGGGCAAAAGCAAACGGTCACGAAGTTCTTGCTTATTTAACTTTCCAAGAAACTGCGGCAGTTGACTTTGTAGAGAAAAAAGAAGGCTTATTGATGGCGCCTGCTTATGCAGTGCCTCGTATGCTTGAACGTGCAGGTATTACGCTACAAGATTTCGATTACTATGAAATTCATGAAGCATTTGCATCTCAAGTATTGTCTACACTGAAAGCATGGGAAGATCCTAAATTCTGTAAAGAACGTTTAGGCTTAGATGCCCCATTGGGTTCAATTGATCGTTCTAAATTGAACGTGAAAGGTTCATCTCTTGCTGCAGGTCACCCATTTGCTGCAACTGGCGGTCGTATTATCGCAACTGCTGCAAAACTATTGAACCAAAAAGGTTCAGGTCGCGTTCTTGTTTCGATCTGTGCTGCAGGTGGTCAAGGTGTGACAGCAATTATTGAAAAATAATCCTTTATGTTTTAAAGCAAAAAACCGCTCTTGAGAGCGGTTTTTTTATTCTTTGATTCCGTAAATTTTTAGAAACGATAACCAACACCTAAATAAGTAATCAGCGGATCAATATCGATCTTGGTCGTTGCATGAATTAATTGTTCACCCGTCGTTTGGTTAATCACATCAATCTTGGTTTTGTTATTTAACTTCGCATAAGACACCGAAGCAACTGTAAACCAACTTGGGGTGAAGTCATAGGTAAATCCGAGTGTGACAATTGGAGCAATCGCATCATCCGCATCGACATCGACCACCATTTTTCCAGATGATTCTTTACCATCGAGTGCTGCACCTGCATTATTATCTTTAATGTTTTGAATCATATGCCCTGCAGCAATTAAGTCAGATTCAATGCCTTTATTGAGTTCAATATCATTAAAATAAGCATACATGATCCCTGCGCCCACATAAGGTCTAAACTTATTTACACCCGACTGACCAAATTGGTACTGTGCCTGAAATACCGGCGTCCAAGCTCTCGCACTCGCCGCTTTACCATAAGATGATAAATCCGTAATGGGTACTGCGTAATCTAGTGGCAAACCATCAGGGAATAATAAACCGCCTAGACCACCTGGCTCTGCTAGACCAGATAATGGCGCGGTAATCATACCCTTACCTTTAATATCTACCTCAGGTGGGATGCCGCCAATCACTTGCAAAGAAACATTATCATTAATATGGTAGTTAAATGTTAAACCTAATGTATCAACATCTTCTGCTTCAAGCCCCGTCCCTTCAGCTGACCAATTATCTAGTCCATTAATCGTTGCGACCCCTGCAATCTCTGACTTGATATTGCCATCCTTATCTTTATTTAATTAATCCTCCCAAAGGGCCATTCACAAGGTTGGTTAAAGTGTCCTTAAGATTCGCAGAATTACTCCCTTCATTATAAATTGCATTCGGATCAATCGCTTTTAGAAAACCTTCAGTACTAATTGTGCCTACTTCAGCCTGTGTCCCATTTGCCACAGAAGTATTAATGTTAAAAGGATTCGCCTTTCCTTGCGGCATCACGTGTAACCAACCTGCAGATACAGAAAAGCGCTTAAAGTTACCATCTGCAAATGTAAATTGTGTAAGCCCAAGTAAAACAACAGGTGTGACAATTTTTATCAATTTCATATGCCAACCCCTTGTTTTGCATATTTTTTTAATTAATTTATAAAAACATTCTTTGTTCTTATATTTAAAAGTTATGTAATTATTCTAACTTTTTATAGTTAGTTTATGTTTTTATATATTATTATTTGTTAAATATTGAACTATTTTGATGCAAAAAAGGCCTGTATTTATCAGTACAGGCCAATGTGATTTTCTTATTGAAATTTAACGATATTGTGGTTGGTAGCCCAAGTGCGCCTCGATCTGGTCATAGCACCATTGGAAAATAAATGTGTAGACTAAAATGCACATGGTCATACTAAAATCGAGCAAAATCGCCTGCCATAAGGTCATATGCATGGCATAAGCGACCATTGGTATGGTTGCAAGCATTAAACCGCCCTCAAATCCAATTGCATGTAAAACACGTACACCAAAGGTTCTTTTTAACTTTCTTTTTGCTTCAAATTTTTCAAAATAATGATTAAAAATCATGTTCCAAATCACAGAAGTGACCGCCATTGCAATACCGAGCGTACCTGTCACCTCCATCGGAACTTTAAAAATAAAACTTAAAGCAATAGCAATGATCACCAATAGGATGATCTCATAGCTTAGCGCATGAATAATCCTTCTCTTGGAAATCGTCATTTTGAAACACTCTATTATTTGTAAAAAACTTATTTTATTTTTATATTATTGATTAATCGAGTCAGGTTCTTTCAATATTATTGAAAGGTTGTATTCCTTTATTTTTTCTGTATGCACATGAATATTAATCAAGAACAACTCATGATTTTTAAAACAGTCATGGAAACAGGATCATTTTCCGCTGCAGCTCGGCAACTCGGCAAAGTACCTTCGGCGGTCAGCATGTCCATTGCGAATTTCGAAATTGATCTCAACCTTAAACTGTTTGAGCGGGTTGGTCGTGAACCTATGCCCACAGCTCAAGCGCTAAACCTGTATGAAAAAACTGAACAATTATTGATAGAAATCAATCAGTGGAAACAGCATGCAATTGCACTGAGTCATGGTTTAGAGTCTTCACTGAATATCGTGGTGGTATCAGAGCTACTACATACGCAGTGGACCGACTATATCTCTTTGCTAGAAACTCATTTTCCATCTTTGCAAATCAATATTTTTTCTGCGCCTCAAGAAGATGCTCAAAAGATGTTATTACAGGGTCAAGCGCAGCTTGCTCTAATGTTTGAACGTGAACAGCTTGAGAGTTATGAACAATTTGTCGAATTGAAGCGTGAAGCATTGGTTCCTGTTGCTGCGACAAAACATGCCCTGTCGAAATTTAAGCAAGTCAGTTTTGAGCAAATTTTGCAAAATCGGCAAATCGTGGTCGCAAGTCGTGATAAAAGCATTAAACCAGAATTGTTATTTTCCAAACACAGTTGGCGTACAGATAACCACCACTCTGCTTGTTCGATGATTATTCAAGGTTTGGGCTGGGGTGTGCTTCCATTAGAGATGTTTAATGAAAATCCGACGCTCAAAGATCAACTCAAAATCTTAAGCTTTCAAGATTTCACACCTAAATTTGAATATTTCGTCGACTTGGTCTGGAACCGTGAAAAACCACTGGGCTCGGCTGCTCATTTTTTGATTAATCACATCCGAAATTCACGAAAAACTACGATTTAGACTGCCTAATTGGGCGTTTTTTGGTTGGGTTCTAAACAGATTGTGTTATAAAAGTATGTACACCAAGAACATTAAGAACTAGATTTCAAATGACTCAAAATGCGTTAAACCAATTAAAAAGCCTAACAACGATTGTTGCTGACAGCAGTGATTTAGCTGCGATTAATACATTCCGTCCATTGGATGCGACCACAAATCCATCTTTAATTACAGCAGCGGCAAATCAACCTGAAAATAAAGAACTGATTGAAAGTGCTTTTGAACAAGCGCGTAAAGAAGGTTATCAAAACGATGAGCTGGTTGAGCGCACCATCGATATTCTTACGGTCAAATTTGGTGTAGAAATCTTAAAATTGATCGAAGGACGTGTATCTACAGAAGTCGATGCAGCCTTGTCTTATGATACTGATGCCACCATTGCAAAAGCTAAAGAGTTACTGGCTTTATATGCACAGTATGGTATCGATCAAAATCGTATCTTAATTAAAATTGCCTCAACATGGGAAGGCATTCAAGCCGCTAAAGCCCTTGAAGCCGAAGGCATTCATTGTAATCTGACTTTATTGTTTGGCTTACATCAAGCTCAAGCCTGTGCAGATGCTCAAGTCACGCTGATTTCGCCATTTGTCGGCCGTATTTTAGATTGGTACAAAAAAGCTGAAAATGTGGATAGCTACCCGATTGAGAAAGATCCAGGCGTTTTATCAGTTAAGCAGATTTACCACTACTACAAACAACATGACATCAAAACTGAAATTATGGGTGCTAGCTTCCGTAGTATCGATCAAGTGCTTGGCTTAGCAGGTTGTGATTTATTGACGGTTTCACCGAATTTATTGGCAGAACTGGAAAAAGATCAGCGTACCGTTGAAGTGCAACTATCTAATCATCATGCGCATGCACACTGTCAACACGACGTACAAGTGCTCGACAAGCAAACTTTCAAAGCTGAAGTTGAAAAAGACTTAATGTCTTTCCAACTATTACAAGGCGGTATTGATGGTTTTATTAAAGCCCGTGAGCAATTAAGTAGCTTACTGCGTCAAACTTTTGGCTTAGATGCTGAAATAAAAGCATAAATTAGAAATTTTCAGTTTCATCTAGAACCGAAGTTGTATACTACAGCTTCGGTTTTTATTAGAGTGTCTTCAGTGTTTGGAATCACAGACTTAACGACCTTTATTATTGGTACGATATTAATTGTGATTTTACCCGGGCCAAATTCACTTTATGTCATGTCTGTTGCTTCTCGCTATGGCATTAAGGTCGGCTATTTAAGCGCTTTTGGCGTTTATACTGGCGATTTGATCTTAATCTTACTCACTGCTCTCGGTGCTGCATCCTTACTTCACGCCTTCCCTTGGTTATTCTTATTATTAAAAATTGTCGGTGCGCTGTATTTAAGTTATTTAGGTATCAAACTTTTCAAGGCTGCCTACCAAACATGGAATGCCGTTCAAACGCCAGAACAACTCGACACTAAACAACTGAGTTTGAATGAATTGAAACCGTTTAAGACTGCATTAACCATCAGTATTTTAAACCCGAAAGCCATTCTTTTTTACTTATCGTTCTTTGTACAATTCGTCGATCCTGCATATCCATATCCAGCGATTACATTCACCGCACTCGCGATCGTGCTGCAAATTATCAGTATGAGCTATTTAACGATTTTGATCTTTTCGGGTGCAAAACTGGCCACCTATTTTAGCCATCGTTATAAATTTACGGCATGCTGTGTGGCTGCAGTTGGTCTTCTATTTTGTGGATTTGGGCTAAAGCTTGCGACTTCTACCATGTAAACGACATGGGCAAAGTATTTCTGTTTTTTTACTTAAAAATCTATATGCCTTTAAACTTTTGAATGGATGAAACATCCACAATGTTTGTTGTCGATTCGTTCTATTAAAGTGCCGTTTGTTAATAACTGATGTTACGCACGTAAAAGTAATTTCGCATTTTTAAAATGCTTTTTAAGTCTATTCGACGGAGTCTTACATCTAGGATTTAAATAAAGGGATTCGCCTTCGGCTGGAGGTACTTTTGTTTCGGCAAAAGTACCCAAAACCATTGCCATCCGCAAAACTCCTTCACTAGCGTCTAATTATTCAAAAGTATCGCAAAAACATTTTTGAATAGAAGTAGTCCTGTCTCAAACACTTGCGGATGACGTTGCCGCGTATCTTTCTTTTATTTGAATCAAATGGCTCTTCTGATGTTACTGCGTAACATCAGTGAATAAATAAAGAATTTCCATAATATCTCGATGAGCACTTTTACTGTACAGGACTTGAGCGTATCATCCTGAAAAATGTCATCTTAAATCTGCGCCAACAATACTCATAGCTCGATCATTATGCAAAAACTACTCCAAGACTTTTCCATTCCAGCTGCTTTTGCAGGTTTTATTACGTTCTTAGTCGGGATCAGTGTCTCGGCTGTTTTGGTGATCCAATCTGCACAACTGCTCGGTGCCAACACTGCAGAAATAACCTCTTGGTTTTGGGCTCTAGGTTTGGGTATCGGCTTAAGCGGGCTGATTCTGTCTTGGAAATTTAAATATCCCGTTGCGACTTCATGGTCCACTGCAGGACTGGCACTGATTTTAGCGACTGCAAATGGTTACAGCATGAATGCCGCCCTAGGTGCTTTCTTGGTCTGTGGCTTATTGACAGCAATACTTGGATTTTTAGGCATTTTTGAAAAAATATTGCGCTATATCCCGCAATGTCTAACTAGTGCAATGTTGGCGGGTGTACTCCTTAAATTTGGTATTGAGCTATTTGTCAGTTTACAAAATGAATGGGCATTCGTTCTTGGTTTACTCGCGGCTTACGTCCTCAGTAAACGACTGTTACCACGTTATAGCATTGTCATTACGGTGATCATTGGCATCATGCTTTGTCCATTATTACTTGGCTTTCAATTACCGGCGCTTAATTTAGAACTCGCACAGCCGGTTTGGGTCACACCTGAATTTTCGATCTCAGCAATACTGGGTTTGGCGTTACCACTCTTTGTAATCAATATGGCCTCTCAGTATTTACCGGGTTTAGCCATGATTAAAAGTTATGGTTATCAACCCCACGTCAATCAACTGATTGGTTGGACTGGTACAGTCCAAACGCTACTCGCGCCATTTGGATGTTTTAGTGTCAATATTGCTGCGATTAGTGCAGCCATCAGTCTAGATGACCAAGCCCACCCCGATGAGAAAAAGCGCTATATCGCAGGTATGACTTGTGGCTTCTTTTATATTTTGATGGGCCTGTTTGCAGCCACTTTGGTGAGTTTCTTAACTGCTTTTCCATTGGTATTTATTACCGCTTTAGCAGGAATTGCCCTACTAGGCACCATTGGACACAACATCGTCATTGCTTTCCAAGAAGCGAGTGAACGTGACGCTGCTCTACTCACCTTCTTATTTAGTGCATCGGGCGTACAATTTTTTGGTATTGGTTCCGCGTTTTGGGGGTTGGTCTTTGGTTTAGTCGTACATGCTATTTTCAAATATAAGAGAAATTAAGCCCTCAGTTAAATAATTTGCTTCAAATAAAAGAATGATACGCGGTAACGTCATCCGCAAGTGTTTGAGATAGGACTATTTCTAATCAAAAATGTTTTTGCGATACTTTGAATAATTAGACACTAGTGAACAAGTTTTGCGGTGAGGAGCAATGCTCCGCAAGATGGCTTCCTTACGAAGCACGCTTCTCATTTTGCCAAATGAGAAACAACATTTCAAGAGTACCTCCAGCCGAAGGTTAATCCCTTTATTCAATCCCTAGATGTAAGCCTCTGTCGAATAGACTTAAAAATCATTTTAAAAATGCGTAATTACTTTTACGTATGTAAAATCAGTTATTTAATCTATTTCGCTCGATACGTTCTAGCGATCAGTTCTTGTTTTAATAATTGGGTTTCGATTTCGTCTTCCACTTCTGTAAAAGCGGTGAGCCAAATACCATCGGCTGCATAACGAACAATTTTGAGTTCTATATCTGAATCGGTCTGATGATGTCGCTCTAAACGTGAGTTCATCCATTCAATCCAATATTCATTAAAAGTTTTATCGGTCAGCATGGTCATCGAAATCGCGGACCATGACTGTTGCAAACCCATGATTTGTTTTTCTAAGGTAATTTCAATATAGGCTCGGGTAAAACGACCGTATGGCTCAGGGTCTTCGTCAATCAATCGGTCAACAACCTCGTCTAATTGAGCTAAAAGCATGACGATCATGGACTCTAAGAGCTTTTGCTTATTTGAGAAATGATGAAATACACCACCTTTTGTGACCCCAACTAAATCCGCAACGGCTTGAATCGACACCCCGTTGACACCTTTATCTGCAGCAAGACGGATTGCATGCTGCAAAATACTTTGGCGTATCAGTTGAGGTTCTTTCTTGCGCTGATGCGGATTATCCATACTAGTGTCCAGCAGAAGTTGAAAACAGGTTGATCACGACCACACCTGAAACAATCAGGCCTATCCCTAACATGGCTGGGAGGTCTAAACTTTGACGAAAGATAAAGTAGCCAATTAGTGCAGTTAAAACAATACCAACACCCGCCCAAATGGCATAAGCAATACCAAGTGGTATGACTTTAATCACCTGAGACAATAAATAAAATGCTAAACAGAATAAAACTGCGACAGCCAATGAAGGCGCAAGTTTGGTAAACCCTTCTGACTTCACCAAAAATGTCGAACCAATTACTTCTGAGATAATCGCCAATGACAGTAAGCCATAGGCCAATGTTACCGAATTCATTAATCATTCCAAAACAAACATACCAACTGGTAGGTATGCTATTAAGTTAAAGATTATTCTGCAAGCCATTTAAGTCTGTTTTTAATTTTTGACGGTCTGTGTGTGTTGTTGCAAAAATTCTAAAGTCCGATCAAAGGTCTGCTGACTGGCCTTTTTACTCATCATAAATTGATATTCATGTACCAAAAATTCTTTCGAATCTGGATAAAATACCGCTGTCACAGGTACATTATTTGCCTTCAATTTTTCTACATAAGGCTCAGATTGCGTTTTGGTTAAAAAATCTTTATTACCACCACTGATAAATACAGGCGGATAATTTGAATTAATATTTGAGGCCGTTGAAATACGCGTTAAAAACTCGGCATCATCTTTTTTGTCTCCGGTATACGCCTGAACCAAGTTATAGACGCCCCACTCGATCAATCCAATCTCGTCGGGTGCTGTATTTACAAAGCTGTTTAAATCATAAATACCACAATGTAAAATCAGCCCTTTAAGCTGTGAAGGCTTTAATACTGGCTGAATCTTTGACGCTTTCGCAAAATCTGGATTCGTAACCAAGGCGGCATAATGACTGGCCATATTTGCACCTGCAGAATCCCCTGTCAAATACATATTTTGCGAATCAATGCCATATTGTGCTGCATGTAGATTCAAAAACGTCAGTGCTGCATCTATTTGGTTGAGCTGTGTGGGATAAATGGCGTCAGGTGCAAACTGATATTGAACAGAAACCACATTATAGCCTTGGGCTGCGAGCCGTTTAAAATATCCCCCTGCATGTTCTTTTGAGCCAGAGACCCAACCGCCCCCGTGGATCCAAACAATTGTTGGTCTGGGTGCAATAACTGTAATTGTTTCAGGTTGATAGATATCCAAGCTTAAATTTGGATTTTGTAGATATTGAATATTTGACTGCACAATAACATTGTCAGGTGCATGTAGGTTGATAAAGGTCTTTTGGACTTGTGTCGATAAGTTAAATGCACCTGCAATCACTTTGGTACTGCTTTGCGTGTTTTGACAACCAGACAAATGCAACACTGAACACATGCTGAGTACAACCAACCCTACTTTATATGACATATCTAACTATCCAATCGCATCAATTCTGTTATAAATCTTAGATTTAAAACTGTATATAGTTTAGGCTTATTTTTATAAAGTTCAAATTGATCTTTTAGGCTAAAAACCCGAGAAAATTAGTCGATTTTATTTTAATATTTTTGAGCAAAGTCCGAGTTTTCCACTCAGATTTATTTGACGACTTATCGACATTAATTTATGTAATTTTATGAATTTACAATATTTTTTAGATTAATAAATTGAACCATGCACGACAATGTGTTATCAATAATCTATAGGGTTTAAAAGCAAAATTACAGGAGATTGTTCCATGTCATATCAAAACATTTTAGTACCTGTCGATGGTTCAGAAATCTCGTTTTCTGCAGTTAAAAAAGCTGCAATTATTGCCAAGGCGTTTAACAGCCAACTCACTTTAATCAGCCTTGTTGCTGAAGACCCATTTACCGATGCAGACTTCTATTATTCTTCATCAATCATGAAAGAATATTTCGTACAAGCTTATGCAAATGCTGAATCTGCTTTGAAAGAAGCTGTGCAAATTACAACTGAAGTGGGTGTAGAAGCACAAAGTAAAATCATTAAAGGCCAAGTTTCTGCTGAAGGTGTGGTAGAAGCAGCCAATGAAGTCAAAGCCGATTTGATTGTGATGGGTTCACATGGTCGCAAAGGCTTTAAGAAAATGCTGCTCGGCAGCTTCGCACAAGATGTACTCAGTAATACTGAATTACCCGTGTTGGTTGTAAAAGCTTAAGATGACCAAGCCCACATGATGTGGGCTTTTTTGTATTCAGCACACCCTTCACCAAAAAGCTTACCCTTTTGTCTAATTCATACAATATCGTGAATAGAGCAAGATTAGATTGATAACATTTAAAATATTAAGGAAGCAGATATGAGTCAATATCAACAAATTTTAGTCCCTGTGGATGAATCTCCAATTTCATATTCTGCTGTTGAACATGCGCTCAGCTTGGCTAAAAGTCAAAATGCACAAGTGACCATTGTCAGTGTTGTTGCTGTTGATCCATTTGTTGGTGTCGATTTCTATGCTGTTGCACCTGCAATCACTGAATATTTTATGCAAGCTGAAAAAAGTGCTCAGCTGCGTTTAGAAGATATTAAACAAACCTTTGTACGCGATGGTATCGAGGTTAAAACCCGTTTGATTCATGGTGTATCGCCAACTGAAGGGATTTTACAAGTGGCTGATGAAATCTCTGCGGATTTAATCATCATGGGTTCACATGGACGCACAGGTTTGAAAAAAGCCATGCTAGGCAGCGTGGCACAAAATATTTTAACGCAGTGCCCAATTCCTGTTTTGATCATCAAGCAATAAACTAAGATTCAAAAAAAAGCCCTTCATTGAGGGCTTTTCTTCTTTTAGATCAATTAAACACGTTATTTAAATACACAATTCGTTCTGTAGTTTTCTGATTAAAACATTTGGTATATTGCAACTCTTGATTTTGCGTATTCATCGCATCATCCCAGTATTGCGAATGCTTTTGATAAGTCTCTTTTTCACTTTCATTTAATGAATAAACACTTTTTTGTGCAAGCACTTTACAGTCGATATCACGCTTTTCAAACCAGTCTGCTTGATCTTGCTGTAACTGCGCCTTTTGTTCATCACTAAAATGATCCCAAGTCTGATTGAGACGATCCACCACTTTGGCATTATCCTGATCTAGCTCTTTCTTACGAATATCCATCGCCTTTTGTGCAAGGCTCATTTGTTGAGATTGGCTCTCCATCCCTTGCTGATAGGATTCTTCATCTCGCTTATTTTGAGCACTATATGCCGCATATAACACCGCATGACGTGTCACTGTTACAACGCTATCAATTACGTCATTTTGACTCGGGACACTTAAACTTAAACCATCTTTGTCGGTTTTAGTGATGCTATAGCTAAAGTTCCCTTTAAGCTGATCATTGTCCATGCTTAAGCCTGACTCCCCATCTTCGAGTGAATCATTCAAAGTATAATTACCACGTTCTTCACAGCCTTCATCACATGGTCGTTCAGCAAAGGCGTTTTCAGCACGCTTTTGTAATCCTTTCGGGAAAACCACCAACAATTGACTGCTACATTCCAATGTTTTGGCTTTATTAGGGTCTTCAGTTAAAGTCGTGACATTTTGAATGTTAAATTTTAGATTTTTTACAATCAGATCCATGAGTTGCTGATCGGCTTCATAATCTGACTGACGTATTTCTTTGTTTAATTCTTTGAGATATTCTTTTTTTAAATGATCTTGCAATTGGTCAATATTGGCTTGTGCAGTACAACTCCAATCTTCCAAAGCAGGCGCTTCCGTTTTGGCTTCTGTATCTTTTTTATTTTTAAAATTATCACAGCCGGATATTAATGCCGCAGACAACATGAGGCTCGTGATGACTATTTTTTTCATTGTATAAGTACCATTATGATTTTATTCTTCGGGCGTATTTTACTCAAAATTACAGCGCTTTGACGAGAAAAATCCCCGCATGTGCAGGGATTTTTTATATATCATCTCATTTAGTACGGTTTTAATTGGCCTTTTCAGTCACGCCTTCATTGGTAACATCTCGTACTTTGCCATTCTCGGTATTTAAAACTTCAAACTCAATACGTCGGTTTTTGAATTGACCTTCTTTGGTGCTGTTTTCTGCTACCGGTTTTTCTTGACCATAACCCACCGCTTGAAGCTGTGCAGGATCAACGCCTTTCGACACCAAATAATCCACCACAGCTTGTGCACGCTCTTGCGATAAAGCTTTATTCGCTTCCGCATTACCCACAGCGTCGGTATGACCTTGTACAGTCAGATGTACCTGTGTTGCGCGCTGCATTAACGCTGCCGCTTGATCCAAAATCGATTTATTCACGTCAGGAATATCAGATGAACCTGTCGCAAAATTAATAATTTGTAAGTTCAGCGCAGTCGCAACATCTAGAGCACGAACTTGTTCAGGGTTAATACTCGCTAATGCTTTTTGTGCATCAGTAATACTGTTATCTACTGCAGTTTGTTCGCTCACGCCTTCTTGAACCAATACCGTCATATTTTTTGCTAAAGGCTTAATTTGATTGGCAAGGCTTTGAGCATCCGCAGGATTTTGCGACAAAATCGATAACTGATTTTCTGTCCAGGTTAAAGTGGTATTTGGCACACCTTTAAGTTTTTGCAGAACCGTTGGAATGGTATCTTGATCAATAAATTGAGTATGGTAACTGGCATCAGATGAAGCACCACAACCCGTATTAAAGTTAAAGATCTGTTTGACTTGTTGCTGCAAAATTTCAAGATAATTTGAATCACCAGTTTGAATTTGACAGTTGGTTAACTGCCCATCTGTACCGGTGCTAAATTGCAAATGTGCTGGCTGAGATGCAGCAGGCTGTGCAACCGTTGTTGCAGAGGTGGTTGGTTCTTCTTTATTAGTACAAGACTTAAACCAAAATGCGATCAGACCCAATAATATAAGCAGCGCAATAATTGGTAATAACCAATTCGAGCGTTTTTCTTCAACGATAACAGGTGTTGGTTCAACAACAGGCGCTTGGTGTAATGTACGGCCAGCTGCAGTGTTTACCCCTAAACCTGCGAGTAAAGGCACTGCCCATTGTGGTAGTGCCGCCAAAATGCTATCTACATGATTATCAAGTAAATGCGTGATTGCGACAGGATCAGATGAACCCGCTTCATTTTCAAGCACCCCTATGGTTGGGGCGATCGAATGATTCAAGGTCTGCTCTATTTCTGACGCTGGAGCAGCACCGCCACCAAGATGTTGCAGAAATTGATCTTTTAATGTGGGATTCGCCGAGAAAATATCACTAATTCGTGGATTTAACTGTTTTTGAAAGGCATCAATAAATTCAGGTTTGGATCGAAAAATATTTAACAGGAATGGAATAAACTGGCTAATGGCTGAATTTTTTTCAGTTAAATATTGTGTATCACCGTCCAGCACAATCGAGGAGACGTGCTGCTTAATCAGCGCTAATAAATCTATACTCATATTTGTACTCCATGCAGTTGTCATTATTTTCATATGTACTTCAGTTTATATGCTTATTTTTTGATCAAATGTAATAATTTGTTCGGACTTGTCAACGCTTTAATTTCTTCTTTTATTTTCAATCTTCACTAAAAAAGCCAGCCGAAGCTGACTTTTTAATGTCTAATCAAAATTCTGAGAATCAACAAATTTCCATGTTGAGCGTGCGCTTAAACGGCATAAAAAGCGTGAACTACTTTACCTTTTACCGTTTGCTGAATTAATGGTGTGTTCTTACCATTTGAGACAATCGTGTCTTTATTAATAGTCCACTCAAGTTCTGGATCGACAAGCACCCAACCCGCTTCATCTGTCCAACGTTGTTGCATATTGGCTACTTTAGCAGGTGCGAGTGTGACTTTCTCAACCCATTCCAGTGGGCTTAATAGACCTTCTTGAATCAGTTGAATACCAAAAGGTACAAAGGTATCAAATGCGGTAAAACCGGGCTGTGTTTCAGCAAAAGGCGCCATTTTCGCAGAGCTGCTCAGTGGCTCATGATGCGTACAAATCGCGTCAATTACACCGTCTTTCACTGCTTGGCGGAGCAAGTCTTTATCTTGTTCTGAACGCAGTGGCGGACGCACATGCGCAAGTGAATTAAAGCCATCAATCAACTGATCCGTTAAATGCAATTGGTGCATGGCTACATCGCAAGTCACCGGCAAGCCTTTCGCTTTGGCATGTTTAATCAATTCAACAGATGCACCTGATGACAACAGACCAAAGTGCGCACGCACTTTAGTGGCTTCAATCATCAGTAAATATTTTGCAATGGCTACGGTTTCCGCTAATGCAGGGATCATCGGTAAACCTTGACGAGATGCGACAAAACCTTCATGCACACAGCCATCTTTGGCAATCTGCGGCTCTTCGGCATAGAACACAACGGTCATGTTCAGACCCGCAGCATATTCCAAGGTGCGAATCACTACATCATCGTCCATAAATGGCGCATTGGCATTCGATACCGCAGTACAGCCACCTTTTTTCAAACCTGCCATATTCGCCGGCTGCTTGCCTAACAAACCTTGAGTTTGCGCACCAATCACCTGCAGATAAATGCCGCCGTCCAGCATGGCTTTTTCCACCAGGCCATGAATCAATGCGCCATTGTCCTGCACAATCGGTTTAGAGTCTGGCGGGGTAAACACATGCAAAATACCATTCGCACGCGCAGCCTTACCTTCTGACTTTAAAGTGCCATGCTGCTGCTGACCCGGCTCACGCAAACGCGCGCAAAGGTCAACCATACTTGGCATTAGCCATTTGCCTTGTCCATCAATGGTTTCAGCGGCATTGCTTTCGGCAACCAATCGGCCATTTTCAATATAAACCGTCTGTACGCTGTCAGTTTGATTGATTGGATCTAAGACACGTACATTTTCAACTTTAACAATACTCATGACTATCCCTTAAACCGCAATCGCTTCAATTAAACCTTTTTCTTGCAACTGACCTTGCATTGCCAAAGCCAGTACCGCCATACGCACCGCAATACCATTGGTCACCTGATGTAAAATCACTGACTGAGTGCCATCGGCAATACTCGAGTCAATTTCAACACCACGGTTCATTGGTCCCGGATGCATCACAATGCAGTCAGGTTTTGCCAAAGCCAAGCGCTCTTTATTCAAACCGTACATTTTGTAGAATTCAGCTTGAGATGACAGCGCAGGAGAATCAATACGTTCATTTTGAATACGCAAAGTAATAATCACGTCGCAGTCTTGAATGCCGGCTTCCATGTTGTTGAACAGACGAATGCCTTCGCCATAATCATCAAAACCGTACGGCAGCAAAGTATTTGGCGCAATGACACGAATATCTTTACAGCCCAATGTTTGCAATGCAGCGACATCTGAACGTGCAACACGTGAATGCTTAATATCGCCAATGATGGCAATGGAAATGTCTTCAAAATTCTTTTTGGTTTCACGGCGAATCGTCAGCATATCCAGCATGGCTTGCGTTGGATGCGCATGACGGCCATCGCCTGCATTGATGATTGCCACATGCGGACAAACATCTTTGGCAATAAAGTGCGGCGCGCCTGACGATGAATGACGAACCACAAAAATGTCGGTCGCCATCGCTTCTAAATTCCACAAGGTATCACGCAGTGTCTCGCCTTTTGATGTACTTGAACGTGCAATATCAATGTTCAATACGTTTGCAGACAGACGTTTTGCTGCCGCTTCAAAAGTGGTTCGGGTACGTGTTGAATTTTCAAAAAACAGGTTCATCACCGTACGACCTTCTAAAAGGTTATTGGTAATCAGCTGATTTTGGTCATTAAAAAAGGACTGTGCAGTGTCCAATATTTTTGTGAGAGTTTCTTTAGAAAGGCCTTCGATGGTGAGGAAATGTTTTAAGTTACCATCTTGGTTGAGTTGAATCTGGCTCGGTGTATGCAATGCCGCCAAGTGCATGAGAGATTCCTTATCGTTAAGTTAACGCATTATACAGAGAATCTTGGCAAATGGCAGTTGAAGTTTTCAACGTTCAATGCAAACTCATGATGTTATTCAAAATGAATTTTCAAATTCCTATCTATCATTTCAATTAGATAAATTAAACGTTTTAATTTAAACTTCACCTTTCCCCTTTCAAAAAGCCTTCAAACAGGACTTCTATCTGTCCTTATTTTTGATTGAATTGAATACTTTCAAACAGATAAAGTTCAGCTATGAACAACCGCCTTCTGCACAGTTCAACAGCTCTTGAAACATGGAAAGATGGTTGATACTTCAGGCGGTGTGCAGCAGGAAATTTATGCTGCTGCTCACAGCGGGATTGAATTAACGCAATGCGCCAATATAACGATGTGCAACCTGTGCTTTACAGATGTCTTCCGCAGTCGGTTCGCTCATTAATATTTCTGCCGTTTCAGGCTGTACTGAACTGTCCGTCAGTTCCTCTGCTTCAGAAACGGCAGCTTCATGCAAATTCAACTCGCTGTAAAGCCGCGCAACCAAACGAGATAATTCAGGATCGGCCGTTTCCAAAGCCAAGTTAGAAACAAAGCGTGCGTATTCGACATTCTCAACCACATATAATGCGTCAATAACCCGACCTGACACACGACGTAAGCGCGCATAGATTAAAGTTGCAATTGAAAATGCGTTTGATTGACTATTGATTGCCAGCCCTGTCATAAATACCCCTAATGATATCAATATTATAAAGATCGAATTTTGATCAGGGTTATAGCAATTTTTGTACCATTAAGTGATATTTCTCACAATGTACACAGAATAAATTTGATAAAGTCATTCAAATCTACCGATATTTCTCCCGTTTCAGCGCAATATCGTCCGCCCAAATCCACGAAAATACGTTAAAATATGCGATTGCTCTTTTGCCTTTGGAAATTTACATGAATTCGAAACCGCGTCTTTCTACATATTGGGTTACCTGTGCAGATGGACTGGAAACCTTACTCCGCGAGGAAATTGAAGGTTTAGGTGTTCAAAATATTGAACAGTTCCCGGGTCGTCTTGTATTCAAAGGCACACTTGAAGATGCATATCGTATTTGCATGTGGTCACGTTTGGCTTCTCGTGTACTCACCCCGATTCATACACATGAATTAGAGTTCACGCATGATGCACGTGATGTAGCGGAAGAGCTCTATGAAGGTGCAATAAACTTTGATTGGTCACTTATTTTTGCACCACAAAGTACATTTGCCGTGCGTTTACACATCGAACGTGACATTAAAGTCAATTCTCAGTTCGCAACTTTACGTGTTAAAGATGGTGTGGTCGATTCCTTTATGGAAGCTGTGGGCAAACGTCCTAGCATTGACATTAAGCAACCTGAAATTACGTTGTATGTATTAGCTGGCAAAACTGAACATACTTATTGCTTAGATTTATCAGGTGATTCTCTGCATAAACGCGGCTACCGTCGCTACATGACAGATGCGCCGATTAAAGAAAATCTAGCGGCTGCTATCTTACAGAAAGCAAAACTTAAACAACATCAACCCAATATTATCTTGGACCCAATGTGTGGTTCAGGGACCTTTATCATTGAATCTTTAATGATTTTGACTGACCGCGCACCAGGCCTTGTTCGTCGTTTTGGTTTTAATGGTTGGAATGGTCATGACCATGAACTTTGGATGTCAATCAAAGGCGAAGCGGCTGAGCGTCATAAAGCTGCACTTGAAAATCCTCTCCCACAATTCTATGCATTTGATGCAGACTGGGAAGCGGTAAAAGCGACCAAACAAAATATTATTGCTGCAGGTTTCGAATCTGTACTTGATCAAATTAAGATTGAAGAACGTACACTTGCAGACTGGCCAGATTTCCAAGCAACAGGTAAGAAAAGCTTTGTTGTCACTAACCCGCCATACGGCGAGCGTTTAGGTGATAAAGCCTCTAACCGCGCACTGTATTTAGGTTTATCGGCACTATTACAAAAGAACTTCCCGAATCAGCCTGCTGCGATTATTGCAGCACAAGTTGAACAGGCCGATGTTCTTGCCTTCAATGATCCGCAAATTTTACGTTTGATGAATGGTAAGCTGCCGATTTACGTCCGTTTTGGTACTGTCAAACCTGCGGCAGTTCAAAAGCCTTTCCTCGAGCATTGGGAACCGCAACAATTTGAAAAAATTGAAGGTGCAGAAGACTTTACTAACCGTCTGCAAAAAAACATGCAGAATCTTAAAAAATGGGCAGTCAAAGAAAATATTTTCTGCCTACGTTTATATGATGCCGATTTGCCTGACTTTAATGTCGCGGTAGATTTGTATGGTGATCGTTTACACGTACAAGAATATGCACCACCGAAAAAAATTGACCCTGAAAAAGCCAAAAAACGCTTTAACTTAGCACTTCAAGCGATTCGTGCAGTGACAGGCTTAGGTCGTGATGCGATTTTCATTAAAACACGTGCCCGCCAAGAAGGTAAAAATCAGTACACCAAACAAAGTACCGCGTCTAAACGTTTTATCGTTCAAGAAGGCAAAGCAAAGATTTTGGTGAACCTAACAGACTACCTCGATACAGGTTTGTTCCTTGACCATCGTCAAATGCGTCTACGTATTGCCAAAGAAGCCAAAGGTAAACACTTCCTGAACTTATATAGCTATACCTCTACAGCGAGCTTACATGCAGCGCTTGGCGGTGCAGCAAGTACGACCAGTGTCGATTTGTCAAATACCTACCTAAACTGGTCTAAAGAGAACTTTGTACTGAATGGTTTGACAGTAGATCATGCAGATGAACAACATCAGTTCTTCTCTAGCGACTGTTTTGAATGGTTGAAAGAAGGTCACGAGCAATATGACCTGATCTTTATTGACCCACCAACATTCTCTAACTCTAAAAAGTTCTATGGTACGTTTGATGTCCAACGCGACCATATGTCTTTGCTTAAACGTGCCATGAACCGTTTAACCACTGACGGAACGCTTTACTTCTCAAACAACTACCGTGGTTTTGAGATGGACGATGTGATCATGGCAATGTTTGACGTTGAAGAAATCAGCAATGAAACCATTGGCCTAGACTTTAAACGTAATACCAAAATTCACCGTGCATGGAAAATCACTCATCCACAAATCTAAGGTTTGACTTTAGAAATTCCTGATCTATGAAATGAAGCACGTCAGTGCTTCATTTCAACCACGACTCCATCTGGATACGTTACTCGAATATTTTCATGTCGCTCTTGCAGCACAATACGGTTAATCGGTGCAACTTCAGGAGATTGTATTAACCCGACCTGATCCGCTGCCCTTTTCTTTTGAAGCAAATAATCACTCATGGTTGAGCCTTCAAGCTGGGTCTCCTGAATGATCTTATTATTACGATTAGATTTATGATTTGAATTGTTCTGCTGCTCTTCTTTGGGTTTAGCTGCTTCACTCTCAATAATATCTAAGGTTTCTTCACTAAATTGTTTTTTACCTTGCGTTTCATTCGACAAACGTTGATCTGAAATTGAAGTACCCGCAAAAACTGTAGACTGAACAGCGATCAGAAAAATGCTACTAATAAGACTGTGTTTTACCCAAGAACATTTAGGCATGGATGAATGAACAAGTTTCCGTCTAAAAAAATAATCGTGTGACATGGTGTCTTTCCTATTGTTGTTTTCATTGGCTAGTTGCCCATTGACGCTAGCAACTTTTCAACTGTTCAACAATGGCTAGGCCGCTGTGTTCCGATAAACTGAAAATCATAATTCTGTAGCCAAAAATACAAAACCGCCAATCTATGACGGTTTTATATTTTTTAAACTTAACTACTCACTATTGGTTGCTTATTTCTTTTGTATGGCTTGACCAAAAAGCTTTTGACCGAACTTATATTGCATACTCATGACCATGTTATTGCCATCGCGCTTGCCTTGCCCTGATGTTTCAAAACCTGCAAACATGGCTTCAGCTTCCTGTCCAGACAAACTTTTGCCCTGTAATTGTAAAAAGTTATTCATGATTGCAGTCATCATATTTTTATCAAAACTTAAGTCTGCTTGAAAATCCAGTAAGCTCGGTACCATTTTAATAAAAGACTCCATTGAAGCATGGTGTCCCGGCATAACTTTCCCCACGACATTTGCAGAGGCTTTACCTCCACCAATACTGATCGAGTTATCTTTAGACTCAAAATCAAAACCTTGACTTGCGATTGCTAAGAAAGCTTGAGTCATTTCTTCACTTGATTCACTCACTGCATCGCATGAATTTTCCACCTGATGCAAAAGTTCACTAAATGCACGGACTTTATCCAGATTGACTTTATGCAATGCCAAATTTAGTGCGAAATCTTTGGTGACCGGTGAACCTGGGAAATCCATCTCATCAGCTTTTAAGTAGCCTTCAAAGTCCACATCATGTTTATTTAGTTCGGTCTCCCAACGCAGTTGCATACCACGCATGCCGCCTGAGAACTTTTGATCTAAACGTTTGATAGAACCCGCTTGAATTTCAACAAAACCATTTTCAAGATTTTTCTGATTTAGACCTTGATTGGTCTTCATCGAAAAATTTTGCACCATGGTTTGCATTGGACCTTCACTCAACCGAACCACAGGTAAATGGATTGAAAGCTCAGATACCTTAGTGACTTGCCCCGGTAAACTACTGATCCGAATTTGCAATTGGCTGGCATCAGCTTGTACCGTTGCACCCTGTGCAGTCGTTTTAAATGCAGGAATCTGTAAATCTGTTTTACTTTGACCAATCCAATTGACCAAAGTTTTTGCCGTTAAGTCCGTGCCAAAAAGCTTGGCATATTCGGACGTACTTTGTTGTTGAACAATCTTAAAATTCGAGTTGATATTATAGCCTTTCAACCCACGTTGAATCTGATCGGTACCCTTCAACACGATCACTTCTTTGGGTTTACACGGGTCTGTTTTCAGGGTTAATACCCAATCGACCGTTCCACCCATCAAACCCATTTGATAATTGCTGTACTTCACATCAACATCTTGTACAGCTGCTGACCAATTATTCTGTGTATAAAATTGGGCAAGAGATTTATCTGCATATAAATTTCCTCCCACCACAGCTGCTGAAAGCACCGCTAAACTGCCAATTCCCCACATCAATTTTGACATGTCTTTCTCATTCTGATTATTCTTTGCGCAGTATACTGAAGAACTCAGTTACATAAGTACACAATTAGAATGATTTTAAATGATTGATTTGGTAGTTTTAATTGATTTTTTGATGACTATCACTTCAACTATATACGCCCAGCTTCAAAATGACTTATACGTTTACGATCAAAAGCTGCATATGGATTGCCTTTAAAACTATGAAAATAGTGCTTGGCTTTTAACACGTGAGAGGTGGTATTTTTCATCCATCCTATACGCGGGTCCTTCTCTGCCAAAGTGATGCAATAGGTTTCTTTGCCACGTCGCTTGGTCTGTTGCTTGGCATGAAAAACCAAACTTGCAAATACATCCAGATGTTCAGGATGACATAGTGGACTATGCAGCATTAAATAATCGAAAGTTCCCTGAATTTTTGGCAGTGATAATACACCACGCACACTGGCATAGGCATTATAAAAAGGCTTCATCAACTTTAATGACCTTGAATAATCGATCACTCGAGTTTGTTTAAAACTTTTTTGATTCCATAAGCCATAAAGTCCAACCAACTGATTGTGCTGATCGTAAATCAAATAGAAGTCATCTAGATTTAAGCATGCCCAAAATGGATTTTGACCATCAACCAACGCATTAAAATCATAGCTAGGTAAAAAATTATAATGGTCTTTCATTTTTAAAATGAAATCATTTGCTTCATCTACACGTTCAGCAGTCAGGGTTTTAAATTGATATTGATTGAAAGTTTTTGGTTTCACTGCCTGTGAAACGGTAAAGGTTCGAATTTCATCATAAAAATATGGCAGCGGAAATCCAGATCTTTCATGATGTAAAATACTGGCAGCGACAATATTGTCGTTTAAAACCACACTTTCAAAAATCGTATCTTGGGGGATTTCATCATGGAGATAGTCCATCAATAAGCGCATGACTTTAGCACCACGATACGCTGGATTCATTCTTAAATCGGCGACATAACGCATTAGGTCAGGCTGACCATTGATATAACAATAACGCCATCCCAAATTCATCATCGCAATCACAATAGATGGATCTTCCACAGGGACAACCACTTTTAAATCTGGACGATTATACTGTGCGTGGCTGGCATCAAAATAACTGGGGTGACGCGCATAAGATAATGTGATGCCATTGCTTGGCATAGTCTCTGCACTAATTTTCATTAGTTGCTCATCATCTTCGACAGTCGCATTTCGAACCGCAAACTTAGTCTCATTCTTTGAATGATATAACGCCGTTTCGTCGAACGGTGCATCTAACACATCGATATCCATCTCAATACTCAATTATTTTTGTTTTCATTTTCTTAAGCGGCTCAGGCTTAATATTCCCTTCAATCATGCCATTGTTCATGGCTAGTGTTTTGTAGTAGTCCCAAGCATCTTGTACATGTACCACTTCAGGTTCATCCAACTGCCCTAGATCGCGTGCCAATTCATAATGAAAATTATGTTTAAGCAAACGGTCTAGTGCTTGAGCGGATGGTTGTTTATCTACATTGCCTTCACTGAGTAAAATATAGTGTGGTTTTTTAACCGAACATTGTTCAATACCCAAGATACTAATCGGCAAATAATCCGCTTGTTTAAACTCTGCAAGGACTTTAACTGCTGCATTGTGGTCGAGCTTTTCTCCGACCAAATCAACCGTCATTTTTCGACCTAAAAATTCGAAACATGGCACTTGCTGATAAAAGTCGGTGACTTCTAATTCATCATCAATCACATAACGAATTAATCCTGAACCTGTAGTAATCACAGGACTAACGATATCGCCTATTTTCAGTTGCCAAGATGGCACCACTTTTTGGCTGTCTTGCAAAATAAATTCATAAAAATGTGACTGATAACTTAAGGTAAAACGGTTTGCAAATGGAATCGTCACTACGCCTTCAGTTGCCCATAAACCTTTACCCTCAAATGCCACCCCTGCAATTCGTTGCTGTAGCTGTACTGCCCATTGCTCTGCGCTCGCTGTATCCCAACTCGAAACCAGACTGAGTTTAGGCCACAGTTTTTTCCACGCCGTTGCTTGGGTTAAATCCAAGTCTTGTAAGCGATAGCATTGTTGACAAGATTTCGGAACTTGCAGAAAACTCAAACCATCACGTTGCCATTGTCCAGTTTTTAAGACCTGTACAATTTCAGCTTGATGTTCTTGAATAATATCCAGCAATTGCAATGCAAATGTAGGACTCCATACCGAAATCATGCCTAAATGCTTATCTGCAACGAGATACACCGCGGTTGCAAACATGGCATCTTCGGCTGAATTTGCCATCGCAATTTCAGTCGGTACCGATTGAGTAATTTTACTCAACACTCGCTTCGACAGATTAAGCAGCGCACTGTCATCATTTAAATTACTATTTTCTAAAAGCTTTCGCTGGCTTTCAGGCAACCATGAAACCGACCAATAATGCGTTGAATTTTTAAGTTGTGGGTGTGCCCGATATAAATTAGTCAGCCATAAACCAATAGCCTCATCCAGTTCATCTAAAAAAGCCTGAGTATAGGGAATGAATTTAATTGCTTCACTCGACCCACTGGTCGGTTGAAACCGTACAATTTTTTCAGGCCCCAAACTATTTTTGCCACTTTGTCTGGATTGTTCAATTTGGCTTTTCCAATTGCTATAACGAGAAAGCGGATACTTTTTGGCAAATTGCTCATAGCTTAAATTTTGCGAAATGTGCTGCTTTAAAAAATGGCTTAATTTTTTACGTTGCACATTTTCTAGCTGATTTGCCTGCTGTGTATAGCGTTGAAACGCTTTGCGGCAGGCAATATTCAAAACTTGATGTGCAGTGGTGAGAAGCAATCCCATTAGGCCACCTTCGAGTCAGAACCTGTCGCAATATGTAATGTACGTGACTTATAACGTAACTTGCTATCATGTTTGCTCACACTGGTGGTCTTGGTTAAGAATCGATTCACATAACGGTATAAATCGCTCCAGCGTAATTCACCAATGCACGGAAGTTCTGTTCCATCGACCCAAGTTGGGTTCTTATCTTCAAAGAAAGCTATCTTGGTATTATTTTCGCGCATTTCATGGGTGATGGGCGCAACATCTGCTTTGAGTGGCTGGTAGTCTTCGCCAAAATTTAGCAAACCTGTTTCATGGTTATAGTATTCTGAGAAATATTCTTTACAGTACGATTCGACAAAGTCTTTGAGATGAGCATTTTTCTCACCATAGTGTGGATAGTAGCTGTAGTAGTTATTGGCTAAAAGCAGATAAGTTTTAAAGCCTTTAGAGATTAGAATCCAATATACAGGTGTTCTTGGATGACGGAATTTAAAACTAATAATATAACGGAACATTGCTCGGGTTAATGCACGATTCCCCCAGTACTCTTTCTCAATAATCGTATCACCACTGAAAAAAGCATGTCGGGCTTTACCATCAACAACAAAGTCACGCTCCATAACCGTCGAGAATCCGACAATTTGATTATTTTTCGGTTCAATAATAAAAAAAACACCGGTTTTTTCTAAGAAGTCGCGTTCAAAAATTTCATAACGGGTATTGGCATAATACTTTTGGTAAATACCATACATGCGTTTGAGTTCTTGAACAGTGATGTCACCAGTACGTTTATATAAACTATAAGGTTCTTTTTTGATCTGCCTAAGCAGTTTAAATTCCATCATAATCATAATTCCCTGTTGCCATTCATTCATGATGAACGAGCGATATTGTTTTTGTTTTACAGAACACAGTCATCTCGTTGGATGTGTGCGGACGTCATATTAGTGGGTGAAAATGATGAAATACAATCAACTTTACGTATTTAAACGAAAATTACGACAAGCGTAAAATAAAAAAAACCCGGCCTAAACCGGGTTTCTGTTTTTACAACTGGATGTAGCAGATTTGTGCTTTTTAGTTAAGTTTCATCTTGTCAAAACTTAGGTGATCTCCTTCCGCTTGAACGACAATCGTATCGCCCGGTTGGAATGCACCTGACAAGATTTTCTGTGCTAGTGTATTTTCAACTTGTTGTTGGATAGCACGTTTCAGAGGACGTGCACCATACACAGGGTCAAAACCAGCATCAATAAGCAATTCAAAGGCACTATCTTCAACTGCCAAGCTCATGTCTTTGTCTGCCAAACGTGAACGTAAGCGATCCAACTGAATATCTGCAATGCCGCGAATTTGCGCTTTTTGTAAAGAGTGGAAAACCACCAACTCATCAATTCGGTTCACAAATTCTGGACGGAAATGTTCCGAGACAGCAGCCATGACCACAGCACGAACTTCGTCTTTCGACGGGTTTTCACCTAATTCACGAACATCGGTTGAACCTAAGTTCGAGGTCATCACAATCACGGTGTTTTTGAAATCAATCACACGACCTTGTGAGTCTGTTAGTCGACCATCATCCAACACTTGAAGCAAGATGTTAAAGACGTCTGGATGTGCTTTTTCAACCTCATCAAACAACACCACACTATAAGGTTTACGACGTACAGCCTCGGTTAATACACCGCCTTCTTCATAACCCACATAGCCCGGAGGCGCACCTACCAAACGGCTCACCGAATGCTTTTCCATAAACTCTGACATGTCGATACGAATAATCGCATCATCACTGTCAAATAAGAAATTACCTAGCGCTTTGGTTAACTCAGTTTTACCTACACCTGTAGGCCCAAGGAATAAGAATGAACCACTTGGGCGGTTTGGATCGGATAATCCTGCACGAGAACGACGCACCGCATTCGACACTGCTACGACAGCTTCATCTTGACCCACTACACGGTTATGTAAGAACTCTTCCATATGTAAGAGTTTTTCACGTTCACCTTGCAACATTTTCGCAACAGGAATACCTGTAGCCGCACTTACCACTTCAGCGATTTCATTTTCAGTGACTTTGGTACGAATCAGTTTCGGCTCTTCATTCACCTCCGCAATTTCTTCTTCATTCAAGCGTTTTTGCAACTCAGGAATGACTCCATATTGCAAACGGCTCGCTTCTGCTAAATCACCTTCACGTTGTGCTTTTTCAAAGGCAGTACGTGCTTTATCTAACTCAATTTGAGCTTGATTCGTTCCGTCAACCAGACGTTTTTCCGCAATCCACACTTCTTCCAAATCGCTATATTCTTTTTGAACTTCAGCAATTTGTTTCTCCAAATGCTCAACTTCAGCCTTCGACACTGAATCCGCATCTTTTTTTACGGCTTCAAGTTGCATTTTTAACTGAATTAAACGGCGATCTAAACGGTCAAGTGGCTCAGGTTTTGAGTCAATTTCCATTTTGATTCGTGATGCTGCTTCATCAATCAAATCGATGGCTTTGTCCGGCAATTGACGGTCTGTGATGTAACGATGCGACATTTTTGCCGCAGCAATAATCGCAGAGTCTAAAATTTGCACGCCATGGTGAGTAGCATATTTGTCTTTTAGACCACGTAAAATCGCAATGGTATCTTCCACACTCGGTTCATCAACGATCACTTTTTGGAAACGACGCTCTAATGCTGCATCTTTCTCGATATATTGACGATATTCATCCAGAGTAGTTGCACCTACACAGCGTAGCTCACCACGCGCTAATGCAGGTTTAAGCATATTCCCTGCATCCATTGCACCATCACCTTTACCTGCGCCAACAAGCGTATGTAATTCGTCAATGAAAAGAATAATCTCGCCATCATATTTGGCTAAATCTTTTAGAACGGCTTTAAGTCGCTCTTCGAATTCACCACGGTATTTTGCACCTGCAAGCAATGAACCTAGGTCGAGTGAAAGTACACGTTTACCTTTCAGACTTTCAGGGACTTCACCATTGACAATACGCTGTGCCAAACCTTCTACAATCGCAGTTTTACCCACACCCGGCTCACCAATCAGTACGGGGTTGTTTTTGCTACGGCGTGATAAAACCTGAATGGTACGGCGAATCTCTTCGTCACGACCAATGACCGGATCTAGCTTACCTTCTAATGCACGTGCATTGAGGTCTAAAGTATATTTGTTGAGTGAATCACGTTGATCTTCGTGGTTATTACTCATGACTTGTTCACCGCCTCGTATTTGTTCAATCGCTTTGCGTAATTTATCTGTCGTTACGCCTACACTATTTAATAAGGTTTTGGTTTTACCCGTTTCGGCCAATCCGAGAATCACCCAATCTGTAGAAAGAAACTCATCACCAGCTTTTTGAGCAAAACTGTCGGCTAAATTTAGCGCTTTGACTGCTTCAGGGTTTAGATTGATGTCCCCTGTAGGCGTCGCAATGGTGGCAGTATCCTGTAGGGCTTGCTGAAGCTTGGTTTTTAACTCAGGAAGATTAGCACCTGCCTGTTGTATCAAGCTTTGGTTCGAAGGCTCTTCAAGCAATGTCGAAAGAATATGGATTCCTTCAATGGCTGTATGGTCTTTCCCCATTGCTAAAGATTGGGCATCGGATAATGCTTGCTGCAAACGGTTTGTGAATTTTTCGAATCGCATTCTTGTTATTCCTCACAACAAATTCTGTACTTGAAGCATATATGGGAGTCATATTTAAAATTTCAAATACATTTTTTAAATATTTTTCAATGAGTTAATTTTAAGATATAGATAAATCTCAATTATAATATTGGTATAAATAGAATACTTTTCAAGTCATTTATTGAAGAATTTAGTACTTTATTATGTTATTTAAATACACATGTATTTATAGGCAATTTTCTTGTCAACTCAACTGACTTTCTGACAATAAAATTCAATGATTTTCCACTAGCTTATATCACGTAAATGTCAAAAAAGCCCACATTTACATGCAGGCTTTTGCTTAATCCACTAAAAAGTTCAGCTTAAGGTGCAGGATTTGGCTGTTGGCGATGAATAGCTTCAATCCCTTTTAAAATGTCTTCTGATAAATTCACCTCAAAAGCATCAATATTTTCTTTCAACTGATCTAGATTCGTCGCACCAATAATTGTACTGGTGACAAAAAATTGCTGCTTAATAAATGCTAGTGCTAACTGTGTCAACGTTAAACCATGCTGTTCAGCCAATTGTGCATATTGTTCTGTTGCCCATTCACTCTCCGCATTTGAATAGCGGCTGAAGCGTGAAAATAGTGTCACTCGAGCATTGGCAGGACGTGTACCATGACGGAATTTACCTGTTAGATAACCAAATGCTAAAGGTGAATATGCCAATAAGCCCACGCCTTCGTAGTGTGCAATTTCGGATAAACCTATTTCATAAGTACGGTTCAACAAACTATACGGATTTTGCACACTGACAATTTTTTCTAAACCATGCTTTTCTGCAAGTTGCAGGAATTTTAAAGTTCCCCATGGCGTTTCATTAGATAGACCAATTGAGCGAATTCGGCCTTTTTTCACTTCCTGACTTAAAGCAACCAACGTTTCTTCTAAATTGGTAATAGTTTGCGTACTGTTCGCTTCGGCATTGCCATAACCCAATTTACCAAAAAAGTTGGTAGGACGTTGCGGCCAATGTAACTGGTATAAGTCAAGATAATCCGTCTGTAATCGCTGAAGAGATTGATCTAGTGCAGACTCAATTTCTGAGGCAATAAATTTGGTTTGTCCATCTCGAATATGACTGCCACCTTGTGACGGACCTGCAATTTTTGAAGCTAAGATTAATTTATCGCGTCCACCGCGAGCTGCAATCCAGTTACCAATAATAGTTTCAGTGGAACCTTGGGTTTCAGGTTTCGGTGGGACAGGATACATTTCTGCAGTATCCCAAAAGTTAAGACCACGCTCTAAAGCATAATCCAATTGCTCGAAAGCTTCTGCTTGGGTGTTTTGTTCACCAAACGTCATGGTGCCTAAACAAATTTCTGGAACTAATATGCCTGTATGTGCCAATGGTTTAAATTGCATGCCGCAAATTCCCTCTTTATTTTAAATATCAATATATAAATCACGATGTAGCTTACCTAAGATATCGGCTTTGTTTAAATCATAATTTTCTGTTTATTTGTCAAAAAATGTGAGAAAGGTTGCTTCCGCTATAATAGTGAGAAATGAATAGACATAAAAAAAGCAAACCCCTGAGTTTGCTTTTTTTGATTTAGAAGAATGATTATTCTTCGTCGTCAAATTCGTCAGAAGCCAATTGGCTTTTATCTTCAAGCGATGCATCAAAAATTAGAATCGCTTTACCATCAGTTTCAATCATGCCTTGCTCTTCAAGTGTTTTTAGAACACGACCAACCATTTCACGGGAACAACCCACGATACGACCAATCTCTTGACGAGTAATACGAATCTGACGACCATTTGGCAAAATCATTGCTTCAGGTTGTGAAGATAAATCAATTAAGCAACGTGCAATACGACCTGACACGTCAATAAACGCAAGGTCAGTGACTTTCCGTGTCGTATTTTTAAGACGACGTACAAGCTGTGCAAATACCGCATAACTTAAGTCTGGGTATTGTTTGCTTAATTCATGAAAGTTTTCATAGGTAATCTCAGCAATTTCACATACATCACGCGTACGCACTTCTGCAGTACGCTGTGCATTTGCTTCGAATAGACCCATTTCCCCAAAAAAGTCACCCGCATTTAAGTACGCAACCACAATTTCACGCTCATCATCTTCGCGTAAAATGATAGATACTGAACCCTTAAGAATTAAATACAAAGATTTAGATTCTGAGCCCGCATCAACGATTGTTGTACGTTTTGGGTAACGATTGATATATGCACGTTTTAATAATGCCTTCACCGACTCAGGTAACTGCCCCGGAGATAGCGCATCTGTGCTAAGTTGTGAAAAGTTTGAAGTCATGCTAACAGTTTCCGAATATGGATAATTTATAGATCGCACAAGACCTAAAGTGAACTTGTCACACGTAAGAGTTGAAATTCCTTATCAACTCAATTTATGTTAGTGTACAGGTACTGCGTAAATTTATAGCTTTTTTTAGGGACTTGCAATGCAAACTAGTGTTCATTGGCTAGAGAATGTTGCTTTTGAAGCAAAAACTCAAAGTGGTCACACTGTTATGATGGATGGATCACAAGAATATGGCGGTGAAAACCGTGGTCCGCGCCCAATGGAACTGATTTTAACAGGACTTGGTGGTTGTGCATCTTTCGATATTGTGACGATTTTAAAGAAAGCACGCCAAGACATTACCGATGTTCGTTGTGAATTAAATGCAGAACGTGCCGACACTATTCCTGCTGTATTCACTAAAATTCATTTGCACTTTGTAGTCACTGGTCATGGCGTGAAGGAAAAACAAGTTGCAAAAGCGGTTGAACTTTCTGCTGAAAAATACTGTTCTGCGAGCAAAATGCTGATGGACGGTGGCGTTGAAATTACCCATGATTTTGAAATTTTAGAAACTGAAGATGCATAATTTATTTGTTCAATTAAGAGCCGCATAGAATGCGGCTTTTTTGTTTCAAATAATCCGCTATAGCACAAGCACACATTTTATAAAGCACTGCTATATAGTCATAAACGCAGAAATATGAGCCAAAGAAGTTTGGCTTAATCACTTAAACAATCAATATCCAAATTGATGTATTTGCACATAGATGCATTTACACCCAATTCCATCTCATGATGATTTTACGACTCAATCCATATGAATCTATTCAAGCCAAATACGATTGAAAACGATTGCGAAGAACACCTTACATATAAGTAGATTTGATTCAACTATAGTCTTCATAACACTTTAATTAGGGTGTGTTGACACTTTTAGCTTAAAAAAATAGCGAAGTAGTAAAATCAAATCGCCAAACCCAATTTTACTATTCGCTATGCCTCGTACCATGCTGACAGATCAACACTGGCAAAAGTTGAAAGTTATTCTGCGTAATTTATCCATTCACCACAACTCAAATTTACGCAATTTTATTGAAGCTATTCTCTATAGAATTAGAACAGGCTGTCCGTGGCGAGATATTCCTTCTTGTTTTGGTCATTCAAACTCTATTTTCAAACGTTTTAATCGTTGGTCAGGCAGCGGTAAGTTACTTAGATTATTCAAATTACTAGCCTCATGCCCCGATATGGAGTGGATTTTTATTGATGGCTCTCATGTACGTGCTCATCAACATTCTGCCGGCATAGCGAATCAATCTATTTCTAAAAGTGTAGGAGGAAACTCCTCAAAAATACATTTGATTGTTGATGCACATGGCAATCCTATTGATTTCATGATTACCGATGGGACCACACATGATGTTAAAGTTGCACCTGATTTAATATCAACATTAGATTTAAAAGAGACAAAAGTGGTATGCGCAAATAAAGGCTATGATTCAGAATCACTGCGTGAACAGATCAGGAAAACAAGGACTAAAGCGAATATACCAAGGAAAATGAATAGCCAATCGAACAATGACCATATGGACTGGTATTTATATAAAATCAGGCATTTAGTTGAAAATATGTTTTGTAGATTAAAGCAATTTAGAGGAATAGCTACTCGATATGACAAGCTCAAAAGCAATTATCAAAGTTCTGTTGCTTTAGCCTGTATATTTTTATGGCTACCTTTATAGGGTTAATTATGAACAGTGAATGTCAACAGACCCTAATAATTTCAGATAAAAAAAAGCAGAATCATTTTGATTCTGCTTTTTGAATTTGGTAGGTTTAACCAGATTCGAACTGGTGACCTCTACGATGTCAACGTAGCGCTCTAACCAACTGAGCTATAAACCTAGAATGCGTAGAATCATATTCATTTTTATTTTTTATGACAAGCCCTTTTCTGACTTTTTTAAACTTTGCGTACAAGTTTTAAGCAAAGCCTTAAAATATTGAATATCATGAGAACTTAGCGCGGTACCTACATAAATTTCCTGCTCAAATAACGTAATAACTTGTTCAAATGCCGCCCTTTCCTGTTCAGGTATATTTTCAGCCAAACGTTGTAACCAATGCCTAAAACTTTCTGAAGCCACTTTTTGCTGGCTCAAGGGTAAATTCTTAGCAAACTTGGCAATTTCTCTTTCAAGAGAGCTTAGGCTTTTTCTTTTTTTCCACAAAATCCATATAAAATATAATGCTACAATGCCACCAATACTCAAAATAAGAATTAAAACACCTGCATAAGCAGAATTTGTACCGAGCTTTTTAAACCATTGGTGCTGTGATTCTGCATTGTAACCCACTACTTTACTCTGCCATTGGTAACTCGCATAATCACTCCATACACGGACTTTTTTCAACATCGAAAATTGTTGATAGGCCCAAGTCGACTGCTGTCTCCCAAAAATTGTCCGATCTTGTTCCATATAATCCTGCATCCCACCATCGATACGCTGAGGTGCGATCATGGCTGTAGGATCAATTCGACGCCAATGTTGATTGACATAAACCTCTGTCCACGCATGTGCATCGAGCTGACGAACCTCCCAACTTTTTCCATCTGGTGCTAATTGACCACCTTGATATCCCACAACAATACGCGATGGAACACCCACATAGCGCATCAACATTGCAAAACTCGATGCAAAATGTTCGCAAAACCCCTTTCTTGATCCAAATAAAAAATCATCTATCCGATTTTGCCCCAATACACCTGGGCTTAAGGTATATGCAAAGCGATTTTGTTTATACCATTGCAAAACTTCGGCAATATAACGCTCAGGATTTTGACGACTTCGCTGCCATAAAGTTTGGGCCAATTGTTGTGATTGAACATCCAAGTTTTCAACATAGCGAGTGTTTAATTTTTCAAGTAAAGCTACATTTTTTATTTGAGGAGGTTCTGCACTTCCTAACCATTTCAGTTGAATCGGCTCTGTACGTGCTGTTAATCGGTAGGGTGTAATTCGACCATCTTGACCTAATGCAAAACGTGCTTCATTGGGAACGGATTGCTCCAACGACATAATCCACATCACACTTGGGTCGGCAGCCAAATATTGATAATTCAATGTCCGCTTGGGTTTTAAATCAGCTGGATTCAGCTGTATAACGTTCTGGTTAAAAAAATGACTAGTCCATTTAGAACCATCATATTCATCTAATGCCATCGCCCGCCAATACAGCTCTGTACGTGTTGGCAAGGCTTGAATATCACCAATTATACGAAAAGCCAAACTACTCGACTGTGATAACTCAGCAATATCGCCCGGAGACATGCTGTCACTGATTCCCGTTGTGGCTTTATTTTCAGGAATAGGAATATGCCATAGCGGCGGCAGGCGTGGAAAAAAGAGAAACAGCAAGATAAAGAATGGAACAGCTAAGCCAATAAATTTACCCACATGCCCAATATCTTGTTTAATCGCCTGTATTTCACCGCCTGAGTTTTGGCTAAAACCAACGGTCTGTAAACGATATAATCCAATAAAGCAGCTCAACAACGCCAATAAAATAACCAATGCCATGGCAAAAGACTGGCTAAACAAAAAGCTACTGGCAATCACAAACATCGCAAAGTTAAATAAAATAATTACATCACGACGTGTTTTTGTTTCTAAAGATTTAGCAAATAAAAATGTACTGAGTACTGCAACCCCTGCATCAACACCAATAAAGGTTTTATGGCTTATATAAATGCTAAATAATGCTGTCAATGTCAGCACATAGGTTAAAATTTTAGAAAATGGTTTTTTACTGGCGCGGGTATTGAGTAATAAAATAAGCCAAATAACTAAAAATACCAATGATGTCGCCACAGGGATATAAAGCATTTGTGCAATGAGCACCAATGCTAAAGTGAGTAATATTGAGCGGCGTATGGTATTTTCAATCATCTCTTAAGCCTGCGCCAATAACCGTTTTGCTTCGGAATAATGCAGTTTTCCAGTACCTGATGCTAACTCAGCATTAGGTAAATACAGTACATATTGATCGTGATTTTTTTCAGCCTGCTCGACCAAACCCATCATGAGGCTAAGTTTTTCTTCATGACTTTGAGCTGGCATATGGTGATAATGAATCTCCAATTTCTTTAGATCTTCATATTGCTCAAAAACTTTGACATACAAGCCTTGTCCTCGTGCTGCTTGTTTCCATGACACCGCATGAAGTGAATCCCCCGTCTGAAAACTCCGTAATTCGCGAAATTCATCAAGATCAGGTTCAAAATTTTGCTGTTGTTGCTTATTTTCCACGGAATGCCAACTGGCTTGTGGCGCAACCCACGCGGGGTGTTGTGCATACAAATACGTCCAGGCCCGAACTAAACCAAAAGGATAAACACTATAAATGTGTATTGGCGGAATCTGAAAAACACCGCGTTGGCTGGTTGTAAAATTTAATTGAAAGCATTGCTGTTGCGTATTGAACAGTAATTTATGTAGCTGATTTTCTGTTTTAATCCACAAATATCGCGCCTGTTCAACCTCTTGTTTAAAATAAATTTCGACCGAAAGTAATTCCCCAGCTTGCGGGATATCAACAACATTTATTTGAATCTGCAACGCATGAAGCTGTTTAAAAGTAATATAGAAACTAATACACAATACGGCGCTAATTAAAAAGCAAAAGCCTAAAATCAAGTTATTTGCATAATTCACACCTGCAATAAAGGTGATGAAAATTAACACCAAATACAAGTAGCCTTGCTGATAGATAAAGATCAAGACATCTTTTTGAGTCAGCTGTTTATGCTGATCGATTTTAAATCGACGTTCAATCCATTGCTGCCACATCGAAGCCAAGGTTTAACTCCTTTATTGAATTGAAACTTGTTCTAAAAGCTTAGAGGCTTCAAGATCTGACAATCCAATTCGATGAGATACCACAGCTGTAAACACCGCTTGTACATCGTCAGGATTCACATAATTTCGCTGCTCAATCAGCGCATAGGCTTGCGCAGCTTTCTTTAAGGCTAAAACACCACGCGTAGAAAGACCATGTCTCCCTTTACGTGTTTCAGCAGCAAGATCCAAAATGTAATCCATCAAACGATCACTCAGATGTATCTGCTCGACAAAGCCTTGTAGTTGTAAAATTTCTGATTCATTAAAGATATGTGCTAATGCCGCAATCAGATCATGGCGTGAAGTTTGTTGAAGCAATAATTTCTCTGCCTGACGCGATGGATAACCTAAAGACAAGCGCATTAAAAAACGGTCCAACTGGGACTCAGGTAGCGCATACGTACCGCTTTGAAATAAGGGGTTTTGTGTCGCAATCACCCAAAACGGTTGAGGCAAAGCATAACGCACACCATCAACCGTCACGTAGCCCTCTTCCATCGCTTCCAATAAGGCACTTTGGGTCTTTGGACTACAACGGTTGATTTCATCTGCCAATAATATTTGGGTAAATATCGGCCCAGATTTAAACTCAAAATGATGTTCTTTTTGATTAAACATATTTACTCCAATCACATCACTGGCCAGCATGTCATTGGTAAATTGAATCCGTTGAAATTTTAACCCCGCCAAATGTGACAAGGCGCTAGATAATGTCGTTTTCCCTAAACCAGGTAAGTCTTCAAATAGCACATGCCCGCCTGCCAATAGACAAGCTAAAGCCAATTTGGTTTGCTGATTTTTATCCAAAATAATTTGGTTAATTTGTTCGAGGAATGTATTTATTTTCGGGTAAAAAGGCGCAAGGCTCTGCTCACTTAAAAGCGTTGATGTATTATTTTGTTGGCTTTTCTCTGATCCCCAAAACACCTTTTATTCCCCAATAAAAAAGTTAAATGAATGACTAACATACAGGGTTTTATTTAAAAATACAGTGTTTATCTCCAAGCCATACCCAGTTCAATACTTTAAATACATACGCTTGATATTTATTGAGTATACAAAAGCGTTGGTTTCGCTTCGACTGATCACAAATCAGTAATAAAAAAAGCGTCCCGAAGAACGCTTTTTTTATTGGATTTTTAGCACAAGTCAAAGCATTAGCAAGGACACTTCTTCATGTCACCACCAGCTGATGGATAACGTGCATCTACACAGTGACGATAAAATGTTTTTGCATCCATCGCTTCCAAATCAGGATGATGTTTTGCCATATGTTCCAAATAGTTTTGGTAATCTGGCACACCCACCATCAGGCGGAAGCTTTGCTGTAAACGTTGCCACAACGTCGCAATACGTGACCAATTTTTCGGGTTCAGAATTAGATCCTTCTGCGACATAATGGTCATTTTAATGATTTTATAAATCACCGTTTTTCCACTTTTTGCAAACTTCAGGTTCATTCATATTCCCCTATTAATGTGCTGAATTTGACGGATTAATTTCAGCTGGGTCACGGTAAATTGCTTCTGCTTCATTCACCGATGGATTTGGATTTGCCAAGGCACGACGCACCACACCAATCGCTGCAAATAACATCACAAATGCCACGATCATAAAGAATGCACAAAGACCGGCATTGATTTGATTCGACAATGCAACCGTATGCATTTCTGCCATGGTTTTCGCAGGTGCCAACAATTCATTTTTCGCAATGGCTGCATTAAAACGATCTGCCTGAGCCAAGAAACCAATCTTTGGATTTTCGTGGAAAATCTTCTGCCAACCAGCGGTCATTGAAGTAATAAACAAGAATAATGTTGGGATAATTGTCACCCAAACATACTTTTGTTTTTTCATCTTGAATAAAATCACTGTACCCAAGATCAATGCCATCGCAGCAAGAATTTGGTTACCAATACCAAATAGCGGCCATAAACTATTAATACCGCCGAGTGGATCAACCACGCCTTGGTAAACGAAGAAGCCCCAACCTGCAACAGCCACCGCTGTACCTAACAGATTTCCGAAGAAGTTATGTGAGTTTTTAACAGCAGGAATTACGATACCCACAGTATCTTGCACCATGAAACGACATGCACGTGTACCCGCATCAACTGCCGTTAAAATGAAGAGTGCTTCGAATAAAATCGCAAAGTGATACCAGAACGCCATCATTGAACGGTTATTAAAAATTTCCGTAATGATATGCGCCATACCAATCGCAAATGTTGGCGCCCCCCCTGTACGAGACAGAATCGAGTTTTCACCCACTTCTTGTGCAAGTAAGGTCAATGCTTCAGGTGTTACCACGAAGCCTAATGTACGAACTGCTTCTGCAGCGGACTCAACCGTTGTACCAATCACAGCTGCTGGCGCATTAATCGCAAAATACACACCAGGCTCAAGAATCGTTGCACAGACCAAAGCCATGATCGCAACAAAAGATTCCATCAACATGCCGCCATAACCGATCATGCGAATATCTTTTTCATTATTCACAAGCTTCGGTGTCGTTCCTGAAGAAACGAGCGCATGGAAACCTGAAATCGCACCACAGGCAATGGTAATAAATAAGAATGGGAACATTGAACCAGCAAATACAGGACCTGTACCATCAATAAAATGCGTTACCGCTGGCATTTTCATTTCAGGTAAAGCAAACATGATCCCGATTGCTAAACCTGCAATAACACCAATTTTCAAGAAGGTCGATAGGTAATCACGTGGTGCAAGCAATAACCATACGGGTAACACAGATGCTACGAAACCATAACCGATCAGCCACCAAGTCAGTTCAGTACCTGAAAGTGTAAAGAATGGCCCCCAATAAGGATGCTGTGCAATGTCGCCACCATAGATAATCCCTGCCATCATCAGCACAAAACCAATGATTGAAACTTCTGCAATTTTACCCGGACGGATAAAGCGCATATAGATACCCATGAAAATCGCAATCGGTACAGTGGCCGCGATACTGAAAACACCCCACGGACTGTTGGTCAACGCTTTTACAACTACCAATGCCAGCACCGCTAGAATGATGATCATCACGCCAAGTGCGCCAAGCATCACGATGATTCCGGCAAATGAGCCAAGTTCTTGTTTTGCCATTTCACCGAGTGAACGACCATCACGACGCGTCGAGATGAATAAGACTAAAAAGTCTTGAACCGCACCGGCGAGAACAACACCCACCAAGAGCCAAATTGTTCCCGGCAAATAACCCATTTGCGCAGCAAGGATTGGTCCGACTAAAGGACCTGCACCTGCAATCGCAGCAAAGTGGTGACCAAATAGAACGCTTTTATTGGTCGGCACATAATCCAAACCGTCAGCTAAGCGATGGGCAGGCGTTAAACGTCGCTCATTCAGTTCAAAGACTTTATTGGCAATAAATAAACTATAAAAACGATATGCAATGCTATACACACAGATTGCTGCAAGGATCAGCCAAACTGCATTGACATGCTCGCCTCGACTGAGTGCTAGTATACCGAATGAAACGGCACCTAGAATGGCTACAAACAGCCAGATAATCTTTGAAGCCATTCCTGACTTCGGTTGAATGGTTTCCATCTCAATCCCTCATAAATGTTGAAATAAATCAGCTTGATTTTTCTTGTTCGAGGTACTGCTGTTTCTTCCCTTGAAACTCTACTCCTGTTATGGGCTTTTTCATCTAATACTTTGGCATAAAAATTTAAACCAATAGGTATAAAAAAAGGGATGAATCACTTCATCCCTTTCGATAATAGTCTATTTTTAAACCATTATGCACGTTCTAAATAGTCACCAGTACGGGTGTCTACACGAACGCTTTCTTCTTGCTGTACGAATAATGGAACACGTACAACTGCACCAGTTTCAAGCTTAGCAGGTTTACCGCCACCGCCTGAAGTATCACCACGTACACCTGGATCAGTTTCAACGATTTTTAATACAACGAAGTTGGGCGCGCTCACAGTTAAAGGAACACCATTCCATAACATGATTGTGCAAAGTTCGTTAGAGTCATCTTTCAACCATTTAGCCGCGTCGCCCATAGCAACTTTATCAGCAGCGATTTGTTCGAAAGATTCTGGGTCCATGAAGTTCCACATTTCGCCATCGTTATACAAGTAGTTCATTTCAACTTCTTGGATGTCAGCAGCTTCTAGTGAATCACCAGATTTGAAAGTTTTTTCTAAAACTTTACCAGTTTTAAGGTTACGTAATTTTACGCGGTTAAAAGCTTGGCCTTTACCTGGTTTTACGTATTCGTTTTCCATGATTGAACATGGGTTACCGTCAAGCATGACCTTAAGGCCTGACTTGAAATCATTCGTAGAATAATAGGCCATGACTGGCTCACTCCAAACTTACTAACTTTAATCTATAGATGCTATGGGCTGTAACATGTCATTTAGCAAGTACTGACTGTAACATTGGCTGCCACATGCACATTAATGTGATATTGCGTATTCTAAATGACCAATGCACCATGTCGCAACGAAAAAATCCCCATTAAAGGGGTCAAGCTGCTTAACTTACACTCAGACATTAAAGAACTTTGTTTATACAATGCCCACAAACAGGTAAAATTGCTGTTTACTGAAACTTAATAAATGTTTCGTAGGCTTCATCCGTTCTAAGCTTTATCGGAATTTTTTCAGCTTAAACATCAAAGTTCGACGCATTAATTTCAGCAATATTCCCTACTCACCTTTCTGCATTTTTTAAACAATCGGCATGATAAACTATTTATTTCAAGAGCAAAACTGGCAAACCCAATTGAGTGATTTGATAACAAATCCTCAAGAATTACTCGATGTATTAGAACTTTCGCATGATCAGTTATTATCGGGTGCTCAGTTTGCAGCAGATGAGTTTCGCCTACGCGCGCCGCGCGCTTTTGTTGAAAAAATGCAAAAAGGTAATCCGCTCGATCCGCTTTTACTCCAAGTCCTACCGCATCATTTGGAACTTGAAGAACACACTGGTTTTGTCACTGACCCATTAGGTGAAGAACAAGCCAACCAACAGCCTGGTGTATTACATAAGTACAAGTCTCGTTTTTTACTGACTTTAACCGGTGCCTGCGCGGTCCATTGCCGTTATTGTTTCCGCCGGCATTTTCCCTACCAAGAAAACCTGCCTAAAAATGACGATTGGGCAAACATTAAACAATATATTGAACAACAACCCGATATTAATGAAGTGATTTTAAGTGGTGGAGACCCGCTCACACTATCAAATCGTAAACTTCAAGTGTGGATTGAACGTTTATCGACTTTGCCACAAATTAAATTTTTGAGAATTCATTCACGAGTTCCTATCGTAATCCCCAACCGTGTCGATGAAGAGCTGGTTTCTATTTTAAAAAACAGTAGGCTACGCATTATTCTAGTGGTACACTCAAATCATCCATCAGAGCTAGATGACTTCACGTGCAGCCAGCTTCAACAGCTTGTCAAACAAGGAATCACCGTGCTGAACCAAGCAGTCTTATTAAAAGGGGTTAATGATTCTGCAGATGTATTGGTCGATTTAAGTTACCGCTTATTCGACGCAGGTGTAATGCCATATTATTTACATGTTCTGGATAAAGTAAAAGGTGCTCATCATTTTGATACACCAGCTCAGGATATTGATTTAATTTATAAAAAAGTTTTAGAGAACCTACCAGGTTATTTGGTTCCTAAACTTGTACGGGAAATAGCGGGCGAAAAAAACAAGACACCGCTTTTTGGGGCTTCAACTTTTTGAGTTAAATAATAAAGATGACCACGCATACTTCAGATACGTTTTACAATCCGACTGAATTAAAGCTGGATAAATTAAGCTTTTGTCCGACCAATGCTAAAGGTCTGCAAGAGTGGTTAAACGGTATTTCAATTTTACAATTGGGTACCTCATCTAAAGCTTTATTCAATGCCTTACTTGAAATCTCCGAGCTGAAATGCCAAGAGATGTTACGTTTTGATTTGGTTCAAATTTTACATCCGACTATGGAAAGTGTGCTCACAAGCTTAGAAAAACACTTTACCAATCAAAGCCTCATTACCACGGATCGTAATGACCAAATCATTGAATTGGCGATGCTTTTACGCAGTCACTTTGCCAAAATCTATATTGATATTGCCAAACGATGTAATCAGCAGCTTAATCAACAAAAGTTTTCGATTTTTTCATTCGGTCATAAAAAAAGCTTACAAACCGCTCGAATTGCATCAATCTACTATGCGTTGCAACAACTGACACTGTTGTTGTATCAACAACATATGTTGTATGCCACACCGACTGCAGGTCAATGGATTGCGGCACATCAACTGATTGAATGTGCCATTGAACACAATTTCTATCAAAGTAATGTCAATCAGTTACTGGGTACTCAACATCAAATTGCAAATATTGCTCAAGCTTATGCACAATTAATCTTATTAGATATTTTCAATAATCATCAGATTCGCCCTGCTGAAATCCAAGGTTTGTATTTATGTAGCTTTGACTGGGCAAAATTGGTTCAAATCCTACCGAAAGAAACCATGCTTTCACGCTATGTTGTAGACACGAAAAAAGATCACCCACCGATTTATAACTCGAAACAAGATCGGTCTTATCAAGCCAATGTATACATTTCAACGCAAAACTTGCTCGATCATTTGACCGAAACGCAAACTAGAAATGCCAATTATTTATCTAAAAATGAAAAGTTATTTTTAACTCCAGCGCTATATTTCCATATTCATAATATTTTGACCAACAACACTGAACGCCGTCATGAACGTTATGAATATTCTGCGCAAATTAATATTTGCTTTAGCTTAATGGTGGCGCATTTCTATCTCTCTAAAGGTAAAAACTTCCACGAAACTTTAGATTTGGAAGGCAATTATCAATTCCACAATGAAGCCTCTTTTGTCAATTCGCATGATTCAAATATGCCAACAGGCATGACTAATGCGAAAGCGCTAGATCGTGAAGCAAAACAAATTCATACTGCTGACGTATTAGATATTAGTGTGAATGGTTATCGCATTAAATGGACTGGCCCTACCCCTGCTAATTTAAAAACCGGCGAATTTATTTTGATCCAAGAAAATGCTCAAAGCCAATGGCGTGGCGGTGTTGTTCGTTGGATCAAACAATCGACTGAAAAAAGTTTGGAATTGGGTCTCGAAGTACTGGCTCAAGATTTGTATCCATGTTCAGCCCATATTCGTACCGACCGCAATACAACAAATCATCAACCTGCTTTATTGGTACAGACCACACAACTTGATCAAGTGTCTACGACCTTAATTTTACCTGGGGCAAATCTCTTCCGAGAGAAACAAACGATCCACCTTCGCTTAGGCAAAGAAGACATCAAAGTCTATCTCACCAAAGCGCAGTTGGTGACACAAAGCTTTATTCGCTTTGAATATGAATTATTGAATGAAGAGCAAGAAAATGTCGTTAAAGACTATATTGCGAAACAGAGCAATGAGATCAAAAATAACGACTTATGGGAAGCATTAAAGTGAGAAATCCATTACTATCCAAAAAACTAAAACGTACGGAAACTCGATTACTCATTATTGATGATAATCAAATACGTTTTAACCAGATACGTGATTTATTGACAGACAGCGAACATCAAGTTCATGCCATATTACTTGATGATTTACAAAATTTCGAAAAACAGCTGAATCTCAATTGGGACTTGATCATTTTTGGACGTGCTTATGATTTAAAATATGAACAAGCTTTAAGTTTAGTTCAACTATCGAGCCAACCGAATTTACCGATTATTTTACTTAAACCCGAAGACTATCAAGCAGAACAATATGCAAGTTTAGTCAAAAAAGGGATTTATGACATTGTCGATATTGCTGAACCTGAGAGTTTCTATTTTGGTTTAATCCGTGCTTTATCCTTTAGTCGCCTACAACAATCGCAGCAACATTTAATGGAAGAGCTCGAAACAGCTCAAATCCAAACCCAGTCTTTAGTTGAAGATAGTCGTAAAGCGGTTGCCGTGATTCAAGAAGGTATTCATATTCAAGCCAATGCTGAATATCTCACTTTATTTGGTCTAAAAAATGAAGATGATGTAATTGGTCTGCCCCTGCTCGATCTATTACAACCTTCTGACCTCAACGACTTTAAACAACGCTTTAAAAAAATTAGCCAAGGGCAGCTCGATTTAGGACGTTTTGATCTCGTTTCACAAAATATCGCAGTGGCTGGGCAAAACCCACTAAAACTCGACTTTATTGCCGCGGCTGAAGAAGATGCTTTACAGCTCGCAATTGAAATTGGCAGTCAAAGCAGCAATGCTGTAAGCACCGCGCCAGTTGAAGCCAGCCCACAAAAACCAAAAGCTTTTCAACAACTCAACCGTACCATCGGCCAACAACCTGCCAATGTAAATGCATTAGTGCTATTTACGTTGGCTTCTTGCTCAGATGCGATTTTTCAAAAAGATTGGAATACCTATAAGAGCTATTTCACCAATATTAAAGACTTCTTGAAAGATCAGACTCATGCTCCATTATTTAGTTTAGATAATGGTGCAATCGTTGCCTTATTCCAAGCGGATAATCAGCTCAAACTTGATTCTAAGTTGATTGGTCTTAACACCCTGAGCAAACCTCAATTGCTCAGTGTAAACAATGAAACTTATCCATTAAATTTACGCATAGGATACAGTGTTTTAGACAGCGATATTCGTGATGAAGCACATTTTGAAACCTTTGTTGCAAAAGCCTTTAATACTGCGCTACCAACCAACCAACAAGCACCTGAAATCGATTTAACGATTCCATTAGAAATTGATATTCCAAGTTTGGATTTTGGTACACCAGAAGCGCAAATTGCACCGATTGTCGTTAGTGATGAAGCTCCTGTTATTAAGGCCCTTCGCAACTGCTTAGAACGCGGTGAAATTCATCTTAAATATCAACAACTGTATGATAAAGAAGATTCTCATCTTTATACTTATGAAGTAACCAGCGGCTTTATTTTTGAAAATAAATGGAAAGATATCGCCCAACTGCGTGAGTTAGCTGAAGACTCAGAGCTATCCATTAAGTTGGATCGTTGGATCTTGGTTGAATCGTGTAAACAGCTACACAACTTCATCACTCAGTTCCCTGAAGCTAAATTAATCGTTAACCTGAACAAAGAAGTGCTATATAGCGACCGCACCTTCCCTGAGTTTATTTCGAAACTGATTACCATCATTCGTAGTAAATTGAAAAATCCACTTATTTTACAATTTGCCGAAGAAGACATTCAGCTCAATATCGATGCCGCTCAAAAAGCATTTGTTGAACTTCGTAAAAATGGTGCCGAACTGGCTTTACGTAATTTTGGTCATTCGATGTTTAGTGAATCATTATTACGCCAAATGGATGTTCACTGCTTAACATTAGATTCAAGTTTGACCAAAATGCTTGCAAACGATAAGTCGTGCCAAGAGCTCCAAGAAAAAATTACCACTTATCATGAAATCAAAACTGTTGAAATCATGTTACGTGAATTAAATGACATGACACTGTTTGCCAATGCTTGGAATGTCGAAGCTCGCTTTATTCAAGGTGATTATTTCCAGAAGAAACTCGACCATCTCATCGATGTTCAGGACCAATAAGGTTCTGAACATTGCCGATTTAAGGTTTATCTTTTTTATCGGCACAAAAAAACGGGCATAAAGCCCGTTTTTCGTTTTGGATATTAACGTTTGATAGAACGTGACATACCAGCAAAACGTTGTTTGAATTTGTCGATACGACCGCCAGTGTCAACGCTTTTCTGTTTACCAGTGTAGAATGGGTGGCAAGCAGAACATACGTCTAGGTAAATAGTTTCTTTACCAAGAGCTGAACGAGTTTCAATTACGTTACCGCATGAACATGTAGCAACTAAAGTTTCATATTTTGGGTGAATATCGGCGCGCATCGTCGATTACTCCTAAGATTTAAGAAGGTTTAGCTGTCATCGCAATTGATCACTCTTGCATCACTACAAGGAAGGCTTAAAAAAGCAGACCAACACCATAACAGACCATTCTTTTGGCCCACCGAGACGGATACCGCCAGAGCTAAGCACAACAAGTTGGGGCAAATTATAGCTGATTTTTTATTGTTAATAAATAGATATTCAAGGCTGAATCACTCTACTCTTTAGGTTGAGCTTGCTCTAAATATTTCTGATATTGTAATTCGACTGTACGCTGAAATTGCGCTTGATCAAAATGTTTTAATTTTTCAATAAATGCAGGACAAAACGTCGCTGCATTTACTGGCTGTAATGATTTGCTCATGCCCTCTAACATGCCTTGAAGCTGCTGTTTAAATTGTGCATCGACTGGCAAATCAACATCTTTTGCTTTTAATGGCTCTACACCATTAAAACGGACAGCCTGAACCGCAGCAATTAATTTTAGCTTGGCAGCTTGATAAGCCTGATCTAATTCCGTATTCATCTGTGGTTGTCGATCACGACAAAAATCCAACATGGGCTGCAGGCTGATGAGCGGCATTTTTTCAATGACATCACGGTTACTATTTACGGATAAATCCTCTTGGGCATGAACGACTGTGTTCAAACCCAAGAATAAAATGAAGAAGCCTCTTTTAATTTTCATGATTTTTTTTCATCTATATAAGGTATTTTAAAAGGACGTACTCATCTCGCCCTATTCTTGCCCACGGCTTTGTTTTGCCCAAAGGTTGGCAATCACACCACAGACCATCAACTGAATTTGGTGAAAGATCATAATCGGTAAAACTATCATCCCCATCGGCTGCCCAATAAATAAAATTTGTGCCATGGGCACGCCGCTCGCCAAGGTTTTTTTAGAACCACAAAAGAAAATCGTCTTTTGATCAGCTCGGCTAAAGCCCAACCAACGTGGTACATATAGCGCCAATAACATAATGATCGTTAACAGGACTGAGCACGCCACAATCAATAGGAATAAGGTCATACCACTCACTTGATGCCATAGCCCTGCCACCACTGCACTACTGAATGCACCATAGACCACCATCAAAATTGAGCCCTGATCAAATACCTTGACGATTTTTGGCATTTTCTTCATATAAGGAAACACCCAAGGACGGAGGAGCTGCCCTAAAATGAAGGGAATGAGTAATAACAGCGTAATTTGAATAATAGATGCTGTCGGATCGTAGTTATGTTGTGACTGACCAAGAATAAAATAGGCCACCATCACTGGGGTAATAAACATCCCAATAATATTTGAAAATGATGCACTACAGACTGCGCCAGCAACATTACCCTGTGCTACCGAAGTAAATGCAATAGAAGACTGTACTGTCGAAGGTAAAAAGCACATAAACAAAAAACCCCAATACAACTCTTGCCCTAACATCGGCACGAGGATTGGTTTCGCCATTAAACCCAATAATGGAAATAATGCAAAGGTAAAAGCAAAAACTAAAGCATGTAACTTCCAATGCATTATGCCTTCAACCACAGCCTCACGAGATAACTTTGCACCATGGAGAAAAAATAAAATGGCAATTGCAGCCGTGGTAATATAGCCAAAGATTTCTGCAGCTTGACCACTAACAGGCAAAAAAGTCGCAAGTATGACCATTACAAAAAGTAGAATGGTAAAACGATCCAAAGCCAACATTTTCAGCATAACAACATCCTGTACAAATTTCCCTTTAAAGCTCATCGGCAAAAAAAATGCCCAATAAGCTAAATTTACCATTGAGTAAATTTCATCTTACTGGGCCATGTAAATAAAGCCAGCTTTTCTCCGATATATTCATTATTTTAAACGTTGATAGTGAGCTCAACTCAAAAATATTTATAATAAGAATATTCAGCATTACATATGACTTTATATTAATGATTGCAGATTAATTATTTCGTGCATTTGAGTCTTGTTGGATCAACTCAATTTTATAGCCATCTGGATCTTCAACAAAGGCAATGACGGTCACACCACCTTTCATTGGTCCTGCTTCACGTACCACGTTTCCGCCACGTGCTTTAATTTCTTCACAAGCCTTGTAGGCATCATCTACTGCAATAGCAATATGGCCATAAGCATTACCCAATTCATAACTCTCCGTATCCCAGTTATGCGTTAACTCAAGTACAGTATGATTTTCTTCATCACCATAGCCCACAAATGCCAAAGTAAAACGACCTTCTTCATAATCACGCTTACGAAGCAAAGTCATACCGAGTACTTCAGTATAGAACGCCAATGAACGCTCTAAATTGCCTACACGTAACATGGTATGCAGCATGCGCATAATCGAGTTTCCTAAATCTATCATTATGTCTGAATACTATAGGGATTTAACATGCAAAGTTCAATTTAAGTCTAGAACGCATATACCCGCTTATTTCAAATATCCTTGTCCAAAACCGTAGACCTGCTTAGGCTATTTAGTAGCTTAGAATAAAAAAGCCCACTCAAACTGAATAGGCTTTTTCAAGTTAAATTGAATTATGAATTGGATTTCTGTTCATGTTCTCTCAATAGTTTGGCGACCCAAACCACTAAAATTAAAATCGGAATACCAATTAAAGTCGTCATCAAGAAAAAGTTTGGATAACCGATATTGGTCACAATCGTACCTGAGTAACCGCCTAAAATTTTAGGGGTTAAAGTCATTAATGAACTAAAGATGGCATATTGAACCGCTGTGAAAGAAACACTGGTCAAGCTCGATAAAAATGCAATAAATGCCGCGCCTGCAAGACCTGACGCCAAGTTATCGACAATGATCGCGAAATATAGCCACAGCGAACTATAAGGCTTAATGACCTTACCTTTGATGTCCACATTTTGTTCAGCACTAGCCAAATTAATCGGTTGAATATCAACACCAAGCACACCCGCCATATTGGCCGCTGTATTCACTTGATATGTTAAATCGACACTCTTTTTCACTACATCATTTTCTAGCAGTTGAGCCGTTAATGTTTTTTGCTTTGCTGTTTCGAGCGCTTGCCCTGGAATTGCAGCACTAAAAACACCAGTTTTATCAAGCTTCGCGTCGAATGGTTTAGCATCCAAAATAATTTGAATTTTTTGATTTTCTTTTAACTCGCCTGCCAAGTATTGTCCACGGACCACGATACTATTTGCAGTCTCTTGAGCTGAAATCGTGTTATCTGAAGTCACTGGCAGCAACATCATTGCTGAGTTTTCAAAAGCATTATTCAGATACGGCAAACTCACCTGTACTGGATGTTGATTCTTAGACTGATAATCCGCACTGACCTGAATATTTTGATCAGCCGCCAAGACTGCTTTTGGAATTTGAACTGCCCAAGCTCCCGTGTCATCCGGCGTCGCTGTATATTGCTGCCCTGCTACATTTACAGTGACATCGCTTAATGGCTGACCTGATTTGACCAGACCGATAAAAATCAAGTTTGTTGAACTTGCTAAAATCGCACCAACAAACATCAATTTCATAATGTTCATGCGCTGCGCTAGCAAACCGCCAAGGAAGCCACCAACCAAGCTAAATATCACACCATAGACTTTTACAGCTTCGGCAATCTGCTCTTTGGTGAAGTTTAAATCTTGATAAAACACATTAGAAATGACGCCGGCGATAATATCGGAAATACGGTAAAAACCAATAAGTAACAACAACACTAAAGCCAGTTTTAGACCATAACGCTTAAAGAAATCTGCAACTGGATTAACCCAAGTTTCAAATGCCATCTGCTTATTTACAGCACCCGATTTCACTAAAACAGAACCGACACCAAAAGCAACCACAGCTGAACCAATAAAGCGTACAGCCTCTAAACAGAACAAGGCGAATGAGTCTGAAATTTGCCACTGCTCTTTCAAGCTTTCAACCGCTACACCTGAATAGATATAACTCAAGACAAAGGCAACCACCGCAGCAAAGAATACAGCGACTAAACGATAATAGTCGGTCCGTTTATAATGCTTTTGTACACGGTCAACTTGCGGCTCACGTATCGATAAAGTTGTGATAATACCGATAACCATCACAGCAGCCATTGCAAGGTAAGTATATTTCCAAGCTTCATAAATATAGTTACCTTTGGCCGTGCCTAAATATGCAGCCAAAAATAACGCCCCTGCACCTGCCACGATCATGCCGATACGATAACCTGCATTATAGGTCGAAGCTAAAACGGTCTGCATTTCAGTTTCTGCCAACTCAATACGATACGCATCAATCACAATGTCTTGCGTTGCGGCAGAAAAACCAAGTAATACGGCTCCAGCAGCCATTTGGTAAATATAGCTTTGCCCTAAAGCTGGGTCTGAAAATGCCATGATACAAATTGCACAGATAATGAGAACCTGAGCGATCAACAACCATGCACGGCGCCGTCCGAGTTGTTTAGTTAAAAATGGCACAGGCAACTCATCAATTAATGGCGCCCAAACAAACTTAAATGAGTAGCCAAGCGCTGCCCAACTAAAAAAAGTCACTGCACTTTTATCAATTCCTGCTTCACCTAACCAAAGCGATAAACTGGAAAAGATCAGTAAAATTGGGATACCGGCCGAAAAGCCAAGAAAAAGCATAATCAGCGCACGTCGGTCTAAAAATGCAGTAAAAGCAGATTTCCATCCTGAAGCTTGTGTTGTCATGACTCAGTTATTTTTGTCAAAATCGAATGTTGCTATTCAAGCGCTTAATGACAACGGTTTCAACAACATTTATGAAATCATTGTTTTATTTTATCGATATTTCGCATGCTGTTGCTTGATCTTTGGCATTAAACCTGTATACCTTAATTACATATCTCTATTCTTTAGTTTTTTGGATTCAACAGTGACCCAGCGACTTGAACAAATTCACTCTTCTTTATCAACTACCATTAATGAAGCCAACACAAAAAACTTAGCAGAAACAGTAACGACACTAAAGAGCGCTTTTGATCAACCCGAAATACAGAATACTTTAACTAAAACCCAGTTGCAGCCACTTCAGCTGACGCATACACCTGAGCTAAAAAAAATACCAACGTCTACCAAGCGGATCAAACCACTTAATGACTTTTTAGGACAAGATCGTGCCCGAGCTTCGGTCGAGGCTGGCATTGCATTACCCTATTCAGGCTATAACATTTTTGCTGTAGGTACCGCAGGCTTAGGTAAGCGCACCATGATTAAGCGCTTATTACAACAACACGCTAAAAATATGCCAACGCCTTCAGACTGGGTCTATGTCAATAATTTTAAGTTTCCGCGTGAACCGATTGCGCTAAAACTTCCTTCTGGTCAAGCGACAAAATTCCAAGCGTTATTACATCAAAGTTGGCAAACTATATTAAAACAGCTTGAACGTCGCTTCACCGCAGAAACCTATCACAATCGCATTGAAATGATTCGCCAACATGCTGGTGATGAACAACATCTTGCTTTAGTTGAATTAACCCGAGAAGGTGAAGAGCTCGATCTTAAACTGATTTCTCAGGATGATGATCATTGTTTCGTTCCGATGCATTTGGTCGATAACAAATACCAAGAAATGTCGAAAGAAGACATCAATGCTTTAAGCAGCAAACAACGTGCTGAAATTGCGTCAAACGTCCGTTATATGGATAAAAAACTTGAACGCCTTGGTCTACATCTTGGTGATCTTGAAGATGACGCACGCGATAAAGTTCAGGTTTTAAACCGTGAAATTGCTAAACAAGTTGTAATGCCGCGTATTGATCTAATTCAAAATAAATTCAGCATGGTTGAAGGCTTGGAAGATTATCTGAAGCAATATGCAGATGACATCATTCAAAATGTTGAGTTTGTGCTTGAGCAAGAAGAAGATGACTTTACACCTGGCCTATTTAACCGCGTGCCATCTCGCTACCAAGCTAACATTATCGCCACACACAAACCAAATGCTGGTGCGCCCGTTATTTTTGAAGATTTCCCAACCCATTACAATTTGCTAGGTCATGTCGAACAACTGACCCAAAATGGCACCATCACCACAGACTTTACATTAATCCGTCCTGGTGCACTGCATAAGGCCAATGGTGGATTCCTTATCTTGGAAGCTGAACAACTTTTAGAGCAGCCTTATGCATGGCAAGGTCTAAAACGTGCATTAAAGTCAGGACATTTAAAGCTGTCTTCACTTGAACATATGCTTACATTGACAGGCAGTATTTCGATTGAGCCTGAAGCTATTGATTTAAATATCAAAGTGATCCTGCTTGCTGAACCTGATATTTATTACGATATTTTAGAACTCGAACCAGAACTGGGCAGTGTCTTTAAAATTCGTGCCGATTTTACCGATACATTACAACGTAATGACATTAATGAGCAGGCATATATGCAGCTGATTGCTGACTATGTGCAAACAGACAAACTTCTGCCATTTGACCGTACAGCACTTGCTGCACTGTTAACTGATTCAAGTCGTCAAGCTGAAGATCAAAGCTCTTTGTCATTACATGCCCTCACCTTAGGTGATTTGATTCGTGAAGCACATCATCATGCAGCACTTGCTGGCGATAAAATGGTGACAGAAACACATATCAACACCGCTCTTGATCATCGTAAATACCGTCTAGGCTACTTACGTGAATTATATTGGCAAGATCTCACTCGCGGTACACAGTTAATCGAAACCAAAGGTCATCGATTCGGGCAGATTAACGCCCTCTCTGTGATTCAATATGCTGATGTTGAATTTGGTTTACCGTCACGTTTAACGGCTTCGGTTTATCAAGGCGGCGGCGATATTTTAGATATCGAGCGTAGTGTAGAACTCGGTGGTTCTTTACATGCCAAAGGCGTCCTGCTGATGTCGAGTTTCTTAAAGGCACACTTTGGTCGTGAACAAATTTTACATTTTTCTGCTGCCCTTGCCTTTGAGCAAAGCTATGGCCAAGTAGATGGCGACAGCGCAACTGTTGCAGAGCTTTCAGCTCTTATTTCCGCTATTAGCCAATTACCGATCGATCAATCATGGGCAATCACCGGTTCAATGAACCAATTGGGTCAAGTTCAACCGATTGGGGGGGTAAATGCCAAGATTGAAGGCTTCTATGATGCATGTAAATTACAAGGGTTAACAGGCAAGCAAGGTGTGATTATTCCACGCCAAAATATGCAGCACTTGATGTTACGCAAAGATGTGATTGAAGCTGTGCAACAAGGTCAATTCCATATTCACGCCATAGATACCATTGACCAAGCATTAGAAATTTTGATGGCGCGTCCAGTAGGCACTCTTGATAAAAAAGGTCGTTATAGCAAAGGCTCAATCTACGCTGCTGTCATGGAGCAACTTGAATACTGGCAAGCGATTGAAGATGGTGCTGAGTTTGAGGAAGAAGAGCCAAAGAAAAAGAAAAAAAAGAAGAAGTCAAAAAAGGACAAAGATAAAAAGGCAAAGAAGTCTGAAGCTCAAGACAGTACTGCTGAAAATGAGCAAGTCATTGAGGAAAGTCCGACTGAAGACAATCCGTCATAAATCTTCGATGAGTTTATTCATTTGTTGATTTTTCCACCACTCATTGTGCTTTAAATGCCTATGAGGATGGTGGAAAACGCATAAACTCCGATTTTTTTGATAATTAAGTCATAAAAAAAGCGCCTTAAAGGCGCTATTTTTATCTGTATCCAATGATTAAAATCATCAAATACATATCCAATTAAGCTTCCGGAGCTGGGCTATATTGTTCAACTAAAGGTTGTAATTCACCTTTTTGGAACATATCAAGCATAATGTCGCTACCACCGATCAACTCACCATTGATCCATAATTGTGGGAAAGTCGGCCAGTTTGCAATTTGTGGAAGAGTTGCGCGAATATCTTGATTTTCAAGAATATTTACATAAGCAAACGGACGACCAATTTGACTGAGCGCTTCTACTGCACGCGCAGAGAAACCACACTGTGGAAACTGTGGAGTGCCTTTCATGTAAAGTAGAACTGCGTGTTTAGCAATTTGGTCACGAATTAACGCTTCTGTATCGCGTGCTTGTTCAGTCATTGATATATCCTCAATAAATCTGCTTCGCATTATACCCAAAACTGAGTAAAACAATATGACTAAAGCAATATTTCACGTTTTATTTACATTTCAGCTTTTCAAGTGAGTCATATTTTGCTTATATAGACCTCTTGATGCTCATATATATATGGCGTCTCCTCTATATTATTTCAATCACCTGACAAATTAGAGTTAGTCATGAATAACATTACCCTTGCCCCAGTACAAACTGATCAACCATCGCACTTGATGCCAGTCTTTGGCCGCCAACCGATCAGCTTTGTCCGAGGTCAAGGTGCTCACCTGTATACTGCAGATGGCACAGAATACTTAGACGCACTGACAGGGATCGCTGTTTGTGGTTTAGGTCACTCACATCCTGCAATTACAGCAGCAATTGCTGAACAGGCAGCGACCCTCATTCACACCAGTAACTTATTTGAAGTGCCTTGGCAAACGGCTGCTGCGCAAAAATTAGCAGAAGTTGCGGGTATGGAAGAGGTTTTCTTCTCAAATAGTGGTGCAGAATCAAATGAAGGTGCAATCAAAATTGCACGTAAATTTGGTCATATGCAAGGTGTCGCAACACCAAAAATTATCGTTGCTGATCATTCTTTCCATGGTCGTACCATGGCAACCTTATCTGCAACAGGTAACAAAAAAGTTCAAGAAGGCTTTGGCCCATTGGTTGAAGGTTTTATCCGTGTACCTTTCGGTGATATCGAAGCGATTGAGGAAGCGGCGATTCACCACCCTGACATCGTAGCGATTTTGGTTGAGCCGATCCAAGGTGAAGGTGGTGTAAATACTGCACCTCAGGGTTTTAGCTACCTAGAAGAAATTCGTCAAATCTGTAATCAGCACAACTGGTTAATGATGCTTGATGAAGTGCAAACAGGTAATGGTCGTACAGGTAAATACTTTGCGTATCAACACACTAATATTGTTCCTGATGTGCTAACTACAGCTAAAGGTCTGGGTAATGGCTTCCCTATCGGCGCAGTCATGACTCAAGGTCGTGGTGTTGGCGTTTTAACAGCGGGTAACCACGGTTCAACTTATAGCGGTACAGCATTAGGTTCACGTGTGGTTTATACCGTGATTGATACCATTCAAAAAGAAAACCTTGTTGAAAATGCTGCAAATATGGGTGCGTATCTTGTTGAGCAATTCACAGAGCAACTTGCAGAGCAAAACGTGACTGTTCGTGGTTTTGGTTTAATGGTCGGCATTGAATTACCTAAAGCATGTGGCGAACTTGTGAATATTGCACGTGATGAGCATCACTTGATTATTAACGTAACAGCAGGCTCTGTGATTCGTTTATTACCTACGCTGAACATCAATAAAAAACAAGCGGATATCTTGATTGAACGCATTGTTAAAATGGTGAAAAACTTTCTAGCGTAATATGTGCCGAAAGTAAAAAAAGCCGCTAATTGCGGCTTTTTTTATATCTTCTTCAAATTTTTTTGTTTTTATGAGGCTTCTTGGTATACACGTCCGCCTGGTAATTGACTGAAATACAATTTTAATGCATCTAGGCAACGATGAATTTTAGTAGGCTGTTGATCACGTTTAGACATCACCGCATATAGAGTAAATGATGGTAAACGCCATTCTGGTAAAACTTCAACAAGAGAACCGTTTAATAAGTCTTTTTGCGTATCTAGATATAATATTCTTGCAATGCCATGTCCTTGTTGACACATTGCTTTTGCAGCAAATACATTATTTGTTGTAAATCGGGAGTGCACATCCAATGCAACCTGCTCTTTAGTCACTGCATTTTCAAATGCAAAATGCTGAAAGTTTTTAACCAAATTTATTTGAACCATATCATGATTTTGTAAATCTTCTGGTCGTGTAATTAAACTGGTTTGGTTGATATAGCTTGGTGCTGCAACGAGAACTTGTTCAACATGTGCCAATGGCACCACATGAAACTGTTGATCATCAATTTTTGAACTCATTCGTAACGCAATATCAATGCGGCCATCAATTAAGTCGATATATTGATTATCTGCTTCTAGATGAACGGATAAACCGCGATGTGCCGACATCCAATGTGACAATGCAGGAATCACATGATTCGCACAAATTTCTGGTGTCGATGCAATACGTAATTCACCGACTAAGTCGTCACGAAGTTCATTGATACGAATTTTGCCGCGCTCTGCGGCAGATAGCATCTCTTGGCAACTATGAAAAAAAGCTTGTCCAGCTTCTGTCAAACTTAACTTACGTGTTGAACGATGTAAAAGAATGACTTCCATATCCTGCTCTAGTGAGCGGATTTGCTGACTCACGGCACTCGTGGTAATACCTAACTCACGAGCAGCACCGCTAAACGAATTTTTTTCCACAACGCAAGCAAAGACACCCATTGCTCGAAGTTGATCTAACATAAATTTCCCTCATAAACTTATGAGAAGCTTCATCTTTCGATAAAAGCAACTCATTGTATTATACGGGGATATTTTGCTTTTGCATTATATATTTAATTATTTGGTAAAACTGAAGTTGGATTGATTGGTTTACCATCTAAACGCACTTGGAACTCAAGCATCGTGCGGTTGGTACCCGATGAACCCATCTCACCAATTTGCTGCCCTGCTTTCACAGTATCGCCACTTTTGACATTCATTTTACTGTTATGTGCATATGCAGTGATATAGCCATTAATATGCTTCACCAAAATTAAATTGCCGTACTCTTTAAGACCATCGGCTGCATAGACCACTTGACCATCAGCTGCTGCAAAAATAGGATCACCTGTATTACCTACGTAACGTGTTCCTTTCACATTCGATGCTAAGTTATAGCCTTGTAATACCGTAGGACGCGATACTGGACTCACCCAACGTAAACTTGAAGAACTGACCACAGGCGTTGGAACTGTAGTTCGAGTCACTGTCGATGGTGTGGTTGAAGCTTGAGTCACGGGCGCTGTTTGCGTTGGCATTGCAATCGTTTGGCGTTGAATTGGTGCCGCTTGAGTCATGGCTTGTGTAGACGTCGTACGACGAGAGCCACTATTTTTAAGGCGAATGGATTGTCCAACATAGATGCGATAAGGCTGGGCAATATCGTTCATTTCTGCGATGCTGACATAGCTCAAACCATAGCGAGCGGCAATGCCACTTAAAGTATCTCCCGAACGAACTGTATAATAATCCGGAGCAGTCGCATAACGGGTCGCATTATTAATTTGTGGTTTTGACGCACAGCCAGTCATGACCAAAGTTGTAACCACAGCAGCAGATAAAACAAGGGTCTTAAATAATGCTGCAGGAGCGGTAATAACGCGATATTGTGACACCAGGGACATCATCTTCCTCACTAATAATTCAAATATAGTCATTATGAATGGGCTAAGATTAGCAAAAATCCACTCTAAAAAAGTTGCGGCATAACCATTTTCACAAAGTTATAACACTAATACTTAAATTTTAGATAACTCTGCGTGTAAGTTATTCAAAATCTCATAGTTTGTAGCATCCATTTGTATAGGCGTTACACTGACATAACCATTTGCCACGGCAAAGAAATCTGACTCGATATCGGTTAAGCCTTTTTTAGGCTCTGCCACAGCCTCACCTGCCAAGCCAATCCAATAGACTTGACGACCACGCGGGTCTACATGACTGGTAATCGGTTTGGACTGTAAACGTCGCCCTTGATAGGTCACTTTAGTGCCTTGAAGTTCAGCGACATCTGGAATATTGATATTAAAAATATGTCGTGCAGGTAGCGCAGGTAAGCCATTGGCAATAAAGTCATGCACCCATTGTGCAGCTACGGCATAATCTTCAGGGTTGTTATAACTACGCACATTCGGCCCAGCCAAAGACACGGCTAGCGCAGGTTGTTTCATTAGACGACCTTCAAATGCGGCACCGACCGTCCCTGAATACAGCACATCATCACCCAGATTTGCGCCGCTATTGATCCCACTCACCACCAAATCAAATTCAAAATCGAACAGACCATTCATTGATAAATACACACAGTCCGCAGGTGTGCCATTTACCGCCCACATATTTGGTGCAATTTCGACAGGTCGTAATGGTCGATCTAAAGTCAGTGCACTTGAAAAACCACTGCGTTCACTTTCAGGTGCAACAATCACCACACGACCGAGAGGACGCAATGCATGTGCTAAAGCTTGGATACCGGGAGCAAAAACGCCATCATCATTGGCAATTAATATATTCACAACTAAATTTCCATTACTAAAAAATTAAAAATGACTCGCAAGAACATTTTATTGAAATATATGAATAATTATATATATTTACATTTCAACATCCAGCATAAATGTGTGTGTACAAAATGAATAAAACCGTAGCACTTCGTGGTTTATTGGGCTTTGCTCTAGCAGCTTGCATGACTCAAACTGTGGTCGCAGACAATGACTTCACTCAAGAAGAAGCCAATACCATCGTAAAAGAAGACATTGCATCTGCACAAGTCATGTTAGAAGTATGCCCTGCGATTATTGGTCAAAATGCAAAATTTGATGCCAACATTCAAGCACTCACTAAAACATATCTTGCTGATTATTCTGATAAATCAATGACTTTAGAAAAACTACAGTCTGACAGCGAATATAAATCAGTTCTTGAAGAAGCACGTCAAGCTGCTAAAGAAACTGATAAAGCTGAACAAAAATCAGTTTGTGATGACGTTTTAAATTATGAAGGTTAATTGATCATTCAGATTTGGACGCCCTCTCAATAGGTTAGTCCTAATTGCATCAAACCTGCCAAAAAAAGGATGAAGCCTTATAGCCTCATCCTTTTTTCTTTCACAATGTATTGATTTCTAAACAGCTTCAATACAATTTTCTACTGATCTCTACCCAAAATATGATTAAGCTTGGCTAATAAATTTTAGCTATTTGATATCTTTTAGGTTATTTAACAGGTTATTTAAATGAAAAACTCCTTTGTAAAATCTCTTTGTGCCCTTAGCCTTTCTGCTTTTGCTTTCACTACCATGTCTGCACATGCCGCAGATGAAAAAATTGAAGTCACCCCTACACCTCAAGTGACTAGTCAAGAACTTGCAGCTATCTATGTACTATCTGAAGTCTGCCCAAAATTGGTGAATGACAAAGATCAACCAAAGTTTGAAGCGGGTTATGCAAAATTAGCTAAAGAATATATGCCGAATGAAAAGAACCCAGTAAATGCTTTACAGCAACTCAGCAAACAAAAAAGTTTTAAAGACGCTTTAAAAGAAGCGCAGTCTGATGCAAAGAAAGCTGGCGATAAGAAAAATGGTGCGATTTGCAAAGAATTGACTGCTTACAGCAAATAATACCAATTGGTTACAATACTTTTAAAATAAGCCTTTCTCACCCGTAGAAGTCAGCCTAGCTTTGTCCTAAAATGCTAGGCTCTTTGTGCTTATACCTAAGTTATTGGAACCACCCAGAATGACCCGAAAAACCGCCCTTGCCGCATTACTACTTGCACCTAGTTTTTCATTCGCGGCAACTGTCCTTTCTGCACCACCTGAATTAAATAATAAATCTTATGTGCTGATGGACTATGAGACAGGGCAAATCCTTGCTTCTAAAAATGAAAACGAAAAATTAGCTCCTGCTTCAATGACAAAAATGATGACTAGTTACATCATTGAACAAAAGTTGTTAAGCGGTGAACTAACTGAAAATGAAAAAGTACGTATGAATGAGTCGGCTTGGTGTCGCGGCAGTAGCACTGAGTCATGTATGTACGTTCCGCTCAACGGTACTGCAACTGCATTAGAAATGTTACGTGGCATTATCATTCAGTCGGGTAACGACGCTTCTAAAGCTATGGCAGAACATATTGCTGGCAATGAAGGCACCTTTGCCCACATGATGAACCAAGAAGCGAAACGTATTGGCATGGTGAATACTCAATTCATCAATGCGACAGGTATGCCAGCTGAAGGTCATTTCTCGACTGCCAAAGATATGGCGACTCTAGCGCAACATATCATTCATGACAGTTCAAAATACTATCCGATCTATTCTGAAAAAGAATTTACGTTCAATGGCATTAAGCAAGGCAACCGTAATGCCCTGCTTTATACTGACCCAAGTGTAGATGGTTTAAAAACTGGTCATACTGAAGAAGCTGGCTACTGCTTAACGACTTCAGCTAAACGTGGTCCTTTACGTTTAATTTCAGTGATCTTTGGTGCGCCAAGCATGAACGAGCGTGCATCTCAAACACGTGAAATTTTAGCTTGGGGTTATGCAAACTTTGAAACTGTAAAAGTTCAACCTGCTAAACAAGTGCTTGCAAAAGCAAAAGTTTGGTACGGTAAAGACAATGAAGTTCAAGTAGGTCTAGCTGAAAACTTTAACGTGACGATGCCTAAAGGCGAAGCGAACGCCATTAAAACTCAATTGGTTGTTCAACCAAAATTAACTGCTCCTTTAAAACAAGGTCAAGTGGTCGGTAAATACGTTGCAACGCTTAATGGCAAAGTCATTGCTGAAAAACCACTTGTAGCTCTACAAAATGTTGAAGAAGCTGGTTTCTTTGCAAAAATGATTGATCACATCAAACAATTCTTTAGCAACTTATTCTAAGTTTGATGAAAACTCGATATTAAGACTAAAGTGAAAGCATCTAGATTTCGGTCTAGGTGCTTTTTTATTTTATACTGCCTAAAAACCTGTAGATGACTTTCCTATGAGCCAAAACATTCGCCCTTATTTAGACACTGTTCCACGTATTGCTGACTCTTGCTATATCGATGAAATGTCAGTGGTGATTGGCGATGTTGTATTGGCTGAAAATGTCTCTGTTTGGCCATTTGCTGTGATTCGTGGTGATGTAAACCATATTCGTATTGGTAAAAACTCTAATGTGCAAGACCACTCAATGTTGCATGTGAGTCATAAAAAAGCCGATAAGCCTGAGGGTTCTCCACTGATTATTGGTGAAGATGTCACAATTGGTCATCATGTAAAATTGCATGGCTGTAGTATTGGTAATCGTGTTTTGGTGGGTATAGGTACGATTATTTTAGATGATGTAATTGTTGAAGATGATGTGATGATTGGTGCTGGTTCACTGGTTCCACCTAATAAGGTTCTAGAAAGTGGTTATTTATATGTGGGCAGTCCCGTTAAGAAAGTTCGACCTTTAACAGATAAAGAAAAAGCGTTCTTGCCTTATTCAGCGCAGAATTATGTGAAGGTGTCGGGGAATTATAAATAAAATAGATTTTATTTAGGTTAATTTTATATTAAAGCATTATTTCAATGCTAAAAATTTATTTATTGTTTTGCACCTAAAATGCATATATTAGAATAAATATAAAATTAGATAGTATTGCCTTAGTTACATTTTCAAATTTTATTAGATCTCTTTCATAAATCAAAAAACGATCTTCTTTTTGGTTAATATTTGCACTCCGGATTTCTTAGCATTCGTGCATAATCTGCGGATGAAATACATCGATTCAAACAAGCTTTCTGATCCTCA